>NZ_JBXAHA010000012.1:0-309785 GCF_058794615.1 Cupriavidus sp. GW823-FHT07A04
GCCAGCATGCTCGCGTTAGCTCATGGGTACGACATTTCTATTTGGCTCAAGTACGACATTACTATTTAGCCCTGACACCAACAGCGCGCATAATGCTTCTTATGTTAAATCATGAATATTCTAAATCCACGCCTGAGATACTGACCGCCTGAACGTCCATAGTGCTCCAACATAAAAGTGCGCACGAATTCGTCAGATCTGGTCCGAAAAGTGACTCTACGATTTCTTTTGAGATCTCGTGCACATCATTCCGCAATAGGCCCACGCTGCCGCATTCCGTGCATGCCTTTCTGCCCCCAACGCACTTGCATAGCGTGCGAAAATCCCCCGTAAGCATGATTCTTGTAGACCGCCGGCGGGCCTCGCCGCTCTAGACCTCCGATGCTGATATTCCTGGATACCGAGTTCACCAATCTCACAGACCGAAAACTGATCAGCATCGGTATGATGTCGGAGGATGGACAGCACTCTTTTTACCGAGAACTGCGGGATTTCGATCTCGACAACTGCAGTCCTTTCGTACGAGCAAACGTTCTACCCCTTCTCGGGCATTCCCCCGATGCAGCCGTCGAGAGTGCAAAACTACCACAAGATGTCAGGCAATGGCTCCACACCCTGCCCCGCTCCCTAACCATTGCCTGTGATAGTGACTGGGATTGGGAAATCCTATGTGAGATCGTAGGACGTCCCCTCCCGGCAAACATCGCTGGGAAATTTGATCTGCGCCCGCTCATCGACACGACTGTTTTCCACAAGGCCGTATGTAGCTATCACCGTGGTTGCGATCAACCATGGCATCACGCTTGGCACGATGCGCATGCCCATCGAGTAGGCTGGCTGGCCTGGAACGATGCCCGCAGACGAGCGAAGCTGTCTATCTAGACGGGGCGCGCCGTATCCGAGCAATGCGTGCCAGGCGTGCCGCGGCCAAGAGGTCGACGCATGGTCATGTCAGGCACGAGACACAGTGACTGGTAGTGGCAAAATTGGGTGCGGCACCTTGCCCCCCCTCCCGTGTCGCTGCACCAATAACTCAATCACATAGTGCGTGCCACGCCGGGCAGCAACGCATGCGCACACTTGACTAGGAGAACCCATGAAGGAACCGAGCCCTGACGATCTTATACGCCAGTTGGCAGACGAGTTTAAGAGCCAGCAGCGCGGCCTTATCGGACAGATGTCGCTCAAAGACCTAGTGATTATTGTCAGCCGCGATCTTCGAGAACTGAACCAAATACTCAGCCGTCCCACCGAGCAGCAGCAAAGCATCCGGGCATCCGCAGTGGCGGCGCTAGGCCTTGCATGCTTGGTCCTATTTTGGACACTGGGGGTAAATCGACCGGACAGCGATTTTCTGAATGAATACAACGTCGAGATCACCGGGGTCGGGCTCATGGCAGGAGTTCTCGCGGTGCTGCTGGCCGCAGAAGGCATGCCTCTTGTCAAAGCGGTCATTGGCTCTATACCTTGCCGAATTGCGATTGGCTTTTTCTTTGCTTTAATCGTGGTGACCTCCACTGCCAATGCGAACGGCGCGCTCAACCAAGTGCTGGGCGTAGATGCGAGCAACGCGCCGATTGCTCGCGTACTGCTGACGGCCGCTCTAGTGCTGAAGGCGATGCAGCCATTCTTCATAATACTTTTCGTTGCAGCGACCATCCAGCTCGTCTTATTGATACGCGGCGCAATCAGCGTCCTCCGTGGCGACCGCTCGCTCAGCGACATCTCGGGATCGGCCATTCTGCTGATGTTCTGCTGCATCGTGCTCAGCGTTACTTACGCCAAGCTCTTATTCAACGGCCTCAAGGATGACGCGCTTCCAGTGACGGCCTATGTTCTCGCGCATAAATTCGACTTTAATGATCGCGCGTTGTGCCTTGACGGGAGGTTTGATGCGCGAGAGGCGCGACATTCGAAGTACCTGTACGTCGGCGCGAATCAACAGAAGGTCTTGGTTGTCCCCAAGCTTTCTACCTCCGAGCTTGGCTCGTGGTTCTTCATGGATTCCGAACTGGCTCTGCGACTGGGTAGCATCCAGCCGGTGTTGCTCGATTGCGCCGGCACGGTCCCTGCCGTTGCGCCTTCGGAATCGATCTCGCACGGCAACTGATCGGACAAGGTTGTACGTGCGCACCACGACTATTTGTATATCATGGTGCCGTCTCCGTCTCCGTCTCCGTCCCGCCGAAGCCATAAGTAAGTGCTTTGCGCCGCGCGATACTGCTCAATTGAACTGAAACAATGCAACTACCTGATATTGATTTCGCGTCAATCCGCCTTCACCGTAAAAGTCAACCAAGCGCCTTTGAGGAGCTATGCTGCCAACTCGCCGGCGACGAGGAATTGGACCAGGAAAGGGTGAGCTTTGTCCGCAAGGGCCTGGGAGGTGACGGCGGGGTCGAGTGCTTCGCTACGCTGTCCGACAGGACCGAGACGGGCTGGCAGGTGAAATACTACTGGGATGTAGCAAGCGCGATCAGCTCGCTAGATGATTCCTTGAACAAAGCGCTCGTTAAGCACCCGAAAATGACTCGTTTCATCGCGTGTCTTCCCTTTGATCTGTCGGACTCACGCAGAGACGACGTCAAGACAGCGCTGGAACGATGGACGACGTGGAAGGATAAGCGAATCGCCAATGCAGCTTCGTCCGGCCGGCAGATCGAGATCGACCGTTGGGACGCCTTTGAACTCAAGAAGCGCCTCACCGCTTCGACCGCAACTGCAGCAGGCCGGGTCGCTTACTGGTTCGGTCAATCACTACTCACCCCGGAATGGTTTCGCAGTAGCTTTGAGCGGGCGCGTGCGGGACTTGGCGAGCGCTATAGCCCGGAGAATCACGTTGACCTTCCTATACGGCGCGTGATCGAGGCAACTGCACTAGATACTCGACTGTACAAAGATCTGGCCGACTTCAGCCAGGCGATCGCACAGTCACTTGCGAGGACCAATAAGAGTGACTCGACTGCTGTCAATGCTTGCGAGGCTGCGGCACGCGAGCTGGCTCAGGCTGCCGAGGTGCACGGCAAACCGATTCCCGTCGCCGCGGTACGAGAGGCGGTTTCGGTAGCGCGAAACGCGGTTTTGCCGTGGGATCAAACTCAGAGGAACGCATTTCCCCCCGACCATCCCAACCCGCAAGCGAGTGCCATCTCCAATCTGTCATCGGCACTCAATAGCGTTGCTCGAGAGTTGGCATTTCCGCATTGGGACCATGTCAGCACGCGAGCACTGCTGGTGGTCGGTGAGGCCGGCTCGGGTAAATCGCATCTCCTGGCTGATGTCTGCGACCACGCCATTGAAAGAGAGCGTCCTGCCGTCATGGTTCTGTCCGGAAAACTACCGGATGCCGAGCCATGGGCAGAAATTCTGAAAGATCTTGGCTTACCGCGCGATCTTTTGCCGGAAACGTTCCTCGGGGCGTTGAACGCTGCTGGGCAGACCTTGGGAGCCCGGGCGCTCTTGATGATCGATGCCCTGAACGAAAAGAATGGGCTGGCGATCTGGCCCGAACGCCTGGCAGGGCTGGTGCATGACGTAGGCCGATTTGAGTGGATTAGCCTGGTATTATCTTGTCGCTCGACCTACGAACAAGTCGTAATCCCTGATGAGTTGAATAGCGATAAGCTCCCACGGATCAAGCATGAGGGATTTTCCGAGCGGCAGGCGCGCCAATACCTTAAAAAGCGCGGCATAAGCTTGGCAGAGGAACCCAACTCGGCCGAGGAATTTGAAACACCTCTGTTTCTTCGCATTTGCTGCGACGCGCTTGCATTTGACGGCCAGACGGTTCTCACGCATAGCCTCGGCGGCGTAACAGAGATCTTCAATCTCTACACCAAGGCCCTCGTCAATCGTGTGAACAAGCAGATCGGCGCTGCTGCTCAGCGTCGCTTTGTCGAGCGCGCCATCAGCGCCCTTGCGCAAGAGATGGCTGACACGGGACGCGAAGAGGTACCAAGTGGCCGGGCCTACGATCTGATCTCAGAGTTCTTTCCTGCCGTGGTTTCCGCTGAAGAGGACATTCTGTTCCAGCTTCAGAACGAAGGCTTGCTGAGCGCGCAGCCGTCTCAGAAGAATAAAGACCAGGAGGAGTACCGATTCACGTTCCAGCGCATGAGCGACCACGCCATCGCAAGTAGTCTTCTCGATCGCAGCATCGAAGATGGCAACGTCGTCGCAGCCTTCTCCGGCGACACGGCAGTTCGTAGAGCAATGGCGGACGCATTCTGGTCACCGTCGGCAGGGGTAATTGAAGCGCTTGCCGTCCAACTGCCTGAACGATTCGGTATTGAACTGAATGACATGCCAAACCTGTCGGATGTGTGGGGCTTACCCGAAGCATTTGAAGCGAGCCTGTTGACCCGCAACCCCAATAGCCTTAGCAACCGGACGTGGGAGCTGATCGAGCAAGTAGGTGGAAACGAGCTTCGATACGAAACGCTGGTCGCCCTATCAACGGACCCCGGACAAGACCGTAATGCGGAGTATCTTGATGGCGAGTTGCGCGGAATGTCGATGCCGCAGCGCGACGCCATCTGGTCAACACACTTGGGCACGCATCGGAGGGCAACGGAAAGGCTCACGGATTGGGTGCGCGAGGCCGATCAACTTGCAATCCACTCGGAACGCGCAAGCTTGGCGAGTCTTCAACTTTGCTGGTTCCTGACAGCATCGGACCGATCGATACGCGACACCGCCACAAAGGCACTTGTCGTGCTTCTCGCCGGCCGACCGAAATTGGCGGAAGCCCTATGGACCCGCTTCAAATCGCTCGACGATTCCTATGTGACAGAGCGGCTGGTTGCAGCCATCTATGGCGCATCGATGCAGGGACGCTGGAGCGCTGAAGACCTTTCTTCCCTAGTTATGATCATTCATGGCGACATTTTTGTCAGTATCGGATTTCCAGCGAACATTTTGACTCGCAGCTACGCACTTGGCCTCATCCAATTTGCGAAGAGCAAAGCAGCGCTTCCTGACAACGTTGACGCCAGTCCGGCCAATCTAACTTTCCGGAGTCCATGGCCGATAGAGTATGTCACCGAAGCACAGATCGAGTCCTACGAACGCACCTATCGCGGAAACTCGAGACATCGCGATGAGATCGTAAGCTCGACCGTCTTCGATGGCGACTTTGCTCGCTATCAGATTGATCCGACGCTCCGTGATTGCAGCGTCGCAACCAAAGCGTCTGGAAAGGTCCCCACTGATGCGCAGCTTGCTCAGGATTGGTTTGAAAGGTTTCGCAGCACGGCGTCGCAAGAAATGCTTGCGGCCCATGATGCGCTCGTAAGCGCCATGTCAGAGGGTGCTGATCGGAGCTATGCGGAAAGGCGTGACATCTCCGATCGGGCGAAATCCGCTTTCCGGGCCGCCGTCGGCGAAGTGGTATATGCCCAATGGAGCGCGGAAGCGTCGAACTGGCGAGAAGGCGGCATGTTTCAACAATTCGGAGATCGGCGCGATAACCCTGCAGGATTCAATCTCGCTTGGGCTCGGCGCTGGGTGTGCAAGCGCGCCCATGACCTCGGATGGTCTGAAGCGCTGCACGGCGCCTTTGACTCATCGATCCGGAATGATCGCAACACTCATCAGGTCGAGCGAATTGGCAAGAAGTACCAATGGATAGCGTTTTATGAGCTCTGCGCCAGGATGGCAGATAACCTGCAGCCTTTGCCAGGGCGGGACGCCGCAGTTGACATTTTGCGCCTGCGCAACATCGATCCGTCTTTACTAGTGGCACATACCGAGGACGACGGTTGGCGGCACTTTGAAGAGCCCAGCTTCTGGGTTCCCCCGCAACCCGAGTTGCCACCCATGACGCTCGACGAGGCCTTGGAGTGGCTTGGCGCCAACGTGGACTACGTTGATGGCGAGGACAACATCGAGGTCACCAACCCCACCGATGACAAACATTGGCTTGTGCTCAAGGGGTTCGAGAGCTGGCGTGGCGGAAGCAAGTCCGTAAAGCTGGACACCTGGCGGCGGATTGCGTGTTTTGTCGTCCGGAAACGCGATCTCAAGAAGACGTTGGGCCTAATAAAGCACAAACACTTCCAGGGCGACGACGATGTACCGTCGGCTCGCAGCGCCGGTTTTCACTCATATTTGGGCGAGCATCCGTGGTCATGGCGCGCAGGAGATGAGAAGGTCGACGACGAATGGATAAAGGGCTGGAGCCCGCTTCGCTTTGACGATGCGGTCCGGGTTAGCATTCGTCCAACCACCGCCACTTATCTCGCCGAATCCGGGGGTTATGACGCCTCAATCACCCAAACCATCAACCTTAATCTACCCGCCGGGTGGCTGATGGACGGGCTAGGCTTGCACCTCACCGATGGCGAGACGATCAGGTATGTCGACAAGGATCAGGTTGTGCGCTTTATGGATCCGTCGGTTGCCGCGACCGGCCGCAGTGCAGCGCTCATCGATCGAGAGGCCTTCTTATCCTTTCTGCAGAAGGATAATCTTGTCGCAGTCTGGACACTGGCTGGCGAAAAAAACGTGTATGGCGAAGCAAGTCGTGGATTCGGCGGCCGATGGACGTACACCCGCGTCTTCCACTCGCTTGGCTCCAAAATCGTTGCGCTCGAGCGCTATCAGACGCACGATGCGCCTGATGATAACCAACTCGCCGCGCTACGAACTGCAGCCGGCAATATCGACAACAACGATAATGACGGAGACGCTGACGATGATTGGACGGCCCTTGCTGACTGCGGCGGCAACTAGAGCGCCGATCGTAGATTGCGCCCTCGCACGTTACGCCGCGCCGCTACTACCCAGTCGACCGCCTTCGTATAAGGTAACAACCGAATCTTGCGAGTCACAATCGGCTCCTCGAACGATGAGCCGATCTAGCTTCAAATGCACGGGAGGCCGAATCGATCGGCTCAGTAACCGTAAACTTCCTGCCGGCGCTTGAAAGCCTTTTGACTGCCTTCAAGAATCGTGCACACAAGGTCTTTGGTCTGGCCCGTATCAATCGAGCCGCGATCCCTGATCACGGACACTTCGCTTGCGCCGCGCAATGGGATAATCAGTTCAGCATCACCCAGGACTGCAATGTTTGGGTTGTGCGTGACGATGATGACTTGCCGGTGCTCCTTGATACTGCGAAGCGAGCGCACAACGGTTTTGTAGATGAACTCGCCGTCCAGATTGTCCTCTGGCTGATCGATAATCAGCGGCACGCGGCTCTTCGAGAAGAGAAGCACCGACAGGAGGATGGCTTGTTGTTGACCAAGCGACAGCTTGGCAAAGTCGCGGACTTGATGGCCTTTGGTGCCGTCGGGCTTGTCAATAACCCGCGTCACCTTGATCTCGGGTCGATCATCAAAGGCGATGCGCTCTAGCGCGCTTTTGGCCCCCCAGCTTCCAAGCCTCTCGATGATCTCTTGCGCATCGGCCTTGGAAAACAGACGGTTCCCATCGCCGTCGCTCAACCCTTCGAGCGCCGAGAAATTCTTGGCATTCACCGCGGCCAGAAGTTGACTCGCCGACAGCGCGGCGGCAATGACCGAGGCGCGCGGAACCTGCGAGGTTCGCCAGTTCATAGTGCTCTTGATCAGCTCCTGCAGAGCTGGAGATAGCAAGCCTTCATGGAACTGGATCTTGACCTTGTAGTCCACCACGGCCGCGGCGAGATTGATATTCATCGTCGTTGCAAAGGCTTGGCGCGCATTAAATATCTTCGCGCGTACGCCAACGCGCTCGCTAAGGAGGCGTTTGCGCTCCTTTTGCGCATCCAGCAGCTTCGGTTGACTCTTTCTTAGCAGAAGCAGTCGTGCCTGCAGATCTGCCGCTTCCTTTGTGACCTTGCGGATAAATGCCATGTCAAGCCTGATGTTCTGCTTTTCTAGCTCCCGTCGGATGGCTTCGATCTTTTCCTGGGTTTCTTTTTCGCGGGCGATCCAGATCTGAAGCTGCGCGGCTACCTTGTCATTCGCATCGAAGACCATCCTCTTGAACTGTGCGGAGAGGCCTTCTATTCCGGTTGCGAGCCCCTCGACAAGCGCCTTCACCACCTCAAACTCGGCCTTTCCAACAGCCAGACTATCGCCGTCGATATCAGTCGTCAGCTTGCGAAGCTCGCTACCAGCCAAGCTGGTCGTGATGGAGGCGAGAAGATCATCCAGCTTTCGTTTCAGGTGCTCGCGAAATTGACGCTCCTTGGCAAGCTTCTCCTCCAGGCTGACCACCTGGCTGGCATTCTGCATCTTCAGCGCCGCGACCTGCGTATCGACAATACCCTTCGCCTTCTCCGTAGGTACGATCTGACTGATATTGGCCTGTAGGGTCTCGATCAGGCTCTGGTTTTCCAGAATCCCGTCGCGCAGGACTTCGTCCTGCTCACGCAAATCGCCGTAATCGATAAAGCCATCCAGAAATCGCAGGAGGATTGCAGGATCGGTATCGCAGTGCTGAATCGTGTCGGCCGTCTCTCCCTGCCCGTAACTCTCAATGGCAACTGTCGTCGGACCGTCTGGATTACCGTTGACGACATCGCACAGTTTGCTTCGGGTTAGCGTGTGCCGTTGGCCCACTTCATCCTCGTAGACCAGAGAGATAGCGTCTGGCCAGACTTCGGAATCCACAATGGTGCCTTCTGTTGCGTTACCGGATGCGGCACGAAGTGACTCAAGAAGGGTCGACTTTCCTGCTCCGCGTCCTCCGATGATGCAAGTCAAGTTCGGACTGAAGTGCACAATTTGATCCTTCAGGAAACCGCCCTCGAGCTTCATACCTACGAACTTCGGTATGGAAGCAGGAATCAGGTCTTCCAGGCGCACGCGTGCAGCCGGATCCATCAGGGCAATACGCAACGATCCGAACGTCAAGGCGTCCATCTTTAGCCGGGTCAACTTCTTTTTGCCGCTTGCATTGCGACCCAAGGCGTTGAGATTGTGAGCGTCAGAGGACATCACCTTTGCGAGATCCACGCCCTCTTCTAGCCCGAGGGTCTTGCAACGGATTACGATGCAGTTGCGTCGATTTACATCCGCGTCGTCGTGAGAAAACCATGCATTGTTCGAGGCGCTCGCGATTTCCAGACCCAGGAGATTCTGGCAGTCGAATACCGCCTGTTTGAACGCATCGAACTTCGGGTGGGCCTTTTCAATGCCACTGTCCAGTTCGATGTGCGCGCATATCCCAAAGCCATTGAACTCTTCGGCGAATTTCAGGCACTGGGGGATGGTGTCATGGCAGGCCTTGTAGTCGTCAGAGATTGACAGCTTTCCGAAGAAACGCTGCAGCTGGTCAGCTGTCTCAAAGTAGACGAGCAAGTGCCCTTGTGGCGTGGACAGCTCCACCCCAGGCACGACAAGCAACTGCTTCCCTTCGGCATATTTCAGCGCCTGACGGACGTTGCCGATCCGGTTGTGATCAGTAATCGCGACGAGATCGAGTCGCTCAGCTATTGCCGTGTCGATAATGCCCTCGGGAGTCATCGTCGGGTCCTTCACGTCGTAGGAACCGTTCTCGCCGAATGAGTGGATGTGCAAGTCCGCGCGGCGGAACTGCGCCCCGTTCGACTTGTTCTGGATTTCTTGCAGCAGGGACACCTTTTCCTTCTCCTCTGGGTGGCATCTGGTCAATCCGGCCCAACCCGTGTAGCGTGACAACCTTAACCGTCGTTTCTGAAGTGCAAAGATTCGCCGCCTCAGCGGCTCGAAAGGTCCACCGATCGTAAGGCTGCAGCACCTGCAACACTACGCCTTGGACTTTCACGTCGCTCCGCTCAATATCGAGCACAGCCACGCTCTCTCAGGTCGATCGGCAATTTCCGCACAGCGCGCTGCCGTCTGGGACCCACCAATTGGTGGGGCTTTGCGACAAGCGCCACAGTTGGTTCGCTTTTTTGATTCCTGGCCATAATTTTCGCGAGGGTGCGAACTACGCGCACACCTGGATATATAGCATTATTCTTATGGAAAACTGGCCGTTGGTCATTTTCGCCCCTGCCGACCGATCCCGGGTATTCGCCGTGTTCTCGACGCCCGCCGAACTCGACCACCTGTAGCATGCGGTAACGCCCTCGAGCGCAGCCGTTGAGCGCTACCAGCGATTCGGCCAAAATATGGAATCGCCTGCCATAATCTCTGTGATTATATAGAAATAAAAGAAACACTGCACTTCGATATAAGCAGGTTGAAGCGCACTAGAATTGGTCAGGGCCCGTGTCGCTAGGGAGCGGAAAATGCTGCCCCGATTTGACACGCCCGTTTCATCTCATCGCCATGCAGGTAGATCGAGGTGGTCGAGATCGATGCGTGGCGCAAGTTGTCCCGAACGGTCGTCAATTCCGCGCCGCGTGCCAGCGCATGGGTCGCATGGGTGTGGCGCATCCAATGCGGGCTCGCCTGTCGCAGCTTCTCGGCCGCGGACGGGTGATCCGCTCCGATCAAGTCCGCCGCTTGTCTGAAGAACCGCCGCAGCACGCCCCACAGGCGCGTGCCAGTGATGCCGCTGGCTGGATCCTGGCCAAGGCCGCCGATCAACGGAGTATGCGGGTCCCAGCGCGCCGGCGTGACCGGCAGACCGCGCTCCACCAAGTGGCGGTCGAGCGCCACGCGCGCCAACGGTGGCAGCGCTACCTTGCCCGCCTTGGCCCCCTTGCCTACCAGCTTGAGCCAATGGTCGCCATGGGGATCGCATTCAATGCCACCAAGCGCCGCACCGACGAGTTCACTGGCGCGCAGGCCCGTCGCATAGCCAAAATCCAGCACAAACCGCAGCCGCTGTGCTGCCGGGCCCTCCCAGCCATAGGACCACTCCAGCCCGTCGGCAATGGTGCGGATCAGCAACCATTCGCCTTCGGTGAACGCGTGGGAACTGTCCAGCGCTGCCGGCCGCCCGCCTCCCCGCACCTTGATCCCGGCAAACGGATTGGCCAGCACATAGCGCTGCTGCACCAGCCAGCGGAACATCGCACCCAGCACCGACAAGGCATGGGCGGCCGACCGCGCCGACAGCCCGTCCGTGAACGGCCGCCAGTCCGCTGAGGTACGGGACCGGGGTGGCCCCACCCAACGCTCCCGGGGTGTCGGCCGCCGCAGGAAGCTGCGATAGGCTGTCGCATCCTCCGTGGTGAGCGAGGACAACGGCCGCTGGCGCTCGATAATCGCCCAGAGGATTAGGCGTTCCGCTTCCTTGCGATAGGCACGCTGGGTCGCCGGCGATTCGTGCAGCGCCAGCCAGGCTTGGACGGCCGCGTAGTCGTTGTTTGCATTGAGCGTGCAGGTCTGGCGCGGCGCCCGGAACTGTCCCTGTGAGCCGTCGACCTCGTGCGGCAGGCGCAACTGTTCCCACGGTACGACAATGCCGCGACGCTCCTGGGCGATCAGGGCACGGGCGCGCTCGGTCAGTTGCGGATGCCGGGCGAAGAAGGCTTCGATCCGCCGGGCGCCGGCCGCGCCCAGGCCGGGAATGGCGGCCCACCAGCGGCGTCGGCGCGGCACGCGCACCGTCAGTGCCGCCAGCGTGTCGATCCCCTGTGCCCGCAGCGCAGCCACGGTGCGCGGCGCCAGCCACAGGCCGATGTCGTCGCTGATGGCCGGCGTGGGGGCCGGCAACCTCCGTATTTGCTCGATCGCTTGGTCGGCGGCCCTGCCCTGCGCGGCCCTGTCGGCCGCGGGGAATTCGAACAGCTCGGCCAGGTCCGCGCGCTGGCGATCCCGCGCTAAGGTGGCCAACCGGCGGCGGATGCGTCCCAGCATGCTGCGCGACGATTGGCCCTGTGCCCTAGCCTCCCCCAGGTAACGCGCGACGGCTTCCCGCGTGGTCAGCCCAGCATGCCAGGCGCGCAAGGCGGCGAGCGAGGCGGCGTCCGGAAAGCCGGATGGCGGGGTGGTTTCAGGAGCGTTCAGGGCGAGGCGCGTTTTCATGGGCACCAGTTTAGCGCGACTATGATGCTATTGTGATAAGGATACTTATCGTAATAGAAGCTTCGAAGATCGCATCCTTATGTCTCAAGGCCGCTCAAACTGACGCCCGTGGTGAGTCTGGCGGGATGCAGCTTCCAAATGTCGCGCAGTAGTCACCGTCCGCCCCCAGCCGGATGCGGCCGGTCGCTTCGAACGGAGCGGATGTCCACAGACAGGTGGGGACGATGGCCGGCTAGGCTATAGCCGACGCCCCTTCCCCGCCAGTTCTGATGAGTCGACCAACAACTCCTCGCGCTGAAGATTCTAAAGCCGGATGAAAGCCGGCCGTCAGCTAAGCTCAAGCCCAGCGGAGACGGCGTCGAGCAGAGTCGCACGTGCCGCTCGCCATTGATCGGCGATCGCGTCATAGCCCGCGACTGGCAGGCGCTGATTCGTGCCAAATGCCTGAAGAAGATCGAGCGCGCTGCCGCGCACCTCGGGGCTGAGCTTGCCGGCCGCCGCCAAATAACGGGCAAAGCTGCCGGCAATACTTGGATCGACGTCCCTCCCGATCCTTGCGCTCAGCAAGCCTTCGAGCTCCGAATCCCGCTGGAGCCGTTCCTCGACCGCCAGATTGGTGATCTGCTGCGCATCGAATTTTGAACGCCGCTGCCGAGTCACCATGGCCTCAAGCAACCTGCAAAATGCGGCGCTGTCGGCACGGCAGGCCGCCACATGCACGGCGACCGTCCAATCGGCGAATTCATGACCGAGCGCGTCGAAATCGATGGGAGCCGGCAGTTCCTTGGTGTCGGGCGCGAAGATGGCGAGCGGGATCGCGGTCGCAGTATCCCGCATACCCTCAAACCGCTGGACAAGCCGCTGACGCACACCCGCATCGCCAGAAAAGTTCTCGCGCAGAATGAGGCCGATATCGGCATTGACCATCGCGCGGTCGTTGCGGTGATCACGGCTGTCGAGCGTGTCCCAGCAGCGCGCGAGCAGAAGCTCGCTGCGGGGACGCTCGGCGGCCAGCGCCCGCAGCGCTTGCGGGGTGAGCGGAATCTTTCCACGCTCCGCGAGCGCGAGGAAAGCCGCTCGGGCAGCGGGTGAGGCACCTGGCGCCGCCGAGAGTATCTCGGCGAGCCTGCTGTCGTGGCCGAACGACTTGAACCGCCCAGGCAAACTCTCGCCGAAGACCTCCTCGAAGTCCGCAAACCGCTCGCAAACCAGTCGCTCGACCGAGGCGATGCCATCAATGACGCCCCCGGTCGTCTCGAGCGCGACCGGCTTGCCGCAGTCCTCAAGCGTAGCCAGCGCATCGAGCGCTCCGATTGTCACCAGCCCGGCGAGCGCGGCGGCGCGGACGGATTCATAGTCGCTGCCGACCGCGACAGCCTTGGCGAGGAGCACTTGCCGAGCCGCGTCGTGCGCTTCCGGCGGCAGGGCGCGGTAGTGGGCGATGACCATGCGTGCGCGCAGTTCGGGATCAGTCTCGAGCATGGCCTGGCCCAGCACCGCCTCGAGCGCCGTCCCAGTCGCGCCGGTCACGGCGACCTCAACGACTTGCGTGCGCAGATCGATCGGTAAGGGCACCGCTGCGTCGAACAACGCGGGCGCGAACTCGGGGTCGTTCGTGTAGCCAGCGGAGATTGCCGCAAGCGGCCCGTTCGCCTCGCGAACGCGCTCCAGCGCAAGTGCTCGGACGTTGGCATGCGCGCCGAACGCGCGGAACAGCGGATAGGACGCGTCAAACGTGCCGCGTAGCTGCTCGGGAAAGGCCAGCATCGCCGCTACGGCTTCGTTGTCGGCAGCATCGCAGCCGCATGCCTCCAACCCGACGGCGAGCAGGTCGCGCCGCGTCTCTGCGCGCATACCCATGCGAATCAGCCGTTCGCGCGCCACTGCCCTGTCGGGCATGATCTCGGGAATCAAGGCAGCAAGATCGACTAGATCCTCGTCGGCGCTATCGACGAGCGCATCGATGGTGGGCTTGACCTCGGGATGACCGCGTCCCCAACCGGCAAGCAACGCGCTCAACGCCCAATGGCGGTCGAGTTGCCTCTTCTTTTCGCCCAGAACCTCGATCAGCGCAGCCGCGACCGACGGATCGGCAACCTGCGCGACGTAGCCCGGCATCTTGCGCATATTGATGAGCCGGTTCTTTGGCTCGCACCAGTAGGCGTTGGCGGCGCCCCGGATCTTGGGATCGGCAGCGGCGAAGCGGCCGACCTGCGACCAAATCCGCGTCCCGCCCAGTACGTTGAAGGGGAGGTCGCGGCCAAGCTCAGCGAGGATCCAGGCGCAGACATCGATGCGGTCGACTGGCGACTCCATAAGGTAGGCACTCGCGACATCGTGTTCCCAGGGCGAATTGAAGTTGCCCGACACGCGGCTGAGCGCGCTCTCGACTAGC
This sequence comes from Cupriavidus sp. GW823-FHT07A04, assembly GCF_058794615.1. Taxonomy (NCBI): domain Bacteria; kingdom Pseudomonadati; phylum Pseudomonadota; class Betaproteobacteria; order Burkholderiales; family Burkholderiaceae; genus Cupriavidus; species Cupriavidus sp. GW823-FHT07A04. The sequence goes on from NZ_JBXAHA010000012.1 coordinate 14,284, forward strand.
GTTTCGTCGCCGCTCCAGTATTTCATCAGCATCGCCGCGGCGAGTTCGCGGTGCGGATAGGATACGTCCGACCAGAAACTCTGGCCGCGTAGCACGGCATCGCGCGCCTCGTCGGTTGCCGCACCTGTCGCTGCGAGCCCAAGGATTCCGACCAGACATAGATCCGCGTTGTGCGAGTGCCAGGCTTCCTCAAACAATGGCGCTGCCTCGGGCACGCCCGACCAACCGAGCGCCAGACTCTCAAGTAGCGCCGCCGCCGATGCCAGATCACGCGTACGGGCCAGCCCGTCGATCAGCCGCTGACAGGCCTCGGCCGAGGGCGAGAAGGCCTCGGCATAGGCGGTCGCCGCGGCACGCTGAACGCCGCGGTCCTCATCACACATCGCCTGGAACAGAAAATCCTGGAGCTGTGCAGTCGGCTGCCATGCGCCTAACGTCCCGACCAGCGACGCGCGATAGGAAAGCCGCGCAGGCAGCCAGCGGCCGACCCGCCGCTCGACGTCCGCCTTGAGCGTGGGATCGGGGAGACCTTTCAGCGCCGATGCCAGCGCCTCGCGGCGGGCCGGCAACCAGTCCTCGGTCTCGACCCGGCGCATGGTCGCGAGCGCCAGCCGCTTGGCTGTCGCAGTCGAACGTATCGCTGCACCGAACGCGATGTCGCCGAGCAGAACCTGGCGATGGAAGCGCGCGAGCTCGTCGGAGTCAGGCGCCTCGATGATCGCGACCAACCGATCGAACTCGTCGCGCCGTTGGATGCGGCCGAGAAGATTGGTGATGACATTGCGCCAGCGCCCCTCGCCGGCATGCGCACCCACGAACGCCTCGATCTCGCTAAACGGCCAGCCGCCGATATGCTCGGCGCCGAGGAACTCCTCGAAGCTCGCATGGACGAACCCGACCTCACCGGGCGCCTTCTCGACGATAAGCCCCTGGGTCTCGGCATTGACGGAAAGAATCTCGCCTGCCGCCGCAGCAGCATCGGCGTCAGCGAGATCGAAACCGTGCGGCGAGGCAAGATAGGTGCGCAGGACATTGCGCGCGGCGACTAGTGGCATGCCAGCACCGCCCGTCTGCTCGCGCACCGCGAACGCCAACCGGGCGATCGCCGCGCGCCTTTGGTCGGGATCGGTCGCATGGCGGAAGCGCGGCTCGGTGTCGCCAGAAGCCGTCGCGCGGCTGCCGGGATGGACCTCGAGCAGGACGCGCACTAGCTGGTCGTAGATGTCGCCCCTGGTGCGCGGAAGGATTTGGCCGCGTAGCGCTAGGGTTACAAGGCCGATCAGCAGTAACGGCGCCGCGGCGAGCGCGCCCAGGTTTGCGTCGCGCGCCAGCTCGGCCATGAACCGCCCGGTGCGCAGGCTTGCGTCAGACAGGCCGGTGCCGTCCGACGCGGCCGCAGCGTAGCGCGCGAACCAGCGTCCGGCGATGGCGGCCTGCTGGGCGGCAGACAGAGGCGCGACAGTACCGCGCTTCCAGTTGGCGGGAAGAGCGCCAATGCGGCTTAGGCCCCGGGGCCGGCCGGAGACGATTACGGGAACGTCATGTGCCTCAACGGTGGTGACGAGCGCGCTTAGTGTTGCGCGGGCGGCCTGCTCGCTGCTCCACTCATCGAGACCGTCGATGAGCAGTAGGACGCGCTGATCGTCGATGGCGCGATCGAGCAGATCAACGATAGAGTCGGTGAGAAACTGCTCAAGCGAGCGCCGGACAATTTCCTTGATACCAATCGGATTGCCGTCGCGGGCGACCTGCGAGGACCAGCGCGCGAACGGGAGGTAGACGGGGATGTGCTGGCCCCAGCGCGCAGCAAGCTCTGGGAAGTGTGTCTGACCATGGAGCAGATCGAGCGCGACGACGCGCAGCAGGGTGCTCTTGCCGCAGCCGGCGTCGCCGATCAGCACCAGGCGTTGACCGTCGCCGAGCCATTCGACAAGCGGCAGGCGCCGCATGCGACTGTTGGGGGCGGAGTCACTCGGCCTAGTGCCGTCGGGCGCCGCGATCAACGGCGAGCCTGCAGAGCCGCTGGCGCCCCGCTCGCCCTCGGTCCCGGCGATATCGGCACGCTCGAGGGGGCGCGCGGTCTCGCGCACCAGCATGTCGGGCTTAAGGAACCGTTCGAGCAGGGTCAGTGCGGGCCGCCCGTCCTCGTCACCGATCGAACCGAAGCTACCAGGATCGACGAACTGGAACTGTGCCTCATAGACGCGGGCAAGCTGCGCGCGGACACGCGCGAAGGCAGCGCCGTCGAGCCGGGCGCCGAGGCCATCGGCAACGTCCTGTCCGAGCAGCGCTGCGACCCAAGGGCGCCCAAAAAAATCGTCAACGAGCACCGGCTGGCCGCGCAAGCGCTCGGTCAGACCCTCGCCGTCGAGCGCCACAAAGGCGATGCCGCGCGCCGTAAGCCGTGCCGCCTGGCGCTCGATTTCCTCCTGCACCGCAATCGAGCGAAGCGGCGCCTGCACGGCGATGGTGAAGCGGGTGGCACGCTCGGCCCAATTGCCCGTGAGGAACAGGTCGACCGCATCGCGAAGCTGGGCCGCGCCGAAGCTGCGATGGCGCTTGGCCTGAAGGCAATGATAGCGGCCATCCGCCTGGCGCCCGAAAATGTCGATACCTTCTTGCGCATCGCCCTGCCTCCCGTAGCGCGCGCAATGTTCGACATCGCCGTCGAGCGCGGTCAACCGGTGGCAGAGACGCTCAAAATTCTCCCAGCTCAGCGCATCGAACGGCAGCAGTTGGACGCGCGTGGCGACGGGAAGCATTGAGGGCACCACGTCGGGCGGGCCGAGCGCGGCAAGCGGAACAAGGACAGGCGACGAGGTGGGCATCGCCACATTTTGGCATCGCGACGCGCGCCACGCCAGTCCTCATTCCTTACGTCCCGGTCTGCGCCAGCGGCCCTGCGCCAGCGGCCGAAGTTCGGTGCAGACACCGAGAGCCAGATAGGTATCGGCGCTCTTGCAGATTCACTCGAATGGGGGGTAGACAAGCCGCTAAAAAATGAACAATAAAGGCGAAGATCAGATTTCCGTTCTCCAGCGTAGCGATAGTTCTGCGATAGCCGTCTGCTCTTCGCTAGTCAATCAACAACGCTCGATCTCCTACTGCCCATTGCTGCCATCAAGCCATGACCCCTTTCGCCAATATCGCTCAAACCACGCCCACCGGCAATGCCATTGCAGCGGCAGTGAGCCAGGGCTACGCGCTCGGCGAAGTTTTGGACTGTGAATTGCTGCGGCGCGGCTTTAACCACGTCTATGGCCTCCGCCTCATCGATGGGCGCCGTGTCGTGGCACGACTGTGCGCCAATCGCCCACGCGGAGCACCCAACACTGACTACGAAGCAGCTCTGCTCGCTCATCTAAAGGCGGCCGGCGTGGCCGTCGCCGCCTCATTGCCGACTCGATGGGGGGCTGCGGCCGCCTCGATGGCCCTGCCCGAAGGCACGCGCACCTTGATGCTGTTCGAGCATCTGGAGGGAGACCCGCCTGGCGATGCCTTGGCCGACATCGAGGCAACTGGCCGCGGCTTAGCGCTGCTGCACCAAGCCGGTCAGAACTACGACGGCCCGGTTAGCCGCTACGTGCTTGAACTCCCGCACTTACTTGGCGCGTCGGTGCAACGCTTGTGCGCCGCACCGACGATGGATGAAGGGCTGCGCGCGGATTTCTCCGCTATCGCGCAACGACTGGATGAGCGCATTGCAGCGATGCCTGGGCTAACTCGCGTGAACTGCCATGGTGACTGCCATGGCAGCAATAACTTCATGACCGATGGCCCAGAAGGGGCTCGTATCGCATCGTTCTTCGATTTCGACGATGCTGGCCCTGGTTGGCTAGCATACGAACTCGCTGTCTACCTCTGGGCCATGCTGCCACGTACTGTCGGCACTGAACTGGACTCTCCAGCCCGCGAGCGGTGGCGCCACTACATTGCTGGCTACCGTAGCGTACGGCCGATTGAAGCGACAGATTTTTCCGCTATCGCGTCTTTTGTCGCCGTACGCCATTTCTGGCTTTTGGCCGAATACGCAGGCCGTATCGATGTTTGGGGGACGCAGACGATGCCCAGAATCTGGCTGCGAAAGCAGGCCCAGTTGCTAACGGCATGGGAATCACTGCAGACACCGCAATGAGTAGCGAAGGCTCTCCATTCGCTGGGCCAAGTCGAGCGCCGCGGTCACGTCCATACGTTGGCACATCGGTTTGGCTAGTGTTTTCACAATGTCATTTCGCGACCGTCTTGCCGAGAAACTGGCGCACTGCACTGGCGGCCCCGGCGCTAGCGTCTGCGTCCGGCCGATAGCGTCACAAGGTCCACTTGGCAATTGACCGGCTCCAGCAGCGGTCGTTCGAGCGAACGTCGACGAATGTCTGGACGTGGTCAACTGGATCGTTGACCGTTCTTTGCCTTCCCATCCCAACCGGCGCGTCAGTGGGTCGTTGTCTGCCAGAGCGAGTCACTCTGGCCAGGCTCAGCGACCTGGATCTGCGCGAGCCGATTGTTGCCGGAGTTGAAGCAGTATTGCGGCTATACGCTCAAATATCCGTTCCGTTGAGAGTTTAACGCACGAGTGAGTCAGCATAAGGATTCATCCCGGCATATAGGGCAGGATTGGTCTGCGATGTCTGCTAACTCGAACTTTTGCGTCCGAGGCGCCTCCCCAGTTAGAAAGATGGGCGGAGGCGGATGCCTGCAGGAAAACTAGAGGATGGAGACTGCCCAATTTGTCGCGAAGCTCCGGATGCTCATACTCGATGAATCTCGAGAACGACACTGCCGCTTGCTCAACGAGCCTACGAATACCTCGGTCGCTGTATCTCCGCCGACCGCACAATGCACTCTTGCGTGCTAGCGGGGGTAGTGGTTGATTTGGCAGGAATCCCAGTACGGGGCCAGGACGGTCATCGCGATCACGCCAATGAGCTACCAAGGCCTCGCGTAGCCTAGGGGTTATGGAAACGTCGCGCCTTTCCCATCTTGCCGATTGACAAAGAGCGTACTGCAGTTCGCATTGTGAATTCCATCACGGTTCAAATCGTCCTCTTCGAGCTCCAAGGTTCTTACCTCCAGTCTCGCGACGTCCTGACAGCGCATACCGGTTTCCGACAACAACAATATGGCAGCTCGCCAGAGCCTCGCTCTGGCGCTATTGTGAGATTCGAAGTCAAGCCACACATTCATCGCGTCCCATGCCTCTGCATGCATGGGATGCGATACCTCCGCCAGTACACCAGTTTCGACTTTAGCTCGTTTTGCGGGATCGGCGCTTCGAGTTTCGGATTGGACATGATAGGCGCTATCTCGTTGAAATTGATTGAATTTATTATGGACGTAATTTCTTGCCTCCGATCTTCACATGGGCTGAACTACACGGAAGCTATGGAGTTAGGTATTGCTCGATTCGCGAATTTATTATTCAATTATTTTGATTATAGATCCAACCCGCAAAACAGAGACGGCCCGCGCCGATCGTTCGGTACTTCTGTCGATCGCCGAGTTCGGCAGGGGATCCTCGTGAACCTTCACCTCAGCGACTCCAAGGCGGGGCCGCCGAGGCAAGCCTTCACTCCGCGAGCCACGGCTCCGGCGATCGCTCGACGCACTTGGTCATTCGCCAGCAACGTCTCTTCGTTGGGATTGACGATCACGCCCGCCTCAAACAGTACAGCTGGTTGCTGCGCGGTCCGCAGGGCGACCAGGGCATCTCAGCAGTAGATTTCGCGCTGCGCATCGGCCTACGGTCGATTTTGCATCCGCATGATGCAGTGTTGGCCACCGTCCGGGCGCGAGCAGATGATCAGCAATGGCACGCGCACATGTGAGACTGCGGTTGGGGTCCACATTCTTGCACGACACGAACAAGCTGTAGCCAACGCTCATAGTCGTTGTTTTGGGCGAGGCTCTCAAAAACGTCGGGATGGTGGGTTGGTTAATAGCTGCAGTAACTCGCGGCGCCTACCTTCACAACGACCAGAATCTGACCGATCCGCTAGGTCCGCTCGATTACCATGGCGATGCCCTGGCCCACGCCGATGCACATTGTGCACAGCGCGAATCGGCCACCGGTACGCCCCAGCTGGTACATTGCGGTCGTTACCAGACGCGCCCCGCTCATGCCGAGCGGGTGGCCCAGCGCAATCGCACCGCCATTCAGGTTCACACGCTGGTCATCGTCGGCAATGCCGAGCTGGCGCAGCACGGCCAGGCCTTGCGCGGCGAAAGCCTCGTTCAACTCGATCACGTCGATCTGGTCCAGCGACATGCCCAGTTGCTTCATGAGCTTCTGTGTGGCCGGTGCCGGGCCGATGCCCATCACGCGCGGTGCCACACCGGCGGTAGCCATGCCGACGATGCGCGCACGCGGTGTCAGGCCGTGCTGCTTCAGGCCGGCTTCGCTCGCCAGCAGCAGCGCGCACGCGCCGTCGTTCACGCCCGATGCATTTCCGGCGGTAACCGTGCCGTCCAGACGGACCACGCCGCGGAGCTTGGCCAGCGCTTCCATGCTGGTGGCACGCGGATGTTCGTCGCGCTCCACCACGATGGCGTCGCCCTTCTTCTGCGGAATGGTGACCGCGGTGATTTCCTGCGCCAACGTGCCGTCGGCCTGTGCGCGCGACGCCTTTTCCTGGCTCCGCAGCGCCATCAGGTCCTGGTCTTCCCGGCTGATCTTGTAGTCCGTGGCCAAATTCTCGGCGGTCTCGGGCATCGAGTCCACGCCGTAGGCCGCACGCATCGCCGGGTTGACGAAGCGCCAGCCAATGGTGGTGTCGAAGATCTGCGCATCGCGCGAGAACGCGCCAGCCGCCTTGCCCATCACAAACGGGGCGCGGCTCATGTTTTCCACGCCGCCGGCGATCATCAGGTTTGTTTCGCCCGACTTGATCGCGCGCGCCGCGGTACCGGTGGCGTCCAGTCCCGAACCGCACAGACGGTTGACGGTCGAGCCGGGCACTTCCTGGGGCAAGCCAGCCAGCAGCAGCGACATGCGCGCTACGTTGCGGTTGTCTTCACCGGCCTGGTTCGCGTTGCCGTAGATCACGTCGTCGATAGCTGACCAGTCCAAGTTGGCGTTGCGCGCCATCAGAGCCTTCAGAGGCACCGCGCCCAGGTCGTCCGCGCGCACTGCGGACAGGCTGCCGCCGTAGCGGCCGATGGGAGTACGAATGGCATCAACAATGTATGCGTCGCTCATGACGTCTCTTAGATTGAAGTGTTTAGTTACAAGATTGGTTGGCCATCAGGTCAGCCGCCAAACTACCGGTTAAGGCCGGTCAGTACTCCGGCGCCCTGGCTCTGCCGCTACTGGCCTTGACGCGGAGCACAGCCGACTAGCCCGCCGACACACGGCCAGGTATAAAACCCACGACGGTTCGTCTAATGAGTCTTTGTGTGACATCTCGTTGAAGTGCTCCTGCAGCATCACGCCTGCTTCGATAGCTGAAGCCAGTACCAGGACCTTTTCGGATGGTCTCGCTCCTGCGGCCCAAGACTCATACAACTCTCGAAGGGCTCGCTCAAATTGTGTGCCGCGCTTCGCTGCCGCCTTAGCTTCGCGCTGGGCACGCGAAGTGAACGCTCTGACCTGTCTTAACAAGGCGAAGTAGTGCAGATTTCTGCGAAGCTTCGGCGATGGAGTCGGCGGCACCAAAGCTTCCCCATCGTGACAGCGTTTGACCATGGTAAAGCCCCGCGTTGCGCAAGCGAGCCGCCCCTAATTTACTTCAGGACGCCGTGCTACTCAGTCAGAAATCAGGCATTTAAGATCCGCGGCCTTGAAACCTGGACCCACCCATTTCGACAGTGACACTATCTTCAGTTCGAGGGCGCCGAGGCCGATACTGCGTGCCCAGAACACTGGGCCGCCTTGCCAGCGCGGAAAGCCGTAGCCATTGCCGAGAACCACGTCCACGTTCGTGGCGCGCGTCGTCACACCCTCGGCGACAAGGTGGGCCGCTTCGTTAACCATAGTCAGTAGCACTCGTTCGACGATCTCCTCGTCCGTCAATTTACGCGGCACGATTCCTTTCGCCTGACGGGCTTTGTCGATGATCTGATGAACGACTGGATCCGTCCTACCTTTTCCGCCCAAACCGTAGTCGAAATAACCCGAGCCCGTTTTCCTTCCGAAGCGCCCCGCTTCGCATAGCTGGTCCGGTACAGCAACGTAGCGCGCTTCGGGATCCCGCAAATTCGCGCGGGCCTGCCGCATCCGCCATGCGATATCCAATCCGGACATGTCTGCTACGGCAAACGGCCCCATTGCAAAACCAAAGCGCTCCAACGCAGCGTCGATCTGTTCCGGGTAGGCCCCGTCCTCCAGCATCAATTCGCACTGATACCGGTATGCCGCGAAGATGCGGTTGCCGATGAATCCGAATGCATTCCCACTGAGCACCGGCATTTTCCTGAGCCGCTTCGCCAATTCAACTCCAGTAGCGATGGCTTGTTTAGAGCTAGCATTCCCGTGTATGACCTCTACCAGCTTCATGACATTCGCCGGGCTGAAAAAGTGCAGCCCGATAATGTCGGCCGGTCGATACGTCGCAGACGCTATGGCGTCCAAGTCCAAATACGAAGTGTTGGACGCTAGCACAGCGCCCGGCTTTGCCCACCGATCGATTTGTGTGAACACGTCCCGCTTTACCGAGAGATCTTCGAAGACCGCCTCAATAACAAAGTCTGCTTTGGCCAGTGCGGACCACTCGAGTGTCGCATACAAACCGGCGAGTCGCCTGGTCGCCGCAGACTCTTCCAATCTTCCTTTCGCGACCTGAGACGCATAGTGGGCCCGAATACGCTCCTTGCCACGCTGCAATGCGTCGGCGTCGCGCTCCACCAGCAGCACTTGATAGCCTCCGTCGAGCGCCGCGATGGAAATATCTGAGCCCATCGTGCCGGCGCCAATGACAGCCACTAGCGCAACGCTACCAGCAGCCATGCCCTGGATCTCTGGGATCTTCAGCGCCTCGCGCTCGGCGAAGAACATGTGCCGCAGCGCAAAGGCATCGTTGGACAGCCGCAGCTGCGTAAACACAGCGCGCTCCTTTATCAGTGCCTCGTCAATCGGCAACTGTGCGCTTGACTTTACGGCTTCAATGGCCGCAACGACTTGAGGACGGCCCTTGCCGGAGCGGATCGCAGCGGCCTCCGCCGCAACAATATCCACCGGAATGCTCGGAGGGACTGCAAGATCTCGTAGACGTCGCTTCCCCGCCATGCCGGCTGCGAATGCAACCGCGGCCGCCAGTAGATCGCCGTCGGCGATTGCATCCAGGACGCCGGCATCCAACGCCACGCGGGCCGCGACGCGCTTCCCACTACAGACCCAATCGATCGCAGCAGGGATGCCGATGATCCGCGGCAATCGCTGTGTACCCCCAGCTCCAGGGATCATCCCAAGAGTCACCTCAGGAAGCCCGACCACGAGCTTCTCACTGCCAATTCGTGCATCGCAACCGAGCGATAGTTCGAAGCCACCGCCCAAGGCCGCGCCGTGAAGCGCCGCAACCACAGGCTTTCCACAGGTCTCGATCGCGGCTATGACAGCCGGCAGTTCCGGCTGCTCCAGAGGTTGACCAAATTCACGAAGGTCCGAGCCGGCAATGAAGGTGTTTCCGGCGCCGATCAAGACGCCCGCGACCACGGCAGGATTCGAGGAGAGCTGATCGACCGCCTCCAGCACGCCGCGTCGCACGGATAGCGATCCCGCATTGACGGGTGGATTTTCGATAAAGATTGCGAGAACGTTGCCGATCTGCTCGGTGCGAACTCGTGCGTTCATTAGTTGACTCCCGTCGACAGAGCGGCAACCAATTCGGGCACCGCGGTGTTGAGGTCGCCCACGAGGCCGTAGTCCGCTACCGAGAAGATCGGGGCTTCCGCGTCCTTGTTGATCGCGACGATCACCTTGGAGTCCTTCATGCCGGCCAGATGCTGGATCGCGCCGGAGATACCCACGGCAATATACAGCTGCGGGGCCACGATCTTGCCAGTCTGGCCAACCTGGTAGTCGTTAGGCACGAAACCTGCGTCCACGGCCGCGCGCGAGGCACCCAGCGCGGCGCTCAGCTTGTCGGCCAGCGGGTTCAGCACCTTGGTGTAGTTCTCGCCAGAACCCATGCCGCGCCCACCGGACACGATGATCTTGGCTGCGGTCAGATCCGGACGGTCGCTCTTGGTCACTTCGCGCGACGCGAATTGCGAGATGCCTGCGTCGGCCACGGCCGGCAGGCTTTCCACGGCGCCCGAGCCACCTTCGGCGGCGGCAGGATCAAAGGCGGTACCACGCACGGTAATGACCTTGATCTTGTCGGCAGACCTCACGGTGGCAATGGCATTGCCGGCGTAGATCGGACGCTCGAAGGTGTCCGGGCTGTCGATCTTTGTGATGTCCGACAGCTGGGCCACATCCAGCTTGGCGGCCACGCGCGGCAGGATGTTCTTCCCGTAGGCGGTGGCTGGAGCAAGGATGTGCGAGTAGTCGTTGGCGATGGCCAGCACCTGCTCAGCCACGTTTTCGGCCAGGCCGTCGCCAAAGTAAGCGGCGTCGGCCAGCAGCACCTTGGATACGCCAGCGATCTTTGCGGCGGCATCGGCGGTGACGCGGGCGTTGGCGCCCGCCACCAGCACATGGACGTCGCCGCCGCACTGGGCAGCCGCCGTCACGGTGTTGAGCGTGGCGACCTTGATCGATTGATTGTCGTGTTCAGCAATGACGAGTGCAGTCATATTTTCTCTCCCCGCGCTCAGATAACTTTGGCTTCAGTCTTCAGCTTTTGCACCAGCGTGGCCACGTCCGGCACCATCACGCCAGCACTGCGCTTGGCAGGCTCCACCACCTTGACGGTGGCCAGGCGCGGCTTGACGTCAACTCCAAGGTCTTCCGGCTTCACGATTTCCAGCGGCTTCTTCTTGGCCTTCATGATGTTGGGCAGCGTCACGTAGCGAGGCTCGTTCAGGCGCAGGTCGGTGGTCACCACGGCCGGCAGCATGACCGACAGCGTCTCCAGACCGCCATCGACTTCACGGGTCACCGACGCACGACCGTCGGCCACGACCACCTTCGAGGCGAACGTCGCTTGCGGCAGGCCCGCCAGCGCCGCCACCATCTGGCCGGTCTGGTTCGAATCGTCGTCGATGGCCTGCTTGCCCAGGATCACCAGTTGCGGCTGTTCCTTACCGATCAGGGTCTTGATCAGCTTGGCCACGGCCAGCGGCTGAAGGTCTTCGTTCGACTCCACCAGGATGCCGCGGTCGGCGCCGATGGCCATCGCGGTGCGAAGGGTTTCCTGGCATTGCGCCACGCCGCACGACACGGCGATAACCTCGGTGACGACTCCAGCTTCCTTCAGGCGCACGGCCTCTTCCACAGCGATTTCGTCGAACGGGTTCATGCTCATCTTGACGTTGGCCAGGTCGACGCCCGTGCCATCCGACTTCACGCGGATCTTGACGTTGTAGTCCACCACCCGCTTGACTGCGACAAGAACTTTCATAACAACATACTCCGGATAGATGGGTTGCCCAGCACTAGCAGCTGAAGGTACGGGTGTGCGGCACAAGGCGTTCCGCCCAAGCATATGAATCGTGCGATAGCGCGCTGGATCATCAGCATCTTCCTGTACGAGCGGAGAAACGGAAACTTCCAATTCCTACCTCAGGCATAACAAAAACGCATACCTCGTCGGAGTCGAGCATTGGATGTACCCCGGTTTTGCAAAAGACCTCGATGGCTAGTGGAGACGGGATTTCCCACCGGCTTTTCGTCGCCCAAAAAAATGGCGAGCATTTCTGCCCGCCCAGATGGGAGCCCCCAATGAAGATATGAAACGTACAGCGAACTGACGTTCGGCACGAAAGGGGAGGCCCCCCCGTTCCGAACCCTTATGTATCACTTGGCCTGGACGGCATAGATCTTCACAAGTTCGTACAGATAATCGCGTCCTTCCATAACTGAGGGCACTCGCAGACGCGCGTTGAGACCATGGATGCCATTGCAATCAGGATCTCGGAAGTGGCCGGAGACACCGTAGGTCGGAATCCCGACACGAATCAAACGGCGAGCATCGCCTCCGCCGGTGCCTTGTGTTAGCGTGACCGGCACCCCAGAGAATACCTTCGCCGCAACCTGGCGCATCAGATCAATGACCTCCGAAGTCAAGGGCGGAGGTTCGCGGCGGCCGTTCCCGGCCTGTCCGCCGCGGGTGCGATCGCCCAATCGTCGGTGACACTATATTGTGTCATTGACGCTGGAGTCGAGTTTGCTAACCTTGAGCATCGAACGGAACTCTGCTTCGCCCGGCGCGGCCGCAGCGTGACCCGGAGACATTGCCTAATTGCACGCGCACCACAGTGGTGTCACCCGGCTTCTGATGGCACACTTTCTTTTTCCTAAGGTTTCCCCTCGTTGAAGAAGGCGTTCGCCGGGTTGGCAGAGCGCGGCAGTTAACGCCGAGACAAGTGCGGATGGGGAGATCCGCACCTGGCGTTATGGCTTACAGCGACTCTCCTTCCGCCAGCACGCCAGCAGCGCGCAGGGAGGCGGTCAACCATTTTGCAGTCGTGTCACCCCGTTCAATAGCCTCAAGGCGTTTAGCCTCGTCCGCCACCTTCCGTTCTGCGAGCTTCAGCATTTCGGGGGCTTTTTCCCGCTCGATTACCACGATACCATCGGCGTCGCCCACTACCAGGTCACCAGGGCATACGGCAACGCCGCCAGCGGCAATCGGATGATTGATCCGACCAGGTACATACTTCGTCGGTCCCGCAGGATTGAAGCCGGCGCTGAACACCGGGAAACCTAGATTCAGAAGTTCGGCACGATCTCGGATCGCGCCATCCACCACGACGCCGCCCAGATCCAACTTCTTGCAGGCGCTGAGCATGAGCGTGCCCATGAGAGCAGCGGTCAGGTCGCCCTTACCGTCGATCACGAGGATGTCGCCCGGGCGTGCCATCGCAATCGCGGCATGAATCATAAGGTTGTCGCCTGGGCGCACTTCCACCGTGAAGGCGGGGCCCGCCAGGCCCATGGTGTTGTGCACCGGCGCGATGCGGCCATGCATAGCACCGCGTCGTCCAGCCACGTCGGCAAGGATTGCAGCTTGGAAAGCCTTGGCTTTGTCGACGACGTCTGTGGCGACGCGGTCGATCTCACGAATGATATCGGGGAAACTCATAGCGGAAGCTTCTGTTCTGAAAGCCGTGGCGACTCCACCGCCACGGCCAGTGGATGGAAATCTCAGGACGAGCATTGCCAGTCCCAAGCTGGTCTCTTTAGCGCAACAGTGCGCTTGCCGCGGCCCCAAGCCGGCGGCAACCTTCCATCAAGGTATCCATGTCAGTAGCGAAGGACAGACGGAAATGGGTATTGACGCCGTATGCCGAGCCTTGCAGAACCGCCAGGTCTTGCGAGTTCAGTACCCAGTCCACCCAGTCGTCGCTGTTGCTGATAACGCCACCATCAGGGCGCTTGGCACCGAACAGGCCAGCGCAGGAGGCAAAGACATAGAATGCACCTTCGGGCGCGAAGCAATCGATGCCTTCCACAGCGCTTAGCGCCAACACCACTGCATCGCGACGTCGCTGGAAAATGCCTCGGTTCGCGTGGACAAAGTCCTGGGGGCCGTCCAGCGCTGCGATCGCCGCAGCTTGAGCGATGGAGTTCGCCCCGGAGGTACTCTGGGACTGAAGCTTCACCATGGCCTTGATTAACGGCGCTGGACCGCCCGCAAAGCCAATACGCCAGCCCGTCATAGCGTAGGCCTTCGACACGCCATTGATAGTCAGCGTGCGATCCTTCATCGCCGGCACGGCCTGAGCGAAAGTTGTGAAAGCACCGTCCCCATAGGTGAGGTGTTCATAGATGTCATCCGTCATGACCCAAACGTGGGGATGCCGCTCCAGCACCTCTCCTAGTGCGGCCAGTTCTTCTCGGCTGTATGAAGCACCGCTGGGATTGTTGGGCGAATTCAGAACAAGCCAGCGCGTACGCGGCGAGATAGCACGCTCGAGATCTTCGGGCTTGAGTTTGAAGCCGTTCTCGGCCGGACAATCAACGAAGACCGGCCGGCCACCCGCCAGAAGCACGATATCCGGATAGGAGACCCAGTAGGGTGCAGGCACGATGACCTCGTCTCCCTTCTGGACCGTACACAGGACGGCATTGAAGATTACCTGCTTGGCGCCATTGCTGACGATGATGGCGTCGCGAGCATACTCAAGGCCGTTCTCACGCTGAAACTTTCGAGCCACCGCTTCGCGCAGTGCTACGGTCCCGCCCACGTCGGTGTAGCGCGTCTTTCCTTCTGCCATGGCACGCACTGCGGCCTCGCGAATGTGCTCGGGGGTATCGAAGTCCGGCTCACCGGCGGTCAAGCCGATGACGTTGCGACCTTGAGCGCAGAGTTCCCGTACGCGCTGCCCGGCCATCGAACTGGGAGACGGCTTGATTCGGTTAAGTCTTTCCGCAAGATGGAGCATGATTCTCAAATTCAACTAGATTGGGAGTATGCAGATCGCGCCGTATCCGTCGCGGGAAGGGATCGCGATCTGCGGGTCTTATGCGTGGCGGATATCCGCAACAAACTTCTTCGCGCGCGGGTGTTCCGGTGCTGCAAAGAACTGTCCAGGCTTGTTGCATTCGAGGATCTGGCCCTGGTCCATGAAAATGACCCGGTCCGCCACCTCACGCGCGAAACCCATCTCATGGGTGACACACACCATGGTCATCCCTTCGACAGCGAGCCGCTTCATCACCTGCAGCACCTCTCCCACCATCTCGGGATCCAGGGCGCTCGTCGGCTCATCGAAGAGCATGACCGGAGGACGCATCGCCAGCGCACGCGCGATGGCCACACGCTGTTGTTGACCACCCGATAGCTGCGGAGGATAGGCGTCGGCTTTGTGGGCGAGGCCAACCTTCTCGAGCAACGCCATGGCGCGATCGCGAGCCTCGGCCTGCGATACCTTCAGCACATCCATCGGCGCCAGCATAATGTTTCGCAGCACGGTCATGTGCGGAAACAGGTTGAACTGCTGGAACACAAATCCGATTTCGCTACGCAGGCGATTGATGTTCACGTCCTTGCGGTGGACGTCGGCACCGTTCACGTAGATCTCGCCCTTCTGGATCGGTTCGAGCCGATTGATCGTGCGAATCAGCGTCGATTTTCCAGAACCCGAAGGTCCGCAGACCACGACAACCTCGCCCTTGGCGATGTTCTCGTTGACGTTGTTGAGCGCGTGGTAGTCGCCGTACCACTTGTTGACATTGTTGAAGCGGATCATTGGACGGTTGCTCCTATAGGTACGGCGCTGAACTTGCGGGGGGAACGTCGACCGGTTTCCAGACGCTTGACGCCAAGGTTGAGTGAATAGCAGACGATGAAGTAGAACGCAGCGAGAATGAGGTAGATCTGGAACGGCTTATTCAATAGCTGTCCATTGACCTGGTACGCAGCATAAGTCAGCTCGTTCACGCTGATGATGTAGCCCAGCGAAGTGTTCTTGATCAGATTGATGAACTGATTCAGTATGCTGGGGGTCATGTTTCTGAGCGCCTGCGGCAGGACTACCCGCCACAAGGTTTGGCCATAGGTCATGCCGAGCGATCGGGCTGCCTCCACATGTCCTCGGGGCACGGCGAGAATGCCGGCGCGAATGACTTCCCCGAGGAACGCTGCCTCGTACACGATCAATGCGCAGATGACCGTGGTCACGCCGGAGACACCGCGACCGACAAGCACCGGCACGATGAAGTACGCCCAAAAAATCAGCATCAGGACCGGAAGGCCGCGGACTACCGTAGTGAACCCAGCAGCCGGCAAGGCAAACGCCTTGATAGGGCTGGTGCGGGCGACACCGATCAGCACGGACAATGGGAACGCCAGTACGAGACCTGCGACTGCCATGCATAGCGTCAGGGCTAGGCCGCCGAGAGGACCCTCCGGGAATTGCCCGAGCAGGAAAATCAGCCCGTACTCGTGCAGGATATGGAGAATGTCGTTCATCGCGCCCCCTTCGCTGTCAGGTCAAGACGTTGATGGGCGTAGCTGCCAAGTCCCATGATCAGGAACGATACGCAGAGGTAGAAGCCAGAGGCGATGGCAAATGCCTCGAACGTGTGGAACGTTTCGTTCTCGATCTGCTTGGTGACGTACATTGCTTCCCCCACACCGATGACCATAGCCAAGCTTGTGGACTTGAACAGGCTCAGTGACTGATTCACCAAGGGAGGGACGGACACTCGTACGGCTTGCGGCAGGATTACGCGACGCACGGCCTGAAGATAGGTCAATCCCAAAGCGCGCGCAGCTTCGAGCTGGGTCGGCGGCAGCGATCGAATGCCGCTGCGCAGATCCTCCGACATGTATGCCGCCGTATTGAGTGACAGGGCGATGAGTGCGAAGATCAGCTCCCCGTTGCTCGCATTGATTGCGGCCTGCCACGAGTTCGGTAGAATCTGGGAAATGCCGAAGTACCAGAAGAAGATCTGCACTAGCCCCGGCACGTTGCGGTGATAGCCCACAAACGCTTCGCACAGCTTTTCCACGACTTTGATGTTCGAGGACCGCGATGCAACGATGATGAGGGCGATCGCGAAGCCGAAGACCCATGAGGACAGGAAAAGGACTATGGTCCGCAATCCGCCCATGAGGAGCCATTGCACGTATGGCCCTTCGTGGAGGAAGGAAAAATCTAGTGGTTCCATGACTAACTCGGAATGCTGGCGGGGCTGACGGTGGGCCGACCCCGCATGCGGGTTACTCGACTGCGGAGAGCGGCGTCAGCTTCTTTTCGCGCTTGATGTTGAACGGGGTCTCGGGCCCAGCCCACTTGTTCCACATGGCGTCAAGTTCGCCGTCCTTCTCCATTTTCGCGAGCGCCGTGTTGACCGCGGCCAGCAAAGCCGGCTCGCCCTTCTTCACGCCGATGGCGGTCGGCTCCCAATGCAATTGCCCGTCGACGAACCGCATCCTGCCGCCTGACTCGTTCACGTAGCGGGCACCTGACATCTGAGCGATTGCGAAGGCCTGCGCTTTGCCCTGCTGCAGGGCAAGGAACGCAGTGGGTGAGTCCTGGAAGGTCACGATCTCTGCTGACTGGAACAGGCGTCTGGCGTAAAGCTCCGGCGTCGAACCCTTGACGGTGCTGATCTTGATGTCTTTCGCCTGGCTGACATCCTTGATCGGCGAATCAACCGGGACCACCAGCTTGATGGGCACCTGGTAATGAATATCCGAGAAAGCGATCTGCCGTGCGCGCTCCTTGGTATAGCCCAGCGCGGCCGCCACGACATCGACTCGGCCGAGCGCCAGCTCGGGAATGCGCGACTCCACGCTCAACGGCCGGTGTTCGAGCTTCACACCCAAGTGTTTGGCCAGCGCCGCGCAAGTGTCAACATCGAAGCCGACGATCTGGCGGGTCTTGGGATCCTGATAGCCCAGGGGCTGGCTGGTCGAGAGCGTGCCGCAAATCAGGGTCCCCCTCGCCTTGATGTCCGCCAGCCTGTCGGCGTATGCCGAGCTGGCCAGCGCAACGCCTATACCTAGAAGGAACAGACGCAAGCGCCGAGAGAGTTGGGGGTGCAAAGCCATTTCGGTACTCCTATGGATGGTTTTCATAATGTCATTATGATTTTTACATCGCAGCTATCGTGCCACATCGCATCTGGCATGGCTTTAGGGGTTTTCGCGGGGTCCATGGGACAAAAACGCACGTTGACGCACAAAATGCGCGCACCAGCACAGCTAGCGGCGCACCGCTTTTGGGCGACGCGCACCGATCCGGAGCAAGGGTTAGTCCGGGTCGAAAAAATTAGTCTCAGATTTCATAATGACATTATGATTCTGTGAGCAGGCCCTCTTGCACTTGCCATGGAGCACCTACATGACCGACAACGAAACCCATTCGCTGGAACATCCCCCGCCATCTGCTGCGTCGCCAGGCCCCCTCCCGCTGAAGGTGAGCAGGATCGGTGAAAGCGCCCTGCTTCTTGAGGCCGAAGGCGAACTCGCGCTCGAAACGCAACGGCTCATCTGGGGGATGGCTGACGAGGTCCAACGCTGGAAGGGCGTGCTGGAAGTCGTCGCGGGTATGACGAACTTGCTAGTCGTGTATGACCCCTTCCGCCTGGAAAGTACGAGGATGCGGGCCCGACTCGTCTTTGAATGGTCGCGAACGAAGCCGAGGGCGCGCGCGGGCAAAGTCGTTGATATCCCGGTCGTCTACGGTGGCGAGATGGGGCCCGATCTCACTGCGCTTGCCTGTCACGCTGGCCTTTCGCCCCAAGAGGCTGCGATTCGACACTCCGAAACGGACTTTGTCGCTTACGCGCTCGGCAGTTCTCCAGGTTTCGCTTATCTCGGGGGCCTCCCTCGGTCACTGTTCATGGCGCGACGCGCCGTTCCCATCCTTAGCGCACCGGCAGGCAGCGTAATGATCGGGGGGGACCAAACAGGCGTTACATCCGCGGCAGGTCCAACGGGCTGGCACATCATCGGGCGTGCAACGCGAGGCGTGTTCGATGCAGAAGCTTCGCCGCCGGCGCTGATCGCGCCCGGCGATACCGTGCGCTTCCGGCTCGAAAGGATCGACCAATGATCGAAATTCTTTCTACCGCGGCCCTAACCACCGTCCAAGATCTTGGCCGGGATGGCCAACGTCGCTATGGCGTAGGAACCGCTGGAGCAATGGATCGATTGGCCCTCGCCTTGGGCAACGAAATGCTGGGGAACGATCCCAATGCAGCCGGTCTCGAGATCACCCTGACGCCATTTAAAATCCGATTCCTGCGGGAAACCGGTTTTGCAATTTCTGGCGCAGATTTTGACGCCAGCCTGGATGGCGTACAAGTTCTGCCGTGGTGGGCGACTAGTGCCAAAGACGGCCAAGTATTGACCCTGAAGCGCCCTATCCGCGGTGCGCGGGCGTACCTTTGTATCGCCGGAGGCATCGATGTGCCACCTGTACTGGGATCCCGGAGTACGCAATTGCGCGGCGCGATCGGGGGGCATGAAGGCCGGCAGCTTCGCAAAGGCGACGTACTGAACGTCAATGCCTGCCCGCTGAAACACGGCGATTTCGGAGTCATCCCGCCAGAGCATCGATTGGCCACAGGCAACGCACCTGGCTTAGTCACGGTTCGCGCGATTGCCGCAGGTGAATACGAGGAACTGACCGAGGCAGCGCGCCAGCAGTTCTGGACCACATACTGGAAAATCACGCCCCAGAGCAACCGGACCGGCTATCGACTCCAGGGACAGAAGCTTGAGCTGACGCAGCCGCTTGAAATGCGTTCACACGGCATCATCCCCGGCGTGGTACAGGTTCCGCCTAACGGACAGCCCGTCCTGCAGCTCGCCGACGCCAATGTCTCGGGCGGCTACCCGAAGATTGCCACGGTCATCAGCGCCGATCTATGGAGACTCGCACAAGCCAGAATCGGAGAGCACATCCGCTTCACTGAGGTCGATGTCGACCAAGCTTTGGACGCGACGAAGGCGATTCACGCATACATCGAGGAGGTACGACGTGCTACTAAGCTCTCCATGCCTTGACGTTGACCTCGAGCTGGATCAGTTGTCGCTATTCGGTGTCGTCGATCTCGTCGCATATGCCGAGAGCCGGGGCATCGGACTCGAGCTCAAGACGGCCCATCTGTCCATGCAATCGCGGGTACGGAACTTTCATATCGAGACAGCACCGACTGAGCTTGATCCGACTCCTTCGGTCGCACCACCATCTGTTGGGATTTGCCGCGCTGAGTCCCTAGGGATCTTGCGCCTCGAGCATCCTTCACGGAACGGGCAGCTTGCTTGCGTTGGGCATGCCGTAACGGTCGGCGACCCCGTTGCGCTTCTACAGGTCGGTGTTCGATACAGCGTCGTACGCGCGCACTGCAACGGCACCATTCAGCGATGGCTCGTGGCACCGGGAACGCTTGTGGGATACGGCGACCCACTCATGGAACTATTACCAGAGGTATCAGTATGAGAATCGATATCAACTCGGATATGGGCGAGGCCTTTGGGCCCTATCGCATGGGCGACGACGACATCCTCCTTACGCTCGTGTCGTCGGCAAATATTGCGTGTGGCTTTCATGCCGGCGATCCGGATGTCATGGCCCACACTGTCGCAACTGCTCTCAAAAATGGAGTAGACATTGGCGCACACCCTGGCTTCGACGACAAGCGCCATTTCGGCCGCCGCCGCTTGCCCACTGATGCGAAGTCCCTGAAATCCGAAACGCTGTACCAGCTCGGCGCGCTGGACGCGATCGCGCGCGAACAGGGGGCGCGGGTCTCGCACCTGAGCTTTCACGGGGCGCTTGGCAACATCTTGTACAAAGACCATGAACTGGCCGACGTCCTGGTCGGTGCGGTGGCAGCCTTCAATAAGGACATCATCTTTCCCGTCACACCGAACACGGCCACGGAAGCCGCTGCATTGAAACACGGGCTGCGTACGGTACGAAAGTTCTTTGCAGACCGGGCCTATGACAGCAACGGGCTGCTGGTTGCCCGGGGCACGCCGGGTTCCGTCATCAAGGATCATGCCGTCGCCGCTAGGCGTGTGTTTCAGCTGTTGGACTCGGGCACGGTTACGACGATTGATGGCGAGACGCTGAGCATGCAGGCCCAGGTCGTCATGGTGCACAGCGAAACCCCTGGGGCGGTGGGGCTAGCGCGCGCAATCCGCGATGTCATTGAGAAAAATGGCGGCGAAATCGTCCCCATGTCCAAGCTCGTTCAATAGCAGTGCACGGTCATTCTCAGTGAGCGCAGCTTCGGTGCGCTCACCCGCAAGCTGCCCCACTTCCGAGCGCGCCTCGATCTCACCAGGTCCGTATGAATACCTGCTCCGCGCGGAATGGCTCAGGGCGTCGCCCTGGCATTAATTATGCATAGAGTAATGGCATTATGATTTTTACCAACTACTCAGTTTCGCTTTCGAGGAACGCTCATGATCAAGTCCGCCCTTTTTGCCGCTGTCACGTGCCAGTTTGTCGCTCCCTTTCATGCATTCGCTGCCGAGTATCCGCAGCAGCAGCCTATTACCTTGATTGTTGGATTCGGGCCGGGTGGCTCGACAGACATCATGGCCCGGCTCCTCGCGCCGAAATTGAAGACTGTGCTTGGACAGACTGTCGTAGTGGACAACCGACCGGGCGCCAGCGGCATCATTGCAACGGAAGCAATGCTTCGCGCCCCGGCGGATGGCTACACTTTGTTCGCTTGCACCAACGGCGTTCTAACGACGCATAAGTACCTGTTCAAGCATCTGAACTTCGATGCCGCAAAGGACATCCTGCCAGTCACACAGATCGCGAGCGTCCCTTATTTGCTGCTCGCTCACCCGAGCGTGCCCGCCAACACCGCCGCCGAGTTTGTCGCGCTGGCCAAGAAGGAACCAGGCAAGATCGTGTACGGTTCGGCAGGTGTGGGCTCCGCCGGACATCTCGCGGCCGAGATGTTCTCCTCAAAGGCGGGCATCAGCATGAATCACGTGCCCTACAAAGGAAGCGGTCAGGCCATGAGCGATCTGGTCGCCGGTACGATCAACGTCGCCTTCGACCAGCAATCGACAGTCGCAGGCTTCCTTTCCGGAAACCGACTCAAGGCAATTGCGGTTGCCAGTAAAGAGCGCCTGGCAGGGCTGCCTAAAGTGCCCACCTTTTACGAGGCAGGCATTCCGTTCGAAGCCGCGTCCTGGACGGGAATCTGTGTCCGTTCCGGAACGCCGGCGCCGATAGTGGAGAAGATTTCGCGTGCCATGCGCGAAGTGATGGCGCAGCCGGATGTCCGCAAGCGTTTCGAGGAACTGGGCATCGAACCGAAGAGCACCAGCCCGCAAGAGTTTCAGAAGCTCGTGGTGAATGACCGTGAGCGAATGGGGAAGGCGATCACGGCAGCTGGCATTAAACCCGAGTAGCGTCCAATAGGAAAAGGGATGGCGAGTCGGCGCCCACCATGGGTGGAAGGCTCGCCCAAGCCGGCTCGGCGTTCGCGGGATTGGTTTCTCACGCCCGCCGCCGGTCAACGTCCAGGCGCGCACGCGGAGGACGATTCAAGCGGCGCCAGCCGTTCTCCTCGCGTGTCTAGTCTAGCGACTGCCAGCCGTCAAGGGTGAGGTCAGTGACGAACATATGCCCAGCGGCGTGCGTGAACATTTCCGGTATGCCAGCCGCCAACGCAATAGCCTGCGGCGTCACACCACACCCCCAGAAAACTGGCGTATGACCTTCGGGGAGGCCGGCAAACTTCACAAACTCCGGAGCTTGTAGATCGTGGATGCCGATCTGCGCCGGGTTTCCGATATGCACGGGCGCTCCGTGTGCGAGCGGATAGCGGCTCGTCACCTGCACGGCTCTAGCAACCAGTGGTGTGGGGACTGGTCGCATCGTGACGACCATCGGCCCCGCGAATGGTCCCGCAGGCCTGCATGCGATGTTCGACCGGTACGTTGCCACGCGGCCATCCTCGTTGCGTAGATGTGGCATCGGGATTCCACTATTGTCCAGTGCCTCGTCGAACGAAAGACTGCATCCCAATAGGAACGCCACACTGTCGTCTCGCCAAACGTCCAGCAGGTCGCTTCGCTCTTCTACCAGTTGGCCGTCACGGTACACCTTGTAGCACGACAGATCGGTCCGCACATCAGCGCCCGGTGCAGCGAACTTCGGTTCCGGGTCTCCCGGATCGGTCGCGTCGATGACGGGACACGGAGAAGGATTGCGCATGCAGAAGCGCAGGAAGTCGAAGGCATAGCGGGAGCTCAGCACCACCAGATTTGCCTGCAAACGTCCCCGAGATGCCCCATGCGTCGTCCCCGTCCATTGCGACGACCGGATGGCCAGCCTGACTTGTTCCGGAGACATGATTGAAAGGTCTGTGCGCCGAATCATCGGTCGATGATTGTCGCCTTCTGTTTTCACCTGGATCATTATGTTGTCCTCGCGATAGGAAAATGGCGCAGAACACGTCAGCGCCTGCGCTTCATCGAATTGAGTTGGACTTATTGCGCGGAACGGACCGCCACTACCTGCACTTCAATCAGGTAGTGTGGCTGGGCAAGCGCAGCTTGCACGCACGCGCGGACAGGCTGATGCCCAGGGACCATCCACCGGTCGTAGATCTTGTTCATTGCAGCCATGTCGCGAATGTCGTTGAGCCAGATGCTCACAGATACAAGACCCGCCTTCGAGGCGCCCGCCTCGGCCAGCTGCTCCTCAACTTGCCCCAGTACGCTGGCCGTCTGCTCTTCAATGGTGCGGCCGGAGTTGGCAGCCGGAGTGACTCCCCTGAAGTAGACAGTCCCCCCGCCATTAACGATGACGGCCTTGCTCATCCGTTCATTACCAGGAATGCGTTCGATTGAAGTCTGCATATCAAGCTCCGCTTGAGGTTCGTTTTAGGAATTTGGCGATCTGCGTACTGTCCGTCCGGCTAGCGCCAAAGGACATCGCTGTCACGAATGACACAGAGCGATGGGATAACCAGAGCCGCTATGCCGAGCGCGGCCCGCGCTCCTGCCCGCTCGAGCGGCTCCAGAGGCTAAAGCGGTCGATGGCGTATGCGCGGGTTTCAATGTGTGGCGTTTCTCGACCGGAAACGACGGCAGCGAGAAGCTTTGCCGAGACGGCGGCTAACGTAAGGCCGTTATGACCGTGGCCAAAGGAGTAATAGAGATTGGTGTGCCGGGAAGCGAGGCCGATAGCGGGCAACCCGTCGGGCAAGGAAGGCCTGACGCCCATCCATCGAATAGCCCCCTCACGGCTCAGACCGGGCAAGTACGGTTGGGCCAAATCAAACAGCATATCGGACCGCGCCGGATTCATCGGCGCATTAGCGGGTGCAAACTCTGCTGTGCCGGCGAGGCGCAGGCCATCCGCCATGGGCGTGGCGACGAAGTACGCTTCTGCAATGGAGACGGGACGGCCAAGGCGAACGCCCGGCACCGGCAGCATGAGGTGATATCCGCGTTCAGAAATCAGAGGTGCACTGTAACCAAGCGGCCGCATCAGCACGTCGGATCGACGACCGGCGCAAACGACAACCATGTCGGTATTGAAGCTGCCAATGTCCGTGTCAAGCCGCCATCCGTTTGCTTCGTTCGGCGTCAGTTTATGCACGGACGCTTTGATAAAGCGGCAACCCCCTTCATGCAGCCGCTTGGCGAACGTCTCTCCCAACGTCCGGGGTCCGAGGCAGCGCCCCGAGTTGGGGTAGAACAATGCCCCCTGAATGTCACGCGAGATCGCTGGCTCGAGTTCGAGGGTCTCCTCTCTCGAAATCCGCTCGACGGCCACCTGATGCTGCTTCAACGCAGGAATCTTCGTCGACCGCGCTTCCAACGTCCCGAGGGTCATGCAAATGGCCAATGCTCCCCTACGCTCCATCAGATGCGATGCGCCCGCTTCGCGCAAGAGCGACTCGTAGCTGTCGATCGCAGGACGAATCAGCGCCGACATCGCCTCAACGGTTTCGCACAGCTTTTTCGGACGCAATGCAAGCGCCGCGCGGACGCCCCAGGGCAAGAAGCGCGGAACGTACGACGCGTGGATTGTCAGAGGCCCAAGCGGGTCTCGCAGCAACGCCGGCAGCTTCTTCAGACTTTCCGTTGAGTTCGATGGAAAAATGTTTGCTTCGCTCAAGTAGCCGGCATTCCCGGCTGAGCATCCGCTTGCGGGTTCATTGGGGTCTACGATTTGCACGGCAAAACCGTCCATGCGGAGTTGTAGTGCGGTCGCCAGACCTACGATCCCGGCGCCGATAACGGTTATTTGTTTCATGCTGGTATAGATAGGGAAAAAGGCGCCCGTGGGCGCCTTGGATTACTGGCTTTTCAATTCGGCACCAACTTGGCTGATCGGCGTCAGCCGTTTCTCGCGCTTGATGTTGTATGCCGTGCCCGATCCCAGCCACTTGTTCCAGATTCGGTCCATTTCCCCGCTGGCCTCCATCTGGGCGAGAACCTTGTTGACCGCTGCAACGAAAGCCGGCTCGCCCTTGCGTACGCCGAGCCCATTCGGTTCCCAGCCCAATGGCTCATCCAGATAGCGGAAAACACCTGCTCCCGCTGCCATTAGCTTCGCGCCCGATGTTTGAGTAATGCCCTCACCGTCAATCTTGCCTTGCTTGAGCGCCGTGAAGACTGCGGGCGTATCGCGGAATGTGATTGCCTGGACCTCAGGAAACCGCTTGCGCAGCCAGTGCTCCGGCGTCGATCCCGAAGACATTCCCACCTTCTTGCCATTCAGATCCGTGATCTTTTTGTACGGCGAGTCGGTGCCCACCATGATCCGAATGGGCACCTGGAAATGCGAGTCCGTATAGTCAATCTGCTTTGCGCGCTCTTCGGTGTACCCGAGGACGGCAGAGAGAATATCGACGCGACCGAGGGTAAGCTCCGGGATGCGCGCTTCGAGCGCCAACGACTTCTGCTCGAACTGCAAGCCCAGCCCCTTGGCTACCGCCTCGCAGACATCCACATCGAAGCCGACGACCTTCCTGGTTTTCAAGTCGAGGTACCCCATTGGCTCGATGGTATTCATCGTGCCGCACACAAGCGTACCGCGGTCTTTCACATCCGCAAGCAGGTCTGCCTGTGCGGCGTCGACCATGCCGATCGCCAAGATTCCGGCTACTGCAGCGCGCAGCAAACTGACCTTCAGAACACCCACACTCCCTTGTGCTTCAGACATGCTTCGCTCCCACACAAAAAGGGACACGCCTATCGCGCCCTTAGATTTTCATAATGGCATTATGCTTGCAATTCCGATGCCAGGAAGACTGGCGTACGCGAGGAACGGTGACAATAGGGAGTTGCGCTAGTCTTGTGCAGGAGCGGGTGTCTGGCAGAGACGAATCGGTTAGAAACTGTGCGTGTCGCACCAAGATGGACCGATTCGACGACCATGCGGCCCGCGCAACCGATGGCCCCGGGGCTTCGATGGTCGAAAAGAATAGGGGCGGCTAAAAAGCCGCCCCTATTTGGGTATGCATCGTTAGCTCTGGGTCTTAGACGCTCGCGCCTAGCGACTTCGAGAGTTCCTTGGCGGAATCGAAGAGAAGGTTTTGGGTAGCCTTCGCCGCAGGATCGAAACGGCCGACGGGCCCGGAGATTGTCAATGCACCGGCAAGCGTATTGCCATGCCGCAGGACCGGCGCTGACATAGATGAAGTCAATTGCTGGCCGACTGTCACCTGGTTGACCTTGCGAGCGGACGTGAAGACGCAGTTCTTGACAGACCATGCGAAGTCCACCGGCGTAGAGAAGGCTCGCAACACCTCCGCGGTTGCCGTGTCGTCCATCGGCAGCCTCGTGCCGGGGGCGATGCTGGCCTTCAAATGCTGCGGAGAGTCTTTCCTCAACAGGCAGATCCGACTATCGCCCTCCCGCACGTAGAACGACGCGCTCTCCTCGGTCTCTCGCGTGAGAGTATCCAGTACCGGCATGACATGGTCGGAAAGATTAAATGTCTGCTCGTAGCGGAGGCCCAGCTCGAACACGCGCGCGCCAAGTTGATAGCGGCCATCCGGTCGCTTGACGACATAGTTCATAGGCTCCAGCGACAGCATGTAGCGCAGGATGACACTCTTGAAGAGTCCCGTTTGGCTCTCGAGATCCGACAGGGTCAGCGGACCCTCGTGCTGCAGGAAGGCATCCAGGATGGAGAGTGTACGGCCGACCGCATTTACCGATCGGTCCACGTCTGTTGTTTTCTGCCTGGCCATCTGACCTTAGTTCTCCGTGGTACCAGCGCCCCCGTACGGGCGCGCTAAGCAAAAATTTCATAACCCGAATATGTTACCGCACGGCGCAGGATAGCACCCTCCGGCCGCCGGATACCGGATACCGCTTGGCGACACAGGAGGGTTTACCCCTACAGCCATCATTTTCATAATATCATTATGAACCGAGGCCATCTTGGCGGCCTCTTCTCCCGGGCCTCGACGCCCGCGTCCCTCACATGACAGGCTTACGCACGGTCGTACCCAACGCATTTCCCGCGCTCACCGAACCTCCGATCAGGCGCTACCTTTTCGGCCAAACGGCTTCCGTACTTGGAAGTTGGACCCAGAACATCACGATGAACCTGCTGTTATGGGAAATGACTCACGCCGCGTGGCAGCTTGGTCTTCTAAATTTTCTGCTGTACGGCCCGTCGTTGCTGGTGTCGCCCATCTTCGGCGCGCGCCTGCGCGCAAGTGCAGCGCGCCGCAATGCGCTGCGCATATTGTCGGCGTCGGCGTTCATCGCATGCGCGCTGTTCGCCATTAGTCTCTTGGGGTGGCTGAAAGCCGAGATGATCACCGCCGCGGCCTTGATATGCGGGGTGCTCTCGGCAATGGAGATGCCATCCCGGCAACTCCTGCTGACGACAACGCTCAAGGACAAGAACGCCATTTCCAGCGTAATCGCTCTGAACACACTCGTGTTCAATGTCGGCCGTATGGTTGGCCCCATTATCGCAGCCTTCTCTTTCGTGCACTTCGGTGCTCAGGGCGGATTCGCGCTAAACATACTGGGACTTTCGACCATGCTTCTGTGCATCCGGTCGCTTCCCAAAGAAGCCGTCGCCCGTGCCGCTGCAAAGCACAGCGGTTTCCGGCGCGCCGTTGCATATGCGTTTGCCGACGGCCTAGCGAGACATGCGCTACCGACACTTGCCGCTCTAGGGCTTCTTGCCGGCTCCTATCAGACCCTGATTCCTGTGCTGTCGTCACACCGCTTCGGTAATGCCGCGCACTTCACCGGCGTGTTCTTCGCCTGCGCCGGCGCGGGCGCCATGATGGCGGCACTTTTGCTTTCGTCTCGAATGCTGAACGTCAAGCGAACCATGCGCGCGCACGCATTTGCCCCATGGGTCGCAGTCGTTGCCTTGATGAGCATCGCCCTCACCCACTCGTCCGCATTGGCCGGCGCGAGCTTCTGCATGCTGGGGCTATGTAACCGTCAGCGGAGCCCGGCTGGCGAGTCGTGGGCGCTGATGAGAAGGTTACAGCTTCACGGTAGGCGGGAGTGGAGTGATGGCCGATCAGCGCGAGGGTATGAGCGGACGAGCAGGGGCAAGGCATAACCGGCACGACGAAGCCTTCTGGCGCGAGATGCTCGCACAATGGGGTCACAGCGGCGGGAGCATTCGAGCCTTCTGCCGACAGCACGGCTTGGCCGTTAGCACCTTCGATCTGTGGCGCAAGCGATTGAACCACGAGCCACCGGTGACGCCGCCCATGGCAGTGACCCCGGATACGGCACTCATCGCCGCGGCAACGACAGCGCTACCGAATGTCCTGCCGGCGAGCGACCCGGCACCATCGAAGTCACGCGCCCAAGTGGTCGTCACGCTGGGCGGCGCACGTATCGAGATGGCCGGGGTGCATGCCGAACGCATCGTGCGCTTCGTGCTGGGGCAGTTGGGAGGCGGCCGGTGCTGATCAGCGGCGATGTGCAGGCTTTCATCTGCCGTGACGCGGTTGACATGCGCAAGTCCATCGACGGCCTGTCGTATCTGGTGGAGCCGTTGCTGGCCAAGAATCCCCTGTTATGTGGCGAACTGTGATATGCGACGTAACTTGGCAACACCTCCGGAATTGCCTGTCATCAAACTGTTTACCGCCACATAATCATTTGGATTCCACTCTCTCCATGCCGGGGATTGTCCCCGACCTTTGCAACGGAAGGAGTGGTCATGCTAGAACTCTATTTCAAGTATCGTCGAGTGATTGCCCGATTTCGCAGTGGCGCGCTCGGCAATGAGATCGATGGCATTGCTGCCGATCTGTCGAGAGCAGGCTACAAGCGCGGCTCGGCGAAGCTATATCTGGCGCGCGTCGCGCGATTCAGCGCGTACGCGACCGGATGCGGCTGTAGCAAGTCGACACCGATTCCTCCGCAGATCGTCGATCGCTATCTACGGGCAAGACCGACGACGGCCGCACGCTGGGCTGCACAAGGAGCTGCGGCCGAACTGCATGCGGCGCAGCTTCGCGATCAGCAGCTTCAGATGCTCAATCTCGGCCTTGGCAGTGGCATTTGCCGCCTTGTGCGATTCGACCACATCTTCCAGATGCCCGATGCGCGTATCGCGCTCAAGCAGCAAGGCTTTGAGCGCTTCGATGTCGTCCGGATAGGCGTCTGCCGTGGTCATGCCGGCAGTTTACGCGGTGGCCAGCAGGTTTACAACGCCAATGTCGGCTCTGTCGTGCGTAGGGGCTGCCGCCAGTCGATGCCTTCGAGCAACATGGACAGTTGGGCCTGGCTCAAACACACCACGCCACCATCGGCACGTGGCCACACGAACCGGCCGCGCTCCAGCCGCTTCATCAGCAAACACATGCCATCGCCGCGCCACCACAGCACTTTGACCAGATCGCCACGCTTGCCTCGAAACACGAACACGTGCCCGCTGAACGGATCTCGCTCCAGTACCGTCTGGACCTTGGCGGCCAGGCTATTGAAGCCCGAGCGCATGTCGGTCACGCCAGCGGCCAACCAGATTCTCGTGTGGCTGGGTAAGCCGATCATGTTGCCGATCCCGATGTGCCGCGCAACATGCGGAGCACCAGCAATAACGTGGCTTCGTTGGGCGAGCCTTCAATGCGCACGAGGGTGTTACCCACGCTGATCTCGATGGCGCCCGCCGGAGCAGCGCTGGCAACTGGTGCCGGGGCCGGATGCTCCATCTCTTGCATCGGTGCTTCCGCTGTCACGCGCAGCAAAGCCACCGGATCGTATTCGCCAGCACGGAGCGATCGGCGCCATTTGAATAACAGGTTCGGATTCAACCCGTGTTCCATTGCCAAACGCGCCACCGATACGCCTGGCTCGCAGGCCAGCTTGGCCAGATGCCGTCGGAATTCGATGGGGTGGTTCGGGATGCCTTTGCGTGAGCTTCTCTTCGGTGCCTCTGTTGTCACTGTGGTCCCCACTACTTTTTGGTGGGGACTACTCTGGCAACTTCTTCTCACATCGTCGAGACGGTGCCGGGGACACGCTTACGACCGTGGTGACTGCCCAGACGACCGTTTTCATATACGATCAGGGCAGGCCCGTCTTCCATCCGCGATCAAAGTCGCGGATGGAACGAAGCGGACCTAGGCCAATTAGTCCTGATAGCTCGGATCAATACGGTTAAGCTTACGCAGCATGGCGGGCCATTCCATTACGCCAAACGGGCGCCGCGTGCCAGGAAGATAGTTCTTGCGTGTCGCCTCAACGATCTCCACCGGCACGGTCGTAACATCCGCCCCGCAGGCCAACGCGGCAAGCTGCGCCTTACACACCTGCTCGAAGCGATGCATTGCATTGAACGCCTCAGCGATAGTGCTCGTTGCGACAAGCAGACCGTGATTGCGCAGCACAAGATAATTTTCCTGCCCCATGTCGCGCAGCAACGACTCCTGTTCCCGCTCATCCAGCACGATACCCTCGAAGTCGTGATATGCCGCGCTCGCGAAGCGCATAGAGGTTTGCGTCAAGGGCAGAATCCCACTGGCCAGAGACGAAACAGCCATTCCAGCGACCGTATGCGTGTGGGCAACACAACCGACGTCGGGCCGCGCCGCGTGGATGGCACTGTGAATGACGTAGCCAGCACGATTGACACCATACTTCAATTCGCCGAAGTCCGGGCTGTGGAGAACTTCCCCGCTTTCATCGACCTTGATAAGCGATGAGGCGGTGATCTCTTCGTAGAGCATGCCGTATGGGTTGATCAGGAAGGCATTCTCGCCGGGCACTCGGGCAGAGATGTGGTTGGCGGTGAGATCAGACAGGTCGTAGATGTCGAATAAACGATAGCACGCAGCCAGATCCACGCGTGCCTGCCACTCCTCAGGCGAAACCTTGTCACGAAGCGATGGAAGCTTCAGATTGGATGAACTAGACATGTGTTCTCCTAACGATCGTATGAATTACTTAACGGTATTTCGAAGGGGCAGCCCATCACGCCAGCGGGTGAGATTATCGAGAAAGATCTCCCCGACTTCTGCATAGTGTCCCGTTGTGTGACCAGCCGTATGGGGGGCGATCATTACTGAAGGAAGTGTCCAAAGCTCGGATTCCGTGCTTAATGGCTCTTTTTCGAAGACGTCAAGGAAAGCTCCGCCGAGATGTCCCACACGCAAGGCCTCAATCAGATCCCTTTCGACCACTACCTCGCCACGTGACACATTTACGACGATTGCACCTGCCGGCAATAACGCCAGAGTCCGGCGATTCAATAGGCCGCGCGTGGCGTCCGTCAATGGGCAAGCAAGCACGACGACCGAGG
Source organism: Cupriavidus sp. GW823-FHT07A04 (assembly GCF_058794615.1). Lineage (NCBI taxonomy): Bacteria > Pseudomonadati > Pseudomonadota > Betaproteobacteria > Burkholderiales > Burkholderiaceae > Cupriavidus > Cupriavidus sp. GW823-FHT07A04. The sequence continues at coordinate 45,568 of NZ_JBXAHA010000012.1, forward strand.
CCTTAGGAAGTACGCTTCCGATGTCACCAAGGCTAGCCGTCTGCGCCACGCCGGCCACTGGCTCTGGAGTACGGCGTACTCCAATGACCTGCATGCCGATCGCACTCAACAGCCTGGCAACCTCCAATCCAATTGGGCCCAACCCAATTACTACGGCAGTTTGCCCCTTCAACTCCCTAGGCGCACGTTCACCCAAAAGCGGCTCCCAGCACTTCCGGCGTTGCGCGTCAATGAGCATCGGGAGCTTGCGTGCGATGGCAAGCACACCCAGGAATGCCATCTGCGCCACCGGCCCGGCATTCGCACCGGATGCCGTAGTTACCTTAATCTCTCGCTTTCTCAATTCTGCATAGATCGGCCGGTCTGCGCCCGCGGAGTGCGTCTGCATCCATTTGAGTTCGGAGGAAGCCCGCATGGCCTCGTAGAACTCAACAAGCGAAGGGGCCAAATCAGTTTTCCCGGAATTTCCGGTGACCTCTCGTGTCAAGAAGGCGATCTTTGCCTCCCCGGGTACTTGGCCTGCGAGCAATGCCCCCGGCGTTACCAAATGGTGCGGGATGTCACGTAGCACCTCGTCGATACGCGTGCCGAACGTGCGAATGGCAGAGTCCGACATCAGCAGTGTCAGATCAGCGACGGTAGCCATTTTGCTTTTCATTCTCGTACAAATTGTTATGTGGAGGAAAACCAGCGCAGTAAGAGCTGATTCACTTCCTGTGGCCTCTCATACTGTACCCAATGGCCGGCACCAGGAATCAGGCACCAATCCCGGTACGGCAAATCAGAGGCAATCTGCTGCGCCGCGTCGACGGGCACCGCCGTGACGTCGTGCTCGCCCCATACCAGCAGCGTCGGCCGCTGGTATCGTTCAAGGGCCTCAGTCAGTAACGCATGTCGGGAAATCGCCTTGCTTCGAAAGTGAGTCGCTTTGCAAGCGCGCTCGTGGACCAGCAAAGCCAGCGAATCGATATTTTGGTCATCGTGCAGCATGAGGGCGCCCAAATTGTGATGCAGCGCACTTTGCGCTTCATCAGTATCGTCACCGCGCCAGTCACGCATCTCAACGGTCTGCCGACGAGCCCCTCCGTGTCCGGCAGGTCCTAGCAGTGCGAGTCTTGACACGTTGCCGCACCGGGCAGCGACGTTCGCCGCCACGAGGCCGCCAAACGAGAAGCCTGTCAGCAGAACTGGATCATTCGCCGCAAAAAGCTGTTCAATACAAGCGCACACGGACCCAACCAAGCGTTCGAACCGGTCCGCAGCGTGCGGCTCTCCGGGCAACGCGTCGGAGTCACCAAAGCTTGGCAGATCCGGTAACCACAGTGTGTGGCGAGCCAATAGCGGTTCGATGTTTCGCACCCAATGCAGCCAACTGCCGTGTCCGCCATGAATAAGCACAAGCGGCGGTCCGCTACCGAACCGCCGCCACACGACATCCCGACCGTGCACCCGAATTCTGCGCATTTCGCCGAGCGCTTCAATCCGAGCGATAAACTCACCCGGATCAGTAGCCAGAGCCGTGTGTTGTACCATTTTTACGATCGCAGAACGAGAGCGTCCACCGCGACGACGCCCTTGCCTTCCGGCAGGACCATCATCGGATTCACTTCCGCTTCGGCAATGCGCAGCTCAGGCTTCACGGCCAGTTGCGACAGCGCCGAGACTGCCTGTGCCAGCGCTTCCAGATCACCACGAGGGCGCCCGCGAAGACCCGACACCGTCTTGAGAGCCTTGACTTCCGTAATCATCTCCCTTGCGGTCTCGACGCTCACGGGAGCCAGACGGATGCTGCGATCCCGAGCAACTTCCGCCCAGATACCGCCTGCCGCTAGCATGATGATTGGCCCGGCCTCGGCATCAATACGATAGCCGACGAGCACCTCTGTGAGCCCCTTGGTCATCGGTTGGACCAGTACGTCTTCACACCGCTTGTCAGGAGCGCGCTCAGCGAGGTTTTTGCGCAACGTCGCAAGTGCGGCCTCCAGACCGACCTGATCTTGGATGCCAAGGACAACACCACCCACTTCAGTCTTGTGGGGGATATCTTCAGAGCAAACCTTGGCGACCACAGGATAGGAGAATTCCAGCGCTTTCGCAGGGCCCTCTAGCGGCATTGTGACTGCCGGTGCGCGCGGCACACCAAGCGCGTCAAGCACCTCATATGCCTGCACCTCGCTGAGCGTCCGTGCCGCTTCGCCGGCGACCTCGACGGTTGCCTGCACGCCAGGTGCACGACGCGCAAACAGCGACGCAATCGCGTCTGCACAAGCCTCCGGTGAACGGAAGCACGGCACCCCTGCCGCAGTCAGCGAGGCGAGCGCCTCAGGTGCGTCTGGCACCAGCATCGCCGCGACGGGCTTAGCATTCGAGGCGCTGTCAATGATGGGCTTGACTGCCAGTTGCGGCTGGAACCGCGCCGATGAACCGACCACAGCGAGCACGATGTCGAACTCCGATGCTTCGAACATGATGTCAAGTGCCCCCTTCATGACACTATAGTTAGTGCCCGCCAAAGTAAGGTCGAGAACGCGTCCGGGAGATACCACAATGCCGGCAGCCTCAAGTTTTGCCAGGGTTTCCGCCGAGGCTGGCTCCACCACGACATCGCGAATTCCCAACTGGTCCACCACCATGGCAGCACCGCCGCCAGTTGTTGTCACGACGCCCACGCGTTTCATCGGAGCGGAACGCCCCCCCAGCGGAATTCGTTCCGCAAGCGGGAAAGTCTCCAACAGAGCCTCGAGAATACCGACTCGGGCAATGCCAAGGTCCTTGAGGAAGGCGTCTGCAATATCGTCCTCGCCTGCGAGCGCACCGGTATGGGTCGCCGCCATTTCGGCGGCAGCGGCCGACCTGCCCAGCTTGTACGCTATCACCGGCTTGCCGCGCTTCGCCGCTTCTACGGCAAAGGCGCGTAGTTTGTCGCCGTGACGTAAGCTTTCCAGGAACAGGAGATATCCCCCGATGTTGGGGTCATCAAGCGTTGCCGCGCAGATCTCGCCCACACACAAGTCCGCTTCGCCTCCCACCGAAACGAGGCCGGCAAAGCCAACACCGCGCGCCTTGCCACGAGATACTAGCGACCCAATCATGCTGCCGCTGTGAGAGGCCACAAATACTCGGCCCTGAGGAAGTTCAGGCTCGGCGAATGCTGCATTCGCAGTTAGAACGAGTCCCGCACGCGGGTTGATCACGCCCAGGCTGCTCGGGCCTAGAATGCGCAAACCGGTCGCACGGCTGACCTCGGCCAGGGCCGCTTCCCTTGCGGCACCCTCCGGCCCGGACTCCGAAAATCCGCTTGCAAGAATTGTCACCACCTTCACGCCCAACCGGGCGCATTCGCGCACGGCATCAAGCACCGTATTCGTTGGTGTCAGGATGAAGACATGTTCAGGCACTTCCGGCAATTCCGCCAGGCTCTGATAGGCGGTCTCACCCTGCACGGTGCGCCGGTTCGGGTTGACCGGATAGACCTTGCCTTCAAAGCCAGCGGCACGCAAGAACTTCAGTGGTCGGCCAGCCGTCTTGCCCGCATCATCCGATGCACCGAAGAGTGCCACGCTGCGCGGAGCCAGCAATGCCTGTGCAAGATCAGCGTCAGGTTGAATGGTGGCGGTCGTGTTCATAGTTATTCCAATGTTACTTTGACAGTCTTGAAAATTTTGGACATGTGATCGATGTCTTTGTCGATGTATGCCTTGAACTCGCTTGAAGTATTGCCCACGAGAATCGCGCCCTGCGGCTGAAGGTTGTCGCGCATCTCTTGCGACGCGGCGGCTTTCGCTACCGCCTTCTGAAGCTTCTCGATGATTGGCCGCGGCGTTCCGGCAGGTGCAAACAGACCACTCCAGGAATCGACATCGAACCCTGGCAAGCCGGCTTCGGTCATCGTAGGCACATCCGGGAGCACCGCTAATCTCTTGGGCGCAGCGACGGCAATCGGCCTAGCTTGACCACCCCTAAGGTATTGCATAGCCGACACCGACGTCATGAAGGCCATCGAGACGTTCCCGGAGATCAGGTCCGTAATCACACCGGAGGCTCCCTTGTACGGAACGTGAATCATATTGATCCCTGCCTGCTGCTTGAGCATCTCGCCTGCAAGGTGTTGCGTCCCTCCATTACCCGTGGACGCGAACGAAAGCTTGCCTGGCTGCTTCTTTGCGAGTGCAATCAGCTCGGCCAGGTTGTGAACCGGCAACGTTGGGCTCACCGCGAGAATCGCAGGCGCCGACATGACCTGCGAAATTGGCTCGAAGCTCGTTTTCACGTTCCATTTCAGGTTCTTGTAAATGAACCCGTTGGATGCGATGGGAGCGGCCGCGAAAAGCAGCGTATAGCCGTCCGGCTTTGCGCCCGCGACTTGGTCAGACGCGATATTCGACCCAGCACCAGGTCTGTTTTCCACAACGAATGCCTGCCCCAAAGAGGTCTGCAGTTGCTTGGCCAACAAGCGCGCGACGACATCGGTCGGGCCGCCTGCCTGATATCCCACCACCATCCTGACGGGACGTGAAGGATAGTCTGCGGGAGACTCTGCGGAGGCGGTGCTGCAAGCCAGTACCATCACTAGCGGTGCGGCTAATCTGAAAACGTTGTTCCGTGCCATGCCGTCACTCCAGCGTCAGGTTGATCGAGCGTGCAAAAGCTGTCCCCTGCGAAACTTCTTTCTTCAGGTAGGCGGAAAACTCCGCCGACGTGCTTCCCACTACCGTTGCCCCCTGCCCTTCGAAGGACTTTCGAACTTCGGGCATATCCAGGATCGTGCGCACCTCTTTGTTCAGCTTCTCGATAATCTCTTTTGGTGTGCCCGCTGGCGCAAACAGGCCGTTCCACGAGTCCACCTCAACGCCCTGTACCCCTGCCTCTGCCATGGTTGGCACCTCAGGCAATTGGGGAATCCGGTGGTTGGAAGTCACGCCGAGCGCGCGGAGCTTTCCGCTCTTAAAGTACGGCATCGCACTCAGTACGGTCATGAAGTACATGTCCGTTTCTCCTCCGAGCACTGCCGTAACCGCGGGACCACTTCCCTTATAGGGAACATGCAGCAGGTCAATCTTTGCCTTGCTCTTGAGCAACTCTCCTGCGATGTGCGGCACCGATCCAGGGCCCGATGACGCGAACGTATACTTGCCGGGCTCCTTTTTTGCCTGTGCCACCAACTCAGACACCGTCTTTGCCGGGACTTTGGGGTTGACCGCCAGCACCGCTGGCGCGGACATCAGGCGTGAAATCGGTTCGAAACTCTTCAGCGCGTCGTACCGGATGTTCTTGTATAGGACACTGTTCCACGTCAGTTGGGCCGCGGCGATCATCAGCGTATAGCCGTCGGCCGGACTGGTGGCCAGCATTTCCGAGGCCACGTTCGAACCCGCTCCCGGCTTGTTATCGACGACAAACGGCCGGCCCATCGAGGCCTGCAGCTTGGCTGCGATGAGCCGTGCAGTGAGGTCAGTGGGGCCGCCCGCCGGATATCCGATAAGAATACGGACAGGCTTGTTGGGATAAGTGCTGGCACCTGCTTGCGCATGAACGGATACAGGCACAAGCAGAGATGCCATACTCAGCGCCAAAGCGCTGCTGATTTTTGCAAACATAAGTGTCTCCAGATCTTGTTATTGACTCAGGCTTATGTAAGCGCGTCAGCTTGCCCTGGGCGGACGCTGCGAGAAGGTGCGCTCAAAAACACCCTCTGCGATGCGGTTCTTCAGCACTTCGATGGAGCCGCCGGCAATCATCCAACCACGGATACGGCGCAGGCAGTACTCGACAATCGATTCCTGGCTGTAGCCCATACCACCCATGACTTGCAGCGCCTCATTGGCGACGTCCCAGCCGGCCTGATTGCAGGCGAGTTTAGCCATTGCGGTACTATGCGCGGAAGGCAAACCGTGCTCCCCTTCCATTGCGGCGCGGTAAAGCAACAACTGAGCGGACTCGAGCTTCAGTGCCATCTCGGCGAACTTCCACTGAATACCTTGGAATTCGCACAGTTCGCGACCAAACTGTTTGCGGATCTTGGCGTGCTCGCGAGCGATGTTGAAGCAGTGACGGCCGAGTGCCAGTGAGCGCGACGAGTTGCCCAGGCGCTCAACGTTGAAGCCGGAAATTTGGCGCTTGAAGCCGCCCTCGCCCAGCAGCAGGTTCGCTTTGGGGATGCGACAATCTTCGAAGTAGAGTTGGCACCATTCCTCGCCGCTCATGAACTTCGATGGTTCGCCGACCTGGAACCCCGGTGCACCACGCTCGACAAGAACCGAACCTATGCCGCCAACACCCGGACCGAAGCGAACATAGACCAGGAAGAGTTCTGCCTCGGGGCTGTGCGTGGAGAAGATTTTGCTGCCATTGATGAAGTAGTGATCGCCATCGAGCCTTGCCGACGTCTTGAGCTCCGTCACGGCAGATCCAGCTTCGGGCTCAGTCATGCCCAAGGCGATTAGCTTGTTGCCTGCAAGCAAATCGGGAAGGAAGCGAGCTTTCTGTTCCGGCGTTGCATACTCAACGAAGGTGCGAATGGGGCCGAAGTTGCCCGCTTGCACGATATCAGCGCTCTTGGGGCACACCAGTGCGACTTCTTGAATTGCGATTACGGCGTGCATCAGGGTGCCGCCCTGGCCGCCATCCGCTTCCGGAAACGCGATACCCAGCAGACCTTGCTCGGCGAGCATCTTTGCGGCATCCCACGGATACTGAGCCGAATGTGCGCGCTCCAGTGCACCGGGCGCAAGCTTGTCTTGGGCGAAGCGACGCACCGATTCCGCAAATGCCTGATGCTCTTCACTGAGTTCGAAGTTCATTTCTGTCTCTCTGACTTGGACTGTTGACAGGCATCAGCATCGTCCATACAGAAAGAGTTGTGAACTTCAAGTTTGGAGCCCAGTCAGAACAAAATGTAATACCTCAGCGCATGACTGGACGCAATGGAGCCGTCTGGATACCCCTAACCGGCAACAGTCAAGCGTGTTCCGCCGCGCTCCTCTCGCGAGCTACCGTTTCGAGCAACCAGTCACGAAAAGCCACGAGCTTGCGAGACTCTCGTTGCACTTGTGGGCGAACCAGATAGTAGGCCTTTCCCCGCCTACATGGCATTGCAAATGGCCGGACCAGTTGCCCCGACTCAAGCTCCGACTTCAACATGGCAGTTTGGCCGATGGCGATGCCCATGCCATCCTGGGCGGCCTGCCACGTGAGAACAGAACTGCCAAAGCTCATCCGCTCGCTTCCACTTGCCACTTCAGCCATCCCGGCAAACTCAAGCCATTCGTCCCAGTCAGTGCGCCTGTAATGCGAAACCAGCAAACGATGTTTCAGCAGGGGGTCCAGCTTTCCACGAGCGTCTCGGTGGCTGCTCAGGTAGCCTGGGGTACACACAGGCTCGATCTCGTCATGGAACAGCAGATCGCTTTTTACACGCGACCAATGACCGTCCCCAAATTGGATCGCTACGTCAGCCGAGTCGCGGTCGAAATCCACGTCCGGGATTGCATTGTCAATGCGGACCTCGATGCTCGGGTACTGCTCCTGAAAATCGGGTAACCGCGGAATGAGCCATTTGGCGGCAAAAGTCGTGTAGGTGCGCACCCGAAGTGCGCCTTGCGATGTGCTCCTTAACAAGCGAGACGTGGCAGAGGCAATCGCGTCAAAGGCTGGGAGTACGTCCCCGGCATACTCTTCGCCGAGTTTCGTAAGGGTCACACCATGACGCTCCCTTCGGAAAAGCTCCACGCCAAGATAACCTTCCAAAACGGCAACTTGGCGGCTGACAGCGGATTGCGAGACATGCAACTCCTGCGCAGCTATCGTCAAATTCTTGGTACGGGCAACGACTTCGAATACCCGCAAGGGATTAAGAGGGGGAATACGCCGGGCCATCTCGCCACCTTGAGGAATGACTTTTTATTATACCTAAGCGCACGATTGGAAGTGGCACTCGCGCGCCTGAGCCCCCAAAATTTTCCTGGGTGGCGGCTCATTCTGAGCGGTCCGACTAGGAAACTTTCACTTGTGAACAACGAACAGAAACCAGTGGTCCTCGTCACGGGGGCTGATCTGGCACGACAGGCACTCGATCTGCTGCAAGATTTCGACGTGGTATTCGCGGGGAAACAGCCCACCGAATCAGAGGTAGTTGCGCTGGCCAAGGCCAGGAACCCGATCGCGATCATTGCGCGCTACGGCAAGATCACGGCAGCCATGATGGATGCAGCGCCGGGGCTGAAGGTCATCTCGCGCCACGGAAGCGGTGTGGACGTCGTGGATCAGAAAGCCGCCGCCGAGCGTGGCATCGCCGTGCGAGCCGCTGTGGGAGCCAACGCGGCCGCCGTTGCAGAGCATGCCTGGGCACTCATTCTGGGTTGCGCAAAATCCGTGATCCACCTCAATTCCCGGATGCGCACCGGATACTGGGACAAGGCGACACACAAGACGATGGAACTGAGCGGCCGCACGCTCGGCATCGTCGGCCTGGGTGAGATCGGTCGGCGCACAGCAATCATCGGCAAAGCGATGGGCATGAACATCCTTGCGTTTGATCCGTTTGCCAAGACTGCACCAGAAGGCGTTGTACTCGCATCACTAGCAGAGCTGTATGAGCAGTCCGATGTCGTCTCCTTGCACTGCCCGCTCACTGAGGAGAATCGCAAGATGATCAATCGCGACACGTTGACCCGCTTCAAGGACGGCGCAATCTTCGTCAATACCGCACGAGGCGGGTTGGTCGACGAGCCTGCCCTCATCGACGCACTGGACTCCGGAAAGCTCTATGCCGCCGGCCTGGATAGTTTCGAAGTCGAGCCGTTTTCGGCAAACCATCCGTTCTGCAACATTCCGAACCTCATTCTGTCGCCGCATGTTGGTGGCGTTAGCGATGCAGCGTACGTCAATCTCGGCACGACAGCGGCACGCAACGTGCTGGGTGTTGTCCTGGGCGCTACCGCGGCTGCCTAAAGTTGGAGCGCTTGCCCATGAGCAATGATTCGCCACAGGCAGTGATTGCACCGGACTTCGTGATGCCGAAGGGGGCCACGGATTGCCATTGCCATGTCTTCGGTCCGTATGCTCGCTATCCTTTGTCTGCCGAGCGCACCTACACGCCGCCCGAGTGCACACCGCGCGCATACTTAGATCTGCTCGATGCACTGCACTTGGAACGTGGTGTCCTAGTGCAGCCATCTGCGCATGGGCTGGACAATCGGGCCCTCCTCGATGCGTTGGCTACAACACCAGACCGTCTTCGGGGTGTTGCTGTCGTAGATCCCGCTCTTGGCGAGAGCGATCTGGAGGCACTCTACGCGCACGGCATTCGTGGACTTCGATTCAGCCGCCTCCTCAGTCATGGTCAAGCACGCTATAAGAACACCGTCGATATCGAGGCGTTGCCTAGAGTACTGCCAATCCTGCGCAGCCTGGGGATGCATGTACAGCTCTGGGCCGACATTGATGTACTCGTAGACCTTGAGCCATTAATCCGCTCCGCAGGCGTGCCATTTGTCCTTGACCACATGGGTCGTGTCGCTCCGGAACGAGGAACAAATGATCCTCGCTTTTCCGTGGTGCTTGGCTTGCTCTCGGACGGCCTCGTCTGGGTCAAACTCACACCCTACCGTGTATCGGGCATCTATCCGAGCTATGAGGATATCCTGCCTTTTCACGAGAGGATGCTTGCGACAAACGCCGACCAACTTCTATGGGGCTCGGACTGGCCACACGTCAACATGATGCAGAACGCGCCGGATGCCGGAACTCTACTCAACCTCCTTAACGCATGGACGCCGAATCGGTCCCAGCTTGAGAAGATTCTGGTTCACAATCCCGCCCGCTTGTACGGGTTGTGACTCTTGGCGGCACGCGAGCTGCTCGCATGCAAAGCATCTTGAACGGTCGGCTTGATCACCGACCGCGTCGCTTACTCTGCTTTGAGCAATCCTTGCCGCGCAAGCGCTGCCGCGCGCGCGTCTTCATCGCGCATCTGTTTGTCAAAGTCCTTGGCGCTCGCTGGCGTGGCAATCGAGCCTAAGCCTAGCAAACGTTGTTTGACATCGGGTTCCGAGAGCGTGCGATTCAAAGCGTCGTGGAGCAACTGCAGGATGCTTGGTGGCGTCTTGGCTGGCGCCATCAGGCCTGACAGCGTCACCACTTCGAAGTTCTTCAGGCCCAGTTCCTGTAGCGTCGAGACTTGCGAGAGATCGGGCGCGCGGACTTTGCTCGTCACCGCTAACGCACGTAGCTTGTTTGCCTTTAGATTAGGTAGAGAGCTCGGCAATTGGTCGATAACTGCATCGATCTGAGCCCCCAGAAGATCGGTAATGGCCGGGGCTGAGCCCTTGTATGGAACGATTGTGAACGTCGTATTCAGCTCCGCCTGGAGTTGAATAATGGCGACATGGTTCGTTGTTCCCACACCAGCATGACCGATGACTACTTTTCCAGGATTTTCCTTTGCAAATGCCGCGAATTCCTGAAACGATTTGAAGCGACTGTTGGCCGGAACCTCCAACACCAGCGGGGTGACTGCCATCATCCCGATTGGCACAAAGTCCGTAGGCATGAAAGTTGGCTTACCGATCATCTTGGGCGTGTAGGCATAGCTTCCGTTGGCTGTGGCAAGAAGCGTATAGCCATCTGGTTTGGCTCGTGCGGCCGCCTCGTGTCCAATTATTCCGCCTGCTCCCACTCGATTTTCGACAACGAAGGACTGCCCTAGCGTCTTAGACATCTCTGTCAACACGGTTCGCGTGGTTACATCAAGATTTCCGCCTGCAGCAAACGGTACAATTACCGTAACAGGTCTCGAGGGATATGTCTGGCCTATCGCGCAAGAAGCAAAGCTCGCAAGCGCTAGCAAAGAGAAGCGCGCAAGGACGGAATGGCGCATAGGAAGTGTCTCCAGATGATGAAGTTATGCGAGATATTGTGCGTACTATGGCGCAGGACGAACACTTCCAAAATCGCGCCGAGGCATGATCTTTTCGCATACCACCAATCAGCAAGCGGCTCGGCAAGCCCTCGACGTCTTGAAGAAGCTAGGGGAAGACTGAATTATTCAGAAAGGAAGCCATCGTTGGGTGGCTTGTGAGCGTTGTCATGTCTATGCCCAAGCGATGAGTCGGAGATGAAGGACAGATCAGTTTTGCGGAAGCGGAAAGCCACGGTAAGAAGCGCGTGACCTGCCGCCAGCGCTTCTTGACGGAGATGGAAAGCGTAGTGTCCTGGCAACGCCTGGTAGCGGCGGTCGGGCCGTACTATCCCAACGGGCATCGTGGGCGACCGCCGATCGGACTGGAGCGGATGCTGCGCATCCACTTCCTGCATGTATGGACCCGGCGCCTTTTGCAAGCTCTCTTTGGTGACTTGAAACGGCCTGCACACATGTATACGGCTTGCTTGTTGGGCAACGTTGAACATGCCTGCAGCCTTGATGAAATCCGCGCGCCCCGTCCTTAGCAACAGTTCGGCTTGATTTGATCACGGCGTGTTGAGCCGACCGGAATTTAGTATCTGTTCCGACCCTTTGGCTCTGTGCTGCGCGGGCCTTTACGTTCGATCCGGAGCCCTTGCAGGGCTCTGTAGATGCCTGCAGGCCGTACGGCGTCAGTACGTTTCCAGCCATTTCTGCTGCAACTTTGCCGGAATAGTCTTCTGCAGAAGCTCGGCAGATCCAACCTGACTGCGTGCTGATGACACCGATCAGCGGTTCGCGTGTTCATTTGGTAGCTTTTCCGGTCGTCAGCGCGGCGATGACTGCCTTGAGCATCGGACTCTCCCGGCTGGTAGACCAGGCCACTGCAGTTGTCACCACGTTCACGGCTTCTTTAAGTGGTCGAACTACCACGTTGTCGGGTGCCGCTTTCTTTAGAGAAGCCGGCACAAGCGCAATGCCTTGTCCGCATCCCACGAAGGCAATTTGTGAGGAGACGGTGCGCACTTCGTGCAATACACGGGGAGAGAAGCCAGCTGTGCGACAGGTCGAAACCAGGCTGTCGTAATAGACGGGGCTGACGTGTCGAGCGAACATCACAAATTCCTCGCCGGCGAGCGATGCCAGCCTGATCCTTGGCATCTCGGCCATTGCGTGTGTCCGCGGCAGCGCTACTGCGAGACGGTCCTGCTTGAGAGGAATAGACTTGATCGAGGCGCCGAGATCGCCTTCGAGGCGCGCAAACGCGAGATCGACGTCTCCCTGTACCAGCGCGGGCACAGCGTCGACGCTGTCAATCTCCTTCACGGAAATGGTCAGTTGCGGATGAGCGGCCTTGAGCTGGCCTATGAGTGCGGGCAGCGTATCCAGCATGGCGGATGATATCGCCCCGATCGTCAACATGCCTGCCTGACCATTGATGGCCTCCCTCACGGCCAGTTCGAGTCGCTCCAGCTGCTCGGCAAGCTTTTGCACCGCGGGCAGTATGGCGACCCCGACTGCTGTGAGCTGTGCACCCCGGCGCGAGCGGTCAAAGAGCTTCACCTTCAACGCCTGCTCCAAAATCTGAATCTGCTCCGTGACGGGTGGCTGAGACATGCCAAGCCGTTTCGCCGCCCGTCCGAAATGCTGTTCCTCGGCGACCGCCATGAACACCCAGAGATGACGCACAAGCCGAAAGTTGATCATAGGATTCGATAGGTTTTGCGTATGGTCGAATTCCAGGATTCGGAATTTACAGATCAGACTCTATCGCTGAAAGTGGAAGCTTGGCAACCCACTTCGCATCCTCCAAACAATGTCCTCACGCTCCCTGCTCGACCGACTCGCCGCCCTCGATACCAACACGGTCTCGGATGCGCTAGATTTTCTGAATCTTCCCGGGGCTACGTTCGGTCTTCGCCCCCTGTGGGATTGCCCCAAGATCGTTGGCCGCGCCAGCACTATTCAGCTGGGTCCGAAGACGAACGCACAGCCAACCGTGCACCTTATCTCGCCGGTCATTGCAGAGGTTCAGTCCGACGACCGGGTTCTGGTCATTGCCGGCGGCATCGATGGCATCTCTTGCTGGGGCGACATCCTCGCCAATGCCGCGACGGCGAAAGGCGTCCGAGGTTCGGTGATCGATGGCCTGAGCCGGGACATCGAAGGCAGCGAATCCATTGGCTATCCCGTATTCGGCCGGGGCGTAACGATGATGAGTGCTCGAAACCGGGTGGTGCAGACCGGTTCCGGCGCGCCCGTCAACGTGGCAGGCGTGGTCGTCAATCAGGACGATTACGTCATCGCCGACCGGTGCGGAACCGTTTTCGTTCCGGCCGCACGCATCGAGGAAGTCTTGTCCCTAGGCGAGCGCATCGCCCGCCGCCAGGACGGCATGGTGCAAGCAGTACGGGCGGGACGTTCGGTAGCAGAAGTCATGCACGACAAGGAATTCGAAGCCATTACCAGTGGAGATATCAAATGAACGCAGCAGACAAAGAACTATCTGCCTTGTTCGCGGGCCTCGATACCCCGGGCGTCTCGGACGCCATGGACAAACTGGGCCTGCCCGGCCAGTGCCTGGGGATTGCGCCTCTCGATAATTATTCGCGGGTGGTCGTTGGGCCTGCCTATACCGTCAAATACGCTTCCGCAAGCACGCCGCCCGGCACCGTCGGAGACTTCATCGATGACGTGGCCGACGGCGACGTGGTGGTCATCGACAACGATGGCCGCACCGACTGCACGGTCTGGGGCGACATCATGACCCAATATGCTGGCACACGCGGCATCGCTGCCACGGTCATCGACGGCGTGTGCCGCGATGTGGCGAAGACACTGGGCAACGGGTATCCGCTGTTCACCCGCGGCCGATTCATGCGCACTGGCAAGGACCGCGTACAGGTCGAATCGATCAACGCACCGGTCTCTATCGGCACCGCCCGCGTCTGCGCGCGAGATATCGTTGTCGCAGATGCCAACGGCGTTGTTGTCGTTCCCCGTGACCGCGCCCGGGAGGTTGCAGAACTGGCACGAAAGATTGAATCGGTAGAAGCGAAGATTCGCGAGCATATCTCCAACGGGAAGACTCTTGGCGAGGCGCGCGAAGCACTGGGCTACCACACGCTGCAAAGGAAAGCCTGATGACATCCAATCTCCAACGCCTGAATGCAAACCTGGCGAGTGCTCAATCGTCCGCCACCTACCGCATGATGGACCGCGTTGCCGCAAAGCGCGCAACGGGTGCAAAGGTGATCTCCCTTAGCGCGGGCGAGCCCGACTTCGATACGCCGGTACATATATGCGATGCCGCGGTTGAAGCCATCCGCAAGGGGCATACCCGATACACGCAGGTGGCTGGTCTACGGCCCCTTCGGGAAGCCATCGCAGCCAAGTTCAAACGCGAGAACGGCCTTGACGTGGAATGGCAGGACATCATCGTTTGCAGTGGCGGCAAACAAGTGATCTATAACGCCTTGGCGGCAACGCTGAACGAGGGTGACGAGGTGATTGTGCCCGCGCCTTACTGGGTAAGTTACCCTGAGATGGTTCAACTCTGCGGCGCGCGTCCCGTTATCGTTTCGTGTGGCGCGGACGTCGGGTTCAAGCTGACGGCCTCCGCCCTCTCCGAAGCTATCGGCCCGCGGACCCGCTGGCTCATCCTTAACTCACCATCCAATCCGACAGGCGCCGTATATACGCGCGAGGAGTTAGCAGCGCTCGCGGAAGTCTTGCTCGCACACCCGACGGTTCTTGTGCTGTCGGACGATATCTATGAGCACCTGACGTTTGACGATGCGCCCTTCCATACCCTCGCGGCAGTGGAGCCACGCTTGGCGACTCGCACGCTGACCATGAACGGCGTATCCAAAGCCTATGCCATGACGGGCTGGCGTATCGGCTTTGGTACAGGTCCCCGATGGCTTCTTGATGCAATGGAAAAACTCCAGGGCCAGCAAACCTCCGGCGCCAGCTCCATCTCGCAGCATGCCGCCCTCGCGGCATTGACGGGGCCGCAGGATTTCATCCGCGAAACCCGGGCCGTGTTCCAAGAGCGGCGAAACATGATGGTCCAAATGCTAAATGACACTCCAGGCCTAAGTTGCGCAATGCCTGGCGGTGCCTTCTACGCGTTTCCTTCGTGCGAAGGCCTGCTTGGTCGACGAACACCCGCCGGCACGCTGCTGAACACGGACGAGGACGTTGCCGGAGCGCTTCTCGACGAGGCCAACGTGGCCGTTGTTCATGGTAGTGCGTTTGGTCTTGCGCCGTACATCCGGATCGCCTATGCCCTTGATTCGGAGTCGCTGCGTCAAGCCTGTACGGCAATCCAGAAGTTTTGCCAATCGCTGACCGACTGATATACGCTAGCTGCTAATCGAATCTGGTTGGCACTAGCCGCTGCAGCGCCGCACCCGTCGTTCCGACGCGCCCATCCCTCTCCCCTTCGGCGCTGCGCGGCGACGTTTCCGCCTTCTTGATGGCCCGCCCCAGGGCCGTTCGCTTCAGTACAACACGCGGTGACGCTGTCCGGCGGCTTCGCGCCCATCATCCTGACCTGGACGATCGGAGCCACCGGCAGCAAGCTGGCGCCGGGTGTCTACCAAATGACTTGCGCGGTGATCAGCCTGGCTACTCAGCCCACTGGTTACACTATTTCGCTATTCAAGCTCAACAGCAAATTCTGACGCCGGCGCGCCGGCTGACGTATTGGCGGCGAGACGCCCGGCATTCCTATCGTGGCCGCGCCAATTTCCGAGACCACGGGTAAACGCGCATACGCGTCCGCGCACGACTAGTATATTGTACGTACAGCCGTACCATACGTACAACCAGACCATTCGTACAACCGGACAGTGCCACGTGCAAAGAGCGATACTTCAAGCTGGAAGCCCGCCTGGCTACCCTCGAGGGTGTCGCAGCATTGCGCACGCCTCGCGGCGCCAGTCGGAGATAATTTGCCTTTCAGGACTGGATGGCTTCGCACCTGCGGAGCCTGAAAGCCTCCAACAGTGCAAAGGGACTCACGCAATGGCAACGCAACCCGGAAGGAACTCGCTCCTGGCGTTGAGCGGTCGACAACCGCTCCACACCGCATTAGCGACAATTCTCTCCAATGACATATACGAGGGTAAGTACCAGCCGTCGACGACCCTGCCTTCTGAAAACGAACTGGCTCAGCGATACGGCGTGAGCCGTCAGACGGTGCGTCAGGCACTCCGCGCGGTTCGCGAACAAGGACTCATCTCTTCGCATCCCGGCATCGGAACCATTGTCCGGGAGCCGGTGCAGCGCGATGACGTGTTTAGCGCGGTGAATTCTGTCAACGACTTGCTGCAGTTCGTCGAGAACACGGAGATGCACACGGTCTCTCTCGTTGAGGTAGTCGTGGACGAAAAACTGGCCAAGGTGCTTAACACAAAGCCAGGCCTTTTGCTGTCTGAGGCTGGATTTCTTCGCAAGACCCCCGGCGCCGCGCTGCCAATGAGCTACGTGAAGATCTACGTTCCGCCGCGTTACGCTGCGGCGCAAGCACGGCCCACTATCTCCAACACGCCCGTATACAAGAGCATCGAGAGCATGTTTGGGGTACGTGTTTGCGAAATTCAGCAGCACACGACTGCCACCATTGTTGACAAGGAGTTGTCCCAGGTCCTGCAAGCGGAAGTGGGCAGCGCGGCTTTGCAAATTGTTCGTTTTTTCTACGACGCCAATCAAGCGCTGATTCAAGCATCCATTAGCTACTACCCGCATGACAGGTACACGCAGAGTGTACGTTTCCGTGCAACTAGCGCGGAAGCCTGACCGAGCGAACATCCATTCGGACGCCTGATGCCATGGGATACAAACCGTCGAAGCGCTTAGCGCTGAACGCACCACCCGCGCAAGAAAGTATGGCATTTCGGGCCATCGCCTCGCGGATTTCACGCTACGTCTGGATGCACGACGGCGATCTCCTAATGCTTGATTTTAGAGGGGCATGCCGGTGCGGGCTTCCACTCCGCCCTCAGCCCCGGCGAGAAACCAATTCTTTGCGTTGGCTCGCTGGCGGCCAACTACTACAGATTACATCCGGCGCAAGTCCACCCCCGCAAGCCATAACGCCCGGATAGCACACGGCCTTCCGCAGTAACTCAAAACTAGTCCATATAGGAGACAGTATGTTCGCCATGTCACGCCTGGCGCTGGGTGCGCTCGTCTGTAGCATTACCGCATCTACGCCTGCAATCTCCGCCGCCCCCGCCGCCGGCTACCCCTCCCGCCCTATTCGAGTCATCGTGCCGTTCCCCGCTGGTGGTACAACGGACACCATGATGCGCTTGCTTGCGCCGAAGTTGATGAAGGAGTTGGGGCAGCCCATCGTCGTCGACAACAAGGCAGGCGCCGCCGCAACGCTCGGCGCAGACGCCGCAGCCAAGGCCATCCCAGACGGCTACACGTTGCTGGCTGGCAGTGCGCACCACACAATCGCCCAAGCTGTCCTGCCAAAACTCTCGTACAGCTTCGACAAAGACCTCGCGCCCATTGCCCTGGTCGCGATTGTTCCAAACGTGGTCGTCGTGAACGAGAAAGTGAAGGCTCGCACCATCCAGGAGCTCGTCCAGGATGCGAAGGCCCATCCCGACAAGTACAACTACGCATCCGCCGGTTCAGGCAGCGCCCATCATCTGATTGGCGAAATGTTCAAGCTACGTACTGGCGCGCCGCTCACCCATATCCCTTATCGCGGCAGTGCTCCCGCGGTCTCCGACCTAATAGGAGGACAGGTGTCAGTCATGTTCGACACCGTCACGTCAGCACTGCCGCAAATCAAGGCAGGCAAGACCCGTGCACTTGCCGTAACGACTGCCACCCGTTCAAGCGCTCTACCCAATGTACCGACACTGGCCGAAGCCGGCGTACCGGGCATGGACATCGGAACCTGGTTCGGCCTGCTCGCACCGGCTGCCACGCCGCCGTCGATTCTCGCGAAGCTGAACGCCGCTGTAGTTAAGGTCGTCAACGATCCGGCGGTAAAGAAACAGCTGCTCGACCAGGGAATCGAACCACATCCGAGCAGCCAGGCCGAGTTCGCAGCACTGATCAAGAAGGAAATGGTTGACTTCAAAACGCTGGTCGTCCAGGCCAAGCTGACCCTCGACTAAGGAAAGTCAAGATGAGCGCAAGACAAGTTTCACACACAAACTCGAACGGGGTCGCAACGATTACGTTGCATAACCCGCCTCTCAATGTCGTGACCCTCACGCTGACGCGTGAACTCGATGAGGCCTTGGATGCAATAGAGAACGACGATGCGGTGCGTGTGCTCATCGTGACTGGAAGCGGCAGCAAGGCCTTCTGTGCGGGCTCCGATATCAACGAGTTTCAGGGTCTCATGGCACCCGGTCAGGTGGTACCCAAAAAGCTGGCGAGGCAAAACGAGGTCTTTAACAGGCTAGACGCATTCCCAAAGCCGACCATTGCGGCCATCAACGGATTGGCCTATGGCGGAGGTCTCGAAATCGCCATGTGCTGCGATTTGCTTGTTGCGTCGGAAGGCAGCAGGCTCGCATTGCCGGAAATCAAGCTGGGCGTCTTCCCAAGCAGCGGCGGAACGGTCCGCGCTACGCGTCGGATTGGCGAAGGTCGAGCGAAGGAGATGATGCTCATCGGGGAGCCGATCGACGCGGCCACCGCTCTTTCCTGGGGATTGATTAATCGCTTGGCTCCCACTGGGCGTGCAGTGGATGTCGCCATGGAACTTGCCAGCAGCCTGGTCAATAGGCCGCGTCGTGCGATGGCTCTGTGCAAGTCCATCATCGACCTATCGTTCGAGCTGCCTATGAAGGAAGTCATGGAACGCTCCTTCGTTGCAAGCGATATGGCCTTCAGCTCTGCCGAATGCGCGGAAGGCGTACGAGCATTTCTCGCGAAGGAAGGCCCTTCGTTCACCAATATCTAGTTAACTTAACGGGAGCCCGCATAGCGTAACCGCGGCGGGTCGCGAAAACCATGAATGAAAAATCCACAAGCATGAAGCCACTCGAAGGGTTGCGCATCCTATCGATCGAACAATTTGCCGCGGGTCCGTACGGCTCAATGTTCCTCGCGGACATGGGCGCTGACGTCATCAAGATCGAGAACAAGGAGATTGGTGGAGACCCCGCCCGCCACATGGGGCCGTTCCTACTTGGCCCATCCGACAGCTTGTTCTTCCAGGGCTGGAACACCAACAAGCAAAGCGTCTCGCTGGATCTGAAGACACCGGAGGGTCGCGCCGAACTTGAGGCGCTCGTATTTACAGCCGATGCGGTAGTGAACAACCTGCGCGGCGACCAACCGAAGAAGCTTAAGATTGATTTCGAGAACCTCTGCAAGATTAACCCCAAGATTGTCTGCCTGCACATCTCTGCCTACGGACGAGACAACGCACGGGCATCATGGCCGGGGTACGACTTCCTGATGCAAGCTGAGGCCGGGCTCATGGACCTGACCGGCGATCCTGCAGGCGACCCGACGCGCTTCGGCGCCTCCGTGATTGACTATATGACCGGAGTCACCGGAATGCTCGGCTTGCTGGGAGCGATTCGACGCGCACAAATGACAGGGGAAGGTTGTGATGTCGATGTGAGCCTGTTCGACGTGGCCCTTCACCAGCTCGGCTACGCTGCGACCTGGTTTCTGAATGAGGGTCATGCGGCCAGCCGCCTTCCTCGGGGTGCCCACCTATCCGCCACACCCGTACAGACGTTTCCTACTGCCGACGGTTGGATTTACGTGATGTGCATGACAGAGAAGTTCTGGGAGGCGCTAAATCGCACCATCGGAAGGCCAGAACTCAGCGAAGACCCACGTTTCAAGGCCAAGGAGGAGCGGGCGAAACACCGTGCAGAACTGACGGAGGTACTTGACGCGGAATTCCGTCGTGAAACTACTGCACATTGGTTGACTGCTCTCAGCGGAGTACTCCCCGTTTCACCCGTGCTCAATGTGGAACAGGCGCTCAGCAATCCTTTTGTCGAAGAAGTCGACATGGTGAAATCAGTTCCTCATCCTATGAGGCCAGATATGAGGCTGCTGGCTAACCCATTGAAATTTGATGGCGAGCGGCTCGCTCAGGAAATCTGCCGTCCTTTGGACGAAGCATGTTGATTGCGATCCAAGCGCGCCTAGACAAGGTCGCGCTGGAATGAGATTACGGAGACGCCGAGAAATGCGCGCATGACTCAATTGAGTCAGAGGAGCGCACCATTTTATATGCAAGGAACCCCACTTCCTGCACCGCTATTCTCATCGTTAGCCGCAGTGCCCTTCGCCGCTGGACCGATACAGGAAACGCCTTGGATCTGAAGCAAGCGCTCGACAGTCCCTTCATGGAAGCCGCCGGCGTGGTAAGCGCCGCACCGCATTCGTTGAATGCAGACGGGAGACTGCTGTCGAATCCACCGGAATTCAATGGAAATCGGCTTGCACAAGTTCCCTCCAGCCCTCTCGGCGCCGAAAAGGTAGCCTCCTCAAGGACACTGACTGCGCCTCCCTCGCGCAGCAGAATCCCTCGAGGCGGCGCTTAACTGTGCCCATTCCCTGCTGGCGCTTGGCCAGCGGCGAGTCCCACTCTGGCGAATAAGACGGGACCGGCACGTGGATTATTTGCCATCCAGAACTGGGGCAACCGGAGACACATGATGTACACAAAAGCTATAGCCCACACTGAGAACACGGCAAGAAAACGATGGCTCATCATTTTGCCAGCCGTGTTCCTGATGTACATGATTTCGTTTTTCGATCGTGTCAACATCGGGATGGCATTGCCATACATTACGAAGGAGATGTCCCTTACACCCGTCCAGGCTGGCTGGTTGGGCGGATCGTTCGCATGGGGCTACATCATCACGCAGTTGCTGGCAGGCTATCTGGCCTTGCGATTTGGATCTCGCCGACTGATTGGTGCATGCCTGATTCTCTTCGGAGGGATCGCAATGTTGACGGGATTGGCGCGGACTTTTGATGAACTGCTCGCAGTCCGATTCTTTCTCGGACTCGCCGAAGGCCCCATCTATGCCGCGTCCTCAATGCTGCTCGCACAGTGGTTCATCAAGTCCGAGCGGGGCCGCGCGTTCGGCATCTGGAACCTCAGTGTGGCCGCAGGCGGCTTCCTGGCGGGGCCGATCTCCGCCGCCGTGCTGGCACACTATGACTGGCGTGCCATGATGATCATTGAGGGCCTGCCCGCCTGGATCTTCTGTCTGGTCTGGTTTTATACCATCCCCAAGAGCCTCAGCGCTGCAAAGTGGCTATCCGAAGACGATCGCCTCGCCATCGAGAAGGATCTCGCTGCAGAGCAGGAGGCGCATGGGGAGAAGGAAGCGGTATCGTGGCTCGTTATCCTCCGTGAGCCCTATGTCTGGGTGCTGATGATTGGATTTGCGTGCAGCCAGATCATCCTTTATGGCCTCACGCTGTGGCTTCCGACCATCTTCAATTCCTATAGCCAGATTGGCGGCATGATGGTCGGCATCCTCTCTGGTGCGCCTTTCGTCATGTCGATGTTCGGTATCTACTATATAACCCACCGCTCCGACAAGCATGGACAGGAACGACGCCTGCATGCCGCCATTCCTATGATCGTCACCGGCATCACGCTGGTTGTCTTGTCCGCCGTCCCGAACCATTATCTCTATCTGCAGATCTGTCTCATTCTTTGTATCGGCTTTATGCTGAAAATGCCGACGCCACTGGTATCGACTTATCTGACGGAGATTTTGCCCCTCAACAAGGCCGTGCCTGCAGTCGGCGTGGTGGTCGGCGGAGGAAGCTTCCTGGGGCAATTTCTCGGTCCTCTGCTAGTCGGCTACACCAAGTCGATCTCCAACGGATTCGGCCCATCGTTTGTTGCATTGGGCATCACTGGCATCATAGGCGGCGCATTGCTGATTGCGTCCAGACCACGGTCGATCACGAATAGCCCTCCTTCGACTACTCTGGTGCCAGAGGGGTCCGCCGTTCGCAAGCCCTGAACGGGCCGCCAAGCATCGGGCGCTACTAACACACAATCCCCGTTGTCTCACGCAACGGAACCCAAATCGAAGGTGCCAGAATGGGCCTTCAATTTGGGAAAAACAGACGCCTCGTGCGTCTGTTTTTCCAGTGTCGCGGATTGAAGTACTTCTCCCCATGGATTGCGTGCAATGCGTCGGTGCGCCCCCGCTGCCATCCTTCTCAATATCTCGATATGGGTCAGCTAAACCCTTCATCCTGACTCTATTACGAGTGCTTATGATACCCGGCGGATGTCTGGCCTGGGCTCGTCGCCGGCCGGTTTTCCGACGCCCAAGTCATTGGCCGCCTGCCATCATCCTTGCCGCCTTATACCGTAAGCCCAAAGCGACGGTAGTAGCCGTGCGGATGGCTCCTTGCGCTGGTCCAATAACGCAAAGTACCCAGGGTGCGCGGCCGCTGCACTTTGTACGCAATACATCCTCGGAAAGCCTAGTTTTGCGTTGAGTGGCGAATTCCAGAGGGAAATGGGGCGGGGTGACTGTGGGCCAGGGCCTGCTCCAATCTCTGTGTTAGCGTTTCCCCAGACGACGCGGAGGCAATGGCATCTGGATCTAACCCAAGTGGTTCCCGATCGGCTTCAATCGCGTCGGGTCCAGACGAATCGTATCCATTTGTCTCGTTGTCGACACCATTGGTGCCTGCCATCACGGTCGTACTGGCAATGCTCTCTGTGTGTCCGGTGGCAAACACACTAGGGGTGTCCGCCGGCGCCCGCCCGCCTGAACGCTCGCCGACTGGCGGAGCGATACCACTCAGGGCCTCCGGCCATTTTCCAAGAAGATAGTAGTCCATGACCATGCGTGCAATGGGAGCTGCTTCCGCCGCACCCCAACCCGCATTCTCGACAATCATCGCGATTGCAATCTTCGGGCTAGCTGCTGGGGCGAATCCCGTGTATAGGGCGTGGTCCCGCCGTCGTTCGTCAAGAGCGTGATGGTTGTACTTCTCATCTCTGCTCAGCGAAAACGTTTGCGCTGTCCCCGTCTTTCCGGCCGACTCATAGGCAGCGTTGGCAAAGGCCCGTGCCGCAGTTCCCGAGTGGGTTACTGCGATCATCGCTTTCCTGACCACATCGATATCCGATTGCTTGAGCGGAATTCGATAGCTCGCACTAGATACCCTGAGCGTTCGCGCGCGGGTTACGGCGTTCTCGACAGCCTTCACCAGGTGTGGCTTCATCTCCACCCCATTGTTCGCCAAGATTGAGACGGCATTGGCCAACTGCAAAATTGTGAAGTTGTTATAGCCTTGGCCGATCCCCAGCGAAATAGTCTCGCCGTCATACCACTTCTGCTGCTCAGGGCGACGGTAGGCGTGCCGCTTCCAATCGGTAGAGGGCAGGATGCCGGCGTTTTCACCCTCGATGTCAATGCCTGTCAGCTGGCCGAAACCAAACGGCTTCATGAAGTCGTGGATGGCGTTCACACCCATGTCATGGGCCAGCATGTAATAGTAGTCATCGCACGAGTGAACAATGGAGGCTTGCATGTCCACCCAGCCATGCCCTGCCGGTGTATCGTCGTGAAACGTATGACCACCCATCGTATAGAACCCTTGATCCTGAAAGCCCCAGGCAGCAGTACGCTTTCCCGTCGAGAGCGCCGCCAAAGCCATGAAGGGCTTGTAGGTCGAGCCGGGCGGATAAGTGCCGCGCAGCGGGCGGTCCAGTAACGGCTTATCGGGCGAGTTGTTCAGTTTGTTCCAGGTATTGCTGTCGATGCCCTCGACAAACAGGTTGGGGTCGAAGGTGGGCTTGGAGACAAAGGCCAGGATGTCGCCGGTAGCCGGCTCGATCGCTACCAGTGCGCCACGGCGGTCGCCGAACAGCGCCTCGGCCAGTTGCTGGAGGCGGATGTCCAGCGACAGAATCAGGTTGTTACCGGGCGTGGCGGGGGAGGTAGACAGCGTGCGGATCGGCCGGCCTCCTGCGCTCACTTCCTCTTCCTCGAAACCGGTCAGGCCGTGCAGTTCGGTCTCATAGCTCTGCTCGATACCGATCTTACCGATGTAGTTGGTTCCCTTGTAGTTGTCGGCATCCTTGCGCGGATCGTACTTGACGCCCTCGGCGTCGTTGGCCTCGTCCATTGCCTCGATGCGTTCCTGGTCGCGCTGCGAGATGCGGCCCAGATAACCGATCACATGCGAGGCGGACTCGGCCATCGGGTACTGCCGGTACAGCCGCGCGCGCACGTCCACGCCGGGAAAACGGAAGCGCTGCGCGGAGAAGCGCGCCACTTCCTCGTCGGTCAGCTGGCTACGGATCGGCAAGCTCTCGAAGCTGCGGGATTCTTCCATCAACCGCTTGAAGCGGCGCCGGTCGCGCGGCTGGATGTCGATCAGCCGGGCCAGCTGCTCGATCGTGTTGTCGAGTGTCTCGGACAGCTTGGACGGCGTAATTTCGAGCGTGTAGGCGGAGTAGTTGCGCGCCAAGACCACGCCGTTTCTGTCCATGATGATGCCGCGGTCGGGCTCGATCGGTGCCACCGAGATGCGGTTGTCCTCGGCCTTGGCCGCGTACTGATCATGCTTGTACCACTGTAGCCACAAGAAACGCGTAAGCAGCAGGCCGAAGCAGATCACCACGAATAGGCCAGCCGCCCCCACGCGCGACCGGAATTCACCTAAATCCCGCGCGGTGTCACGAAATACATCCATACAATTCTGCTAAAAAACTGCCGTGTTGGTCGACTTCTTCTGCTGGCCTTCTTAACACGTCATGAGCAGAAAGAGGACTTCACGCCTGATGGCAATGTCTCGGAACAGCGATCGCTCGCCATTCTTCAAATACAACATGCAAGGGACGATCGGCCGTCGATCCCATCGCTGCCATTACGTTGGGGCGCGGCGCGGGTCGCGCCGCTGATCGCGAAGCTGCCAAGACCTAACGCCGAGATGCGGTGTCAATGCGTGCGCATCCCTGGCCCGCCGAAGCTGGTGCAGGGGATGTCAGCGGCCCAGCGAAGATGCTGTGCTAGAGACGGCGCTGCGCGAGCTCAATTATCGTTGCCGTGCGTCGAACCGCGGACTATGCGTCAAAACTCCACATCGGTAAATTCTGAATTCACGATCAGATCATTAGGCGAAACCTATCATCCTCCACGAAGCGGCTCGGACTCGGTAGTCTCCCACGCAGTCGAACGCTAACCGCATGCTGCGATTCGGGGCGATTAAACATCAAGGTACTGGACGAAGTCTCCGAATAGTCAGAATTTTCCTCCACGTGCGCTATTGCTCTCGTGCGGCAGCGTATCAAACCGGCCACCACGATATCAGCACGGAGTGACTTCGCTCACGCTCAGCCGTTGGCCAGGTGGGTCCTGCACGAGCGTACTGGATCTGTTCGCCGGACAGTAGGTAGCGATGCCCGTCATGCCATCGGTCGCAATGCAGCACGCCTGCGTCACGCGCAAGTTCGAGAAGAAAGCCGTACCCATTTACGCGAATCCAAGGACGATTCGGCCGGCCCATGGGGACCCCGGTCCGGCACTGGAATGTACTTTCTGCCGCAACCTCAGTCGGAATTTGGCACCCCTCGGTCCGGAGCAAGATTAGCCACGCGCCCACAGGCTCAGTCGCGTTGACGGATGGTTCGGTTCCTCATATCATTAGTACGTACCAATAAATGGTACGTACTATAATCAAGAAGGAGGAGAACATGTTGAGGAAGCTTCTGTGCGGGTCTATCGCGAGCCTTTTGGCTGCCGGTACGGTACAAGCCGCATGGCCAACCGCACCTGTCACCATCGTCGTTCCGTTTGCTGCGGGCCAAACCGGCGACATCATTGCGCGCCTGATCGCCAAGGAATTGGCGGTACAACTGGGCCATGCGTTCATCGTCGACAACAAAGCCGGCGGCGGTGGCCGGATCGGCACCGCCTTCGCGGCCAAGGCCAAGCCGGATGGGTACACCCTGTTGTTGACAAGCTCCGGCCCGTTCGCGATTGCACCCGCACTCTATCCAAAAGGAACACCGTACAACCCCGTGCGCGACTTCACCGCTATCGCCGAAACAGCCTCCACCCCGCAGGTGATTGCTGTGTCCAACCAATCCGGCATCAATAGCTTTGCCGAGATGGTCAAGCAGGCCCGGACCAAGGACATGTCCTATGGCTCGGCTGGTAATGGTTCCACCCAGCATCTAACGATGGAACTGCTGAAGAAGGAGTTGCGTTTCCCGATGGTGCATGTGCCGTTCAAGGGAAGCTCCGAATCGAAAATGCAGGTGATGAGCGGAATGATTCCAGTCACTTCGGACTCGCTGCCCGCCGTGCTCACCAACATCAAGAGCGGTCAGATGAGGGCACTGGCGGTCATAGACGCCAAGCGCTCGACCTACCTGCCGAACGTGCCGACTCTGGCAGAAGCGGGCTTCCCGATGCTGTCGACCGTGGCATTTTTCGGATTGGTCGCGCCGAAAGGCACGCCGAATGAAGTAGTCGATACGCTAAACAAGCAAATCCTCCAGATGTTCCGCACCCCGGCCTTCAGGGAAAAGCTGAAGGAGCAGGCGCTGACGCCGCCCGACGAGAGAACGCCGGACCAGTTTGGCGCCTACCTCGCCAATGAGGTCGCGCGTTGGAAAAAGATTGTTGAGGACTCGAATGTCCAGGTTGAACAATACTGAGCGAGCCAAGGATGAGGATAGTGAAGATCCTGCAGCGGCCGGTCCGCCTGCAAAGCAATATCTCGAATGCGCTCGTCAATTTCTCCAGTCACACCGTTTCTCTGGTAGCGCTGGTTTCAGATCAGACCCGGAACGGCAAGCCGGTGGTCGGGCTTGCCTTCAACTCGATCGGCCGTTTCGCACAAGATGGCATTTTGGCCGATCGCATGATCCCTCGCCTGCTGCAAGCGGAGCCGAACAGCTTGCTGCAGGACGAGGGCCCAATGCTCAGCCCGGAAAAAGTGCTCGCTTGCGCCATGCAGAACGAGAAGCCGGGAGGCCATGGCGACCGTGCGCATGCGGCGGCCGCACTGGAACTCGCTGCGTGGGACCTGAATGCGAAGCTGAATGATGAGCCTGCAGCCGTCGCCATCGCGCGCCATTTTGGCCGCCATGCGCAGGAGAGAATCGCGGTATACGCGGCCGGCGGGTACTACTACCCCGGCGAAAGTGGCAACGGCCTGCAGAAGGAAATTGAAAGCTACAGGGCACGCGGCTTCACCCGATTCAAGATGAAAATCGGAGGCATCTCGCTGGCGGAGGACATCCGTCGGGTCGAGGTCGCCGTAGGTGCCGCGGGGGCAGCAAGCCATCTTGCCGTCGATGCCAATGGACGCCTCGACGCAGCACTGGCAATTGAATACGCCCGCCAGCTGCAGGACTTCGGGCTGATGTGGTACGAGGAAGCTTGCGATCCTCTGGACTACGAGGCGAATGCGAAATTGGCGGCCGAGTACCGCGGCGCATTGGCTACGGGCGAAAACCTGTTCTCGCCCCAGGATGTGAGGAACCTGGTGCTGTTCGGCGGCGCACGTCGCGATCTCGATATCTTTCAGATGGACTCTGGGCTGTCCTACGGCATCACCGGCTATGTCCGCATGCTGCACGAGATGGAGAGCCGTGGCTTCTCTCGACGATTTGCCTTCCCGCATGGCGGTCAGTTGATGGCACTACATGTGGTCGCGGGGCTTGGACTCGGGGGCTGCGAAGTCTATCCGGATATCTTCCGGCCCTTGGGCGGCTTCACAGACGATGCGGTGATAGAGGACGGGAGTATGCGGGTTCCACAACTTCCAGGTTTCGGCTTTGAGCGCAAGGCCGAGCTGGCGCGTGAATTTGAACAGTGTCTTTAGTAGAGGTGAATAATGCGTGAGATCCATGTTAATGAACTAACCAATGCCGTCGCGCAGTTGTGCATCGACGCCTGTCATCTCTTGCCTGACAACTTGGTAGAGAGCTTTCACGCGGCGGCTGAAAGGGAAATCTCGCCACTCGGAAAATCTGTGCTGCTGAAGCTGATCGACAATGACCGGATAGCGCGTGAGAACCAGGTGTCGTATTGCCATGACACGGGCCTCGCTATCGTGTTTGCCGACGTGGGCCAAGACGTCCATTTAGTTGGCGGCAGCTATGTGGAGGCCATTCAGGCCGGCGTGCGCAAAGGCTATGCCGATGGCTACATGCGGAAGTCGGTGGTATCTGACCCGCTGCTGCGCGTGAACAGCAATGACAATACGCCGGCCGTTCTGCATACCGAGATCGTGCCCGGTTCCGATATCCAGCTGACCGTTGTACCCAAGGGTGGTGGTAGCGAAAACTGGAGTACGATGAAGTTCCTACTGCCCGGCGAAGGCGCGGAAGGTGTAATGAAGTTCGTGTTGTCGGCCATCGAAGCCGCCGGCGGTGCGGCTTGCCCGCCATTGACCGTGGGCGTCGGAATCGGCGGCAGCTTTGACAAAGTGACCGCGATCGCAAAGAAGGCCATCCTGCGGGATATCGGCGTGCATCACAAGGAAGCGCATATTGCAAAGCTGGAAGCCGACCTACTGGAGGCGATCAACAAGACCGGAATCGGCCCTCAGGGCTATGGTGGCATCAACACCGCATTGTGGGTGGCAGTGGAAACCTACGCCTGCCACATCACTGCGCTGCCAGTGGCAGTCAATATCCAATGCCATGCGGGCCGTCGCGCGACGGCGATCATCTGAAACGCGGGAAGGCAACCATGACAATCCATC
Organism: Cupriavidus sp. GW823-FHT07A04; assembly: GCF_058794615.1. NCBI lineage: Bacteria > Pseudomonadati > Pseudomonadota > Betaproteobacteria > Burkholderiales > Burkholderiaceae > Cupriavidus > Cupriavidus sp. GW823-FHT07A04. The sequence goes on from NZ_JBXAHA010000012.1 coordinate 74,189, forward strand.
ACCTGCGCACCCCTCTCTCGGACGAGGCCATTAAGCAACTGCAGGCCGGGGACGAAGTATTCCTCTCAGGCGTGATTTACATGGCACGGGATGCTGCGCACAAGCGCTTCGTTGACACGCTGTCTCGCGGCGAGCCATTGCCCGTTGACCTCGTTGGCCAGGTCGTCTTCTACGGAGGCCCCGGCCCCGCCAAGCCTGGGCATGTCATCGGCGTGGTAGCGCCGACCTCGGCCTACCGCATGGATCCCTATGCGACAGTGCTGTTCGACTACGGAGTTAAGGGCGCGATCGGCAAGGGAAATCGTGGCGTCGCGATTCGATCCTCATGTCGCGACAATACCGCCGTTTGCTTCTCGGCCATCGGTGGCATCTCCGCAACTTTATTCGCCTGCATCAAGACGGCGACAGTGGTCGCGTATGAGGACCTGAAGACGGAAGCGGTGCAGCGCCTGGAGATCGAGGGTTTTCCGCTGTTGGTAACCAACGACGCCCATGGCCGCGACATGTACGAAGAGGAAGTTCTCAAGTTTAAGACGCTGCTGATGGGCTGAACGAACGTTCGGGACCCTAGCATCCTGTACAATGCAAAGCCGGCCCCAGCCGGCTTTTACTCTTTTATTCCGCCACCAATCAAGTTTTCAGTGCGCTATACGGAACTCGCCAACACGCTGGTCAAGAATATTACCGAGGGACGCTTCGGCGTTGGCGAGCAGTTGCCCAGCGAAGTTGCACTCGCCACCCAATTTGAGGTCAGCCGCTCAACGGTGCGTGCGGCGCTTGCCATTGTCGAAGGCCTCGGACTTGTGACGCGTCGCCGCCGCGCCGGCACGGTGGTTTGCTCCACGACCGCTAGCAACAGTTACAGCAAGTCGCTCCACACAATCGAAGACCTGATCAACTACGCCAGCCATACCGAACGTGAAGTGCTTGGCGTCAGCAATATCGTGGCTGATGAGCAATTGGCCAGCTCACTCGAGTGCAAGCCAGGCGCAAAATGGTTGCGAATCAGAATGCTGCGGACCGAGAAGGACCAGGCACACACGCCACTGTGCTGGAACGACGCCTATCTCGAGCCCAAGATCGGAAGGCAAGTGGCGCCACTGGTGCCGAATGGCCCCGGTTTGTTGTGCCAAATCATAGAGAGGGAGACAGGTGTCGCCGTCTCCGATATCAAGCAGACGCTGGGTGCGACCACCATTGTTGGCGACATGGCAAAGCGGCTGCTGGTCAGTTCCGGCACGCCCGGACTCGAGATCACCCGGCTGTACCTGGACCGTGCGGAGAAGGCTTACCTGATCACGGTAAACACGTATCCCGCCGACAAGTTCCGCTTTACCTTCTGGATGCACCGGGAAGGCCGGTTCTGAAGGTAGATCTATCGGCGCTGGCGGTGCCGTGAAAGATGCATACCGACAGGTAGCTGCGTTGTGTGATCGCAATGTGCGGCATTGATGGGTCCACTGCGCGATTATCCTGGCAACGAGTCCCTAGAGAGGTCCACGATTGGCATCGAAGATACGGAACAGATGTGCAACTTCCTGGGAATCTGAAGATCGCTTGCGCCCGCGTGACCCGCACCGACTTGGATAGTCACTGGGCGTAGCATCGCCATTCGGAGAAGGCGACCTACGACGAATCACAGGCCGCTCTTGTCAACGTGATGTGTAGTTCAGAAAGAGCGGGGCATACCTAGGATGTGCTCCCCGACATACGAAAGGATAAGGTTTGTCGAGATAGGGGCAACCTGGTAGAGACGCGTCTCGCGGAACTTGCGCTCTACGTCGTATTCCGCGGCGAAGCCGAAGCCGCCGTGGTACTGCAGGCAGGCATTAGCCGCCTCCCAAGAGGCATCCGCTGCAAGCAGCTTGGCCATGTTAGCCTCCGCGCCGCAGGGTAGATGTTCGTCGAACAACTTTGCGGCCTTGAAACGCATGAGGCTTGCCGCCTCCACATTGACGAATGCCTTGGCGATAGGGAATTGCACGCCCTGATTCTGACCGATGGGGCGACCGAACACCACACGCTCGTTGACGTACTTGGTCACCTTATCGATGAACCAGTAGCCATCACCAATGCATTCCGCTGCAATCAGCGTACGCTCGGCATTCAGGCCATCCAGAATGTACTTAAAGCCCTTACCCTCTTCACCTATGAGGTTCTCCACCGGAATCTCGAGATTGTCGAAGAAGAGCTCATTGGTCTCGTGGTTGACCATGTTGATGATGGGCTGGACGGTCATGCCCTTGCCGATGGCTTCGCGCAGGTCCACGAGGAAGATGGACATGCCTTCCGACTTCTTCTTGCACTCCGCCAGTGGCGTGGTCCGTGCCAGCAGAATCATTAGGTCGGAGTGCTGGACGCGCGAAATCCAGACCTTCTGGCCATTGACCACATACTTGTCGCCTTTGCGGACCGCTGTGGTCTTGATTTTCGTCGTGTCGGTGCCGGTAGTCGGTTCCGTGACGGCCATCGATTGCAGGCGCAATTCGCCGCTCGCAATCTTCGGAAGGTATTCCTTCTTTTGTGCTGCTGAGCCATGGCGCAGCAGCGTTCCCATGTTGTACATCTGCCCATGGCATGCCCCGGAGTTGCCGCCGGCACGGTTAATTTCTTCCATGATGACCGACGCCTGGGTCAGCCCCAGCCCCGAGCCACCGTATTCCTCGGGAATCAGGGCAGCCAGCCATCCGGCGGCGGTCAGCGCATTGACGAATTCCTCAGGGTAGCCACGGGCTTCGTCAATTTTACGGAAGTACTCAGACGAAAACTGGCCGCACAAATCCCGGATAGCTTCGCGGATTTCTTGATATTCATCGACTTTGTTCAACACAGCATGTCTCCGTGAGTGTTTGTTCAGTTAAGTTCGGCGTAAGCGCTCATTGCGAGAGCACCGTCCTCGTGGCGAATCCAAAGTTCCACAGACCTCCCGTCCCCGTTTCGCTTCCCGCAAACGTAGAAGCGTTGGGGTACAAACGTTGGTCGAAGTCCCTTAAAGGAGAAGCTGCTGACGGTGGCGTCTGGTAAGTTCCTGCGCACCAGGTCAAGAAGAAGAACAGCGAGCAGTGGCCCATGCACGATAAGGTGGCGATAGTGCTCGACCCCAGTCACATACTGCCTGTCGTAGTGAATTCGATGTCCGTTGAAGGTGAGGGCGGAGAAGCGGAACAGCAGCACGGGGTCAGGCACGATTTCGCGTACCCACTCCTCATCCGTCGGCGCAACTACCGGCTCGGGAGAACGAGCGTTCGGCAAAGCGGCCTCCCTGTAGACAATGTCGTGCTCTTCCGTAATTGCCAGACCATTCTGGCCGGAGTACTGGTGCTCAACCGTTACGAAGGCCAACGAGCCGCTGCGCCCGGCTTTGGCGCTAACGTCCAGAATGCTGGACCTCTTTGAGACGGCGTCCCCCACACGAAGAGGCTGGTGGAATTTGAGCCTGCCACCTGCCCACATACGACGCGGAAGTGGTACTGGGGGTAGAAAGCCGCCGCGGTTTGCATGCCCATCGGAGCCCAGCTCAGACTGCTGGTGCAGTGGCAAGAAATAGAGCCAGTGCCAAAGGGGCGCCAGCGCGTCGCCGCGGGTGGGCGTGGGATCCTCGCGGTCGAGTGTTGCCGAGAGTGCCTTGATTGGAAATGCGGTGATCTCGTCCTGCGATTCGGTGCACTTGCCTATCCACTCCTTCAGCTTCACGATGTCCATGTACGTCTCTTCAGTGTGTTTCCTAGGGCCCCACTATGCACGGGGCCTGGCCAACATCCAATTCGAAAGTTCGGAACGCGCCTTTCGCTCACACAGAATGCAGGTGGCGCATGGCTAGCCGAACGGTGCGTTCGGAAGAATCAGATTTACGCCGCACGACACTCTGACGATGATTTGGAAACAGAACAGGACTTAGAAAGTCAAATGCGCATCCAGATTCGTTGCCGCTCCCGGGTCTCTCTCCGTAGACTAGTGCCAGCTTTCCCTCTGAGGATTGCGCCGGCTCACGGTGACCACCGCCTCACGATACGTGGCTTCGAGCGCACCGTGAGGGTTGGCCACACAATCGAGGTCCCGGCCTTCGAATCCATTGACCTGCACTTCGCAGGCAACGCATTCTCGGCAACAAGCTGTAGTTTGGAACTCGGTGGTAAGGGGCGCAGCGAAGTCGGCCTCCTTATCACCCAAGGAACATTGGGTGATTCACCCTGGGCGCCATATCTACGGGACTTGATTTCGGGGACCGTATTCCATGACCCGAGGCGAGATTGGACCGCCGATGTGGTCGCGAATGCCCTCAGTACGACCCCACGGCACATTCGAAGCGCCCTTTTTACAAAAGGGATGGCATTCACCCAAATATGCCGTACGCAGCGCTTGATGCGCGCGCTTTTCGAGTCGATGCAGTTCAAGCTTTCCGTCGCCGACCTTAAAGACCGCGTCGGCTGGGCGGGACCACAAGACCTGGAGTCGTCCTTCTACGACTGGTTTGGCGTCTCACTGCAGACGGTCTCTCGGCTGCGAGAGGACGGGTTGTAAGGGGAAAACAACGGATTACGGAGGAGCTGTGAAGAATTCTATTGGACGGGAAATTCCTGAGTGGGCCGGTGGCAAACGCTTGGTTCCGTACGCTGGCATCAGTACGTGTCCCGACGTTCGCCACAGGGTTGGCACGAGTCTTCGTACGGTCTCTCGTGGCGTGCCGAAGGTCCTGACCTCACTTCGAGAGAGCCTCGATGCTGCCGGCCTGCGGGACGGGTCGAGCATTTCGTTTCATCATCATCTCCGTAACGGTGATGCTGTCGCGAATGCAATCCTCCGTGAGGCTGCAAAAATGGGGCTCCGCGGGCTGACGGTAGCCGCCAGCTCTATCTTCCCGGTCCATGAAGCATGGGTCGAGTTCATCGAGGCTGGCGTAATCGGCAGGATTTATACAGGCTACGCGGCGGGTCCGGTCGCCGACGTCTTTGTAGGGGGAGCCCTGGCCAACCCTGTTGTTATGCACACCCACGGTGGCCGCGCCAGACTCATAGAGTCCGGAGCACTCCATATCGATGCAGCATTTGTGGCAGCACCGACTGCCGACAGCTACGGCAACCTGAATGGCGTCTATGGACCGTCAGCCTGCGGAACGCTGGGCTACGCCGAGGTAGACGTGCGCTATGCCGCCACGGTGGTTGCGGTCACCGACAACCTGGTTCCCTACCCTGCCTTCCCCATTGCAATCAGCCAGGATTACGTCGATTATGTGGTTTCAGTCCCGTCCATCGGTGACAGGGCAAAGATAGTTTTTGGAACGACCAAGCCGACCGACGAGCCCGTTGGGCTGGAAATTGCGTCTCAGGCGGCAAGTGTCATCGAGGCTGCGGGTCTCCTCGACGAGAATTTTGGCTTTCAAACCGGCGCGGGAGGTATCTCACTTGCGGTGGCATCGGCACTGAGGGATATCATGGTTCGCCGAGGTGTGAAAGGCAGCTTTGCGGCCGGCGGAATCACTGGCTTCCTGGTCGAAATGCTCGAACAGGGCCTCTTTCGTAGTCTCCTCGACGTCCAGTGTTTTGACCTGCGGGCTGTGGAGTCTTTCCGCACGAACCCGCTTCACCAGGCGATGTCTGCGTCAATGTATGCCAACCCTTGGAACAAGGGGGCCGTCGTCAACCGTCTAAGCGCCATGATACTGGGTGCCGCAGAGGTCGACCTTGATTTCAATGTCAACGTAACGACCGCCAGCGACGGCCGAATCATTGGAGGGTCCGGCGGTCACAGCGACACAGCTGCCGGCGCGGAACTCGCCATCGTCACAACGCGCCTGAGAGCTGGAAACGTGCCAAAGATTGTGGAGCAGGTACGTACGGTCACCACACCTGGCGCCACTATCGACGTGGTTGTGACGGAAGCGGGTATCGCTGTCAACCCGCTTCGCCTTGAGGTCAAGGAACGATTGATCGCCGCCGGTCTTCCCGTGGTCAGCATCCACGACTTGCAGACGAGGGCTTGCCAAGGCGTTAAGAACAATATTCAGCCCCGCACAGCCGAGGGCAAAGTAGTTGGAATCGTGGAATACCGTGACGGTACCATTCTGGATGTCATCCATTCCATTGAAGACTGATGAACCAAGAGCAGCGGCACTAGCGTGCCGCCGCCTTCATCCGCCTGGAGAATCCTACTGCAATTCAATCAGAAGCTGGCCAGCGCGCACCTGAGCGCCTGGTTGCACGAGAATCTCCTTCACCGTCCCACCGACTTCCGTCACGACGCTTGTCTCCATCTTCATCGCCTCAATAGCAGCGACGGCTTCGCCCTTGGCAACAACTTGTCCGACCCTGACGCTGACAGTTATCACGGCACCTTGCATCGGCGAGCCAACAAGCATTGGATTGCCGGCGGTGGCCATTCTCGCCCCCGTGGCAAGCTGACCAGCCTCTCGCTTGCTGGCACGAACCGGGCGCGGCTGACCGTTGACGTCAAAGAACAGGCGCACGCCGCCTTCACCGTCCGGCTCGGCCTGGGCGTTCAACCCAACGAACAGCGTCTTGCCTCGCTCCAGGTTCACCGCAATTTCGTTGCCGGGTGTCAGTCCGTAGAAGAAGACGGGGGTGGGAAGGATTGAGACATCATCGTAGTGCTCGTGATGTGCGCAGAAGTCCTTGAAGACCTTGGGGTACATGAGATACGACGCCAGGTCATTGTCTGAAATTGGCCTACCCACCTCACGCTCCGCCTGGCTGCGTGCTGCTTCCAAGTCCACAAGTGGGATGTGCGCGCCGGCACGACCAACGATTGGCTTGGTGCCCCGCAGGAATTTTTGCTGGAGAACTACTGGGAACCCATCGGCTGGGTACCCCATCTCTCCACGGAGCATTGAGACGACAGACTCCGGTACCGAGATTTCCTTTGTCGGTTCAAGGATATCGTCGGTGGACAGCTTGTTGGCGACCATGTGAAGCGCCATGTCTCCTACAACTTTCGAAGATGGCGTGACTTTGACGATATCCCCAAACATCACATTGACATCAGCATAAGCCTGTGCGACGTTTGGCCATTGCGCCTCGAGGCCCAGCGACCGAGCCTGCTCTCGCAGATTCGTATACTGCCCGCCAGGCATCTCGTGACGGTAGACATCTGAGGTGCCTGCCCGCATTGCCGCCTCGAAGGGCTCGTAGTTCTTGCGGACGGATTCCCAGTATGTACAGACGGACTGCAGGTCACGATAACCGACAGCTGGCCTGCGCGCACTATGCTCGAGGGCCGCGCAAATGGCACCCAGGCTTGGCTGGGACGTCAATCCGCTCATGGAGTCCATCGCTCCATCGACTGCATCCACCCCCGCCTCCACGGCCGCAAGCACCGACGCCACTGATGCCCCGCTCGTATCGTGAGTGTGGAAGTGAATGGGAATGCCCACTTCTTCCTTCAAGGCCTTCACCAAGGCAAATGCTGCCTGCGGCCTGCAAACGCCTGCCATATCCTTGACCCCCAGAATATGCGCGCCGGCCTTTTCCAACGACTTGGCCAGGTCAACGTAGTAGCGAATGTTGTACTTCTCGCGCGAACTGTCAAACAGATCGCCGGTATAACAAATCGTGCCTTCGCAAAGCGCTCCAGATTCGAGGACGGCATCCATGGCCACTCGCATGTTTTCGACCCAGTTGAAGGAGTCGAAAACCCGGAAAAGGTCAATCCCTTCGGCAGCAGCGCGTTTGACGAAGTACTGCACCACGTTGTCTGCATAATTCGTGTACCCAACAGCATTGGAGCCGCGCAGCAGCATCTGGAACAGGATATTGGGAACAGCGGCACGAAGCGCCTCAAGGCGCTGCCAGGGGTCTTCGCGCAGGAACCGCATCGCTACGTCGAACGTAGCGCCACCCCAGCATTCCATTGAAAAGAGCCCCGACAGCTGGCGTGCATAGTAAGGCGCAATTGCAGTCATGTCTTGCGTGCGCAGCCGCGTCGCCAGCAGAGACTGGTGAGCATCGCGCATGGTAGTGTCGGTAAGCAAGACGCTCGCGCTGTCCTTCATCCACTGGGCGAAGGCTTTGGGTCCAAGCCTGGACAGTACAGTCCGACTTCCCTCCGGAATCTCATCACTAACTGCCTTCGAAGGAAGCGGGTGCGACAAGATGATGGACTTGGGAACGAGGCGCCCCTTGACATCGGGATTCCCGTTGACGTTGACGTCGGCGATGAAGTTCAAAAGCTTCGTCGCGCGGTCTCGGCGCTGGCGGAAACTGAACAGCTCCGGGGTATTGTCGATGAATCGAGTGGTGCAGCGTCCCGAGCGAAATTCTTCATGTTCGATCACGTTTCCCAGGAAAGCAAGGTTGGTAGCTACGCCACGGATCCGGAACTCACGCAGTGCCCGGCTCATGCGCTCGTTGGCCTCATTGGCATCCCGACCTTTGCACGTCACCTTGACGAGCAACGAATCGTAGTACGGGGTCACAACGGCGCCGGTGTACGCCGTACCCGCATCCAAGCGGATCCCGAAGCCTGCAGCACTTCTATAGGCAGTCACCTTGCCGTGGTCAGGTGCGAATCCGTTCTCCGGGTCTTCGGTGGTCACTCGGCACTGAACAGCATGTCCGCGCAGCTTGATACCGTCCTGGTTTGGCACCCCCGACGAGGCGTCACCGATGCTCGCACCTTCTGTGATGCGAATTTGGGCTTTCACAATATCGACACCCGTCACTTCCTCGGTCACAGTGTGCTCGACTTGTACCCGGGGATTTACCTCAATGAAGTAGAACTCCTCGGTGTCCGCATCCATCAGGAATTCCACAGTGCCGGCATGCGTATAGGACACCGCCTTTGCAAGCTTCAGAGCCTCGCCGCACAAGGCATGCCGCGTAGCCTCATTCAGGTAGGGTGCGGGCGCTCGCTCCACCACCTTCTGATTTCGACGTTGCACCGAACAATCGCGTTCGAACAAGTGAACGATGTGGCCGTGGGTATCCCCGAGAATCTGGACCTCCACATGTTTCGCTCTCACGATGAGCTTCTCGAGGTAGACCTCATCATTGCCGAACGCTGCCTTCGCTTCGCGGCGGGCAGCGGTGATCGCGTCTGCCAACTCTCCTTCTTGTTGAACTGCTCGCATACCCCGACCGCCACCACCCCAGCTAGCCTTCAGCATTAAGGGGTAGCCGACAGCTGCCGCCATCTTACTGGCGTCCGCAATGTCATTCGGCAGGGCATTCGTCGCAGGAACCACCGGTACACCCACGCGCTCCGCCAACGCCCTTGCGGCCACTTTGTTGCCTAGTTCCCGCATCACCTCTGGCTTCGGGCCGATGAAGGCGATACCTTCTTGAGCACAACGCTCGGCAAACTCCGGATTCTCGGACAGGAATCCGTAGCCTGGATGGATAGCGTCTACACCAGTTTCCTTTGCCACCCTCAGAATGTCGTCGATATCAAGGTACGCATCAACGGGCTTCTTTCCCTCGCCAACGAGGTAGCTCTCATCGGCCTTGAAGCGATGCTGTGCAAACCGATCCTGGTAAGAGTAGATGGCTACGGTACGGATACCCAACTCACTGGCGGCGCGCATCACGCGGATGGCGATTTCACTCCTGTTTGCGACTAGGAGACTGCGGATTTTCATCATCGTGGGGGCCACTTGGTAGTTGAGAATGTTGGGGTGAATGTTTTCAGTCTGGCTGCTGACCGGCCCGCGTTAGCAGGTCCACCGCACGCGCAATGACCGGTGCATCCACCATTTCTCCGTCGAACTGGAAGGCACCGGGACTGGTCTTGGCTTGCTCCACGACCTCCTTTGCCCAAGCAAGCTCGGCTTCCGTGGCCCGATAGGCACTGTTCACCCCGGGGACCTGTGCTGGATGGATGCAGAGCTTTGCCCCGAATCCCAGTCGCCGACCGCGCTCAGTCGCCCGGTGAAGTTCGTCGATATCGGAAATAGATACCGTCACCCCGTCCACCGGCGAAGCAATCCCCGCAACCCGCGACGCCAAGACGAGCATCGAACGAAAGAAGAGCAGTTCCTGGTCGTCACCCTCGATGCCAAGCTCAGTCCGAAAATCTACGGTACCGAACACAAGACGCTCGACCCCGTGCGCGGCCGCAATTTCCCTCACATTGGCCATGCCCTTGGCGGTCTCGATAAGCGGAAGCACCCCGACGTCCGGAGAAAGATGCTTCACCACCAGTGCAATATCCGCTGCGCTTTCCGCCTTTGGCAGAATCACACCACGGACTCCGTTTTTGCGGCACACCTGGACATCGTCCTCGAACCATTGCGTCTGCGTGGCGTTGATTCGCACCATCCCAGAACCGCCGCCTGCCAGGTAGTCCACCAGGAGATGCCTGGCCCGGCCCTTGTCCTCAACCGAAACGGCATCCTCAAGGTCAAGAATGACAACATCAGCACCGCAGGCTTGGGCTTTTGCAAAGCGCTCGGGACGATTGGCCGGCACAAAGAGATAGGAACGAGCAGCGTTGTTGGTTGTCATTTGTCAGCTTCTAGTTAGCAAGCGCGTATGCCTCCTCTCGCCCGCGAACGCAGCGTGAAGAGGTTGTGCGAATTGAGAGAGCCGCGTCAGTTCGCGGTGAAGCGCGAAGTCAGATTGCGCCTTCGCCGCTCAAGCGGGAGACGTCATCGCTGGTGTAGCCGAGCTCACGAAGAATGCTCGCGCTGTGCTGGCCAAGCGCGGGGATTGCATCCATCCGCGGTTCGAACGATTGTGGCATCCCAGGAGGGAGCAATGCCGGAATGACCCCCACCGGCGATTGGACCGAAGTCCAGCGCTCCCGCGCCTTGAGTTGCGGGTGATTCCAGACATCCCCCATATCGTTCATTCGCGCGTTGGCAATCTGTGCGCGCTCCAGGCGCTCCACTACCGCATCAATAGTCAGCGAGGAAAATGCACTGGTGATGAGCCCCGCAAGCTCCACGCGGCCCTTGCTACGCAGTGAGTTCGAGGCGAACCGCTCGTCAGTCGCAAGTTCGGGCTGCTCAAGGACAACCCGGCAGAAGGCATCCCATTCGCGCTCATTTTGAAGCCCGAGAATGATGGTCTTTCCGTCACCAGCCGTGAACGGCCCGTAAGGAAAGATAGTTGCATGCGACGCGCCTGCCCTCGGCGGTGGCGTGGCACCGTCAAAAGCGTAGTAGAGCGGATAGCTCATCCATTCAACCATGCTCTCCAGCATCGATACGTCAATATGCGCACCCTTAGCGGTCTTGCCGCGCCGCAACAGCGCAGCAAGGATGTTCGTGTATGCGTACATGCCAGCTGCGATGTCGGCAATGGAGCAACCCGCTTTCGCGGGGCTCTCCGGCGTGCCGGTGATAGAAACGAATCCTGACTCGGCTTGGATGAGGAGGTCGTAGGCCTTCTTGTCCCGGTAGGGGCCGTCGTTGCCATATCCGGAAATATCGCAGACGATGATGCCCGGGTAGCGTTGCGAAAGTGCCTCGTATGAGAGGCCGAGGCGATCGGCAGCACCCGGAGCGAGGTTCTGGACCAGCACGTCCGCCTTGTCGAGGATTTTCTGGAGAATGGCTGGTGCTTCGCGGTGCTTGAGGTCTAGAGCGAGACTCTCCTTGGAGCGGTTCGTCCAGGCGAAATGCGACGACATGCCATCCACGCGCTCGTCATAACCCCGAGCGAAATCGCCAACCTTGGGCCGCTCCACCTTGATGACCCGGGCGCCTAGGTCGGCCAACTGGCGGGTGCAGAAAGGCGCAGCGATTGCATGTTCTAGAGAGACAACGGTGATGCCATCAAGGGGACGCATAGCAGCCTTAGTAAGAAAGTACATCGCCTGCCATGCCGTCGTAGCAGGAACAGGCGAGAGAATTTGGTGCGCGACAGCCGCTCGATAAACTGGAAGTTGCCACGCGAAGCCGGCACATCTTGTTTCACCGACAGGCAGCAGGCATCTGCTGCTCTAGGAAAGGGGCGGCATCTCCGCGCGTGGTGATAGTCTCGCAGCGCGGAGACACACGGTAAATCTCGATTTCTCGAACCACTCGTTCGCCTCCGCCGAAAGCAGCGCTTGGGCTAACTGCCAGTTCATCCTCCTGGTGAGGATTCCTCAGACAGAGTTTGCGACATAAGTGACGCCTTGTTACAGTGACGCCGAAGGAGTATCCATGCACTTTGATTTCGCCGACCTCCGGCTGTTTGCGCGCATCGCCGAGGAGGAAAACCTTTCTCGCGGGGCTAAAAAGGCATTTTTGTCCCCAGCTGCGGCTAGTGCGCGGCTGAAGGCGCTGGAAGAGCAGTTAGGAACCCGCCTCTTCTATCGTGAAAGCAAGGGCCTAGCCCTGACCCCCGCAGGTGAGCGTCTGCTTCGGCATGCCCGGGTCATCGAGCGCCAGTTCGAGCACGTGCGCAGCGACTTCGAGGAATTTTCCAAGGATTCAGTTGGTCATATACGTATCTTTGCGAATACGACTGCAGTGACGGAATTCATGCCCGAGGTGCTTGCTCGCTTTATGGCCGCTCGGCCGGCAGTCACGGTGGACCTCCAAGAGCGCCTCACGCGAGACATCATTCGAGGCGTGCTGGACGGTAGCGCCGATTTGGGAATCATCTCTGGACCGCTAAACTCGGAGGGCCTTGAGGTCGTCCATTTCAGTACGGACAAGTTGGTGTTGGTGACTCCTGCCGAGCATCCCCTGCTTGAAAGGCCAAACGTTTCGTTTGTTGACACACTAGAGTATGAGCATGTAAGTCTGCATGAGGGAAGCACACTTCATGCGTTCCTTACCGACCTCCTCCGAGGCGAGCGACGCAAGCTGCAAATTCGAATTCAGATTCGTAGCTTTGAGGCGATGTGCCGGATGATAGAAGCCGGAGTTGGCATTGGTATCGTTCCGCTATCTGCGGCACTACGCCATCGTCAGACGATGAAGCTGGAGATTCTGGAACTCGACGACCCATGGGTCATACGCGAGCGCACTGTGATGGCTCGAGATTTGGAGGGGCTTCCTGGGTGCGCGAAGGCCCTTATTAACGAGCTCATCAAAGTCGCGGAGGCCGCAGGGGGTAGTCCACGTGGAAGCGTGGCCTGACGGGGGCGTGGGTCTCGCCTAGCTGCAGCATTCCCGGGCGGCTCGCACCATCCCGCTGGTGCCCAGCAACTGATTGGCGACCACGAGAAACGCCGGTCCATCCCAGTGGCAAAAATCAGCGACTCCATGTCACCAATGGTCGGCACTGCTTTAGATCTTCGGTCTGTGCACTAGCAAGGGGCTCTATGCGGGACAGCCGTCACAGTGAGAAGGCCTCCGGGCGACAATCTGATGGCGCGGCGGCTCAATCTTACTAAAGAAGGGGATGTCCTCGCTTTGGACGCTGCAGGCGAGCTGACGAATGCAATAGTCCGTGAGCGTATTGATCTACGACTTCTGTACGGGTCGCGCGGCCCCGTATCCAATTACGTTCCTTGGAGGAACCAGGGAATACGGCGCTGAGCGCAGTTGGCAGAGAACCTTGGTGCGCAACGAATATGCGGTCTACGACAGCGTGTTGCAAGCCCACCCAGGACGCGTGGCCGCTGGATGCCGGCGCATGCCCGACGCAAGCTCGACGAGTTGCTACGAACCTGGGCAACAGCACGGTCGCGCCAGAGGCACTGAGTCGCATCGCGCAGATCTATCGCCTGGGGCGGGAGCTGGCTACGCTGGGCAGTGAGTAGCGGCTGGCCAGGAAGGCGCAGCGATGCACAGCCGCTGTGGGAGCAACTGCGTGCCTGGCTGCAAATGGAGCGATCTCGCGTGCCCGATGGCAGCGTCACGGCCAAGGCGTTGGATTACTGCCTCAAAAACTGGGCGACGCGGACGCGCGACCCGCTCGATGGCGAGGTGAGCGTGGAAAACAACAGCTTCGGGAACCTGATCCGTCCTTGGGCGATGGGCAGGCGTGCCTAGTTGTTCGCCGGCAGTGAATTGGCCGGCCAGCGTGCCGCAGTCGTGATGAGCCTGGTGCAATCCGCCACGCTCCATGGACATGATCCATGAGCCTACCTCAACGATGTATTGACCCGCCTGCCCACACGCCTGAACAGTCGTATCGACGAACTGCCTCCTCACCACTGGCGTCCCACGCGCTGAGCGCATTCGCTTCACTCACAAACGTCCGTCCGCCGACAAGGTGGGATGACGGGACGGTTACCCTGCAGCTTCTCGCGGCCGTAGCAGGAGCTGGCCTCGTCGAACTGGGTGAGGGTGCGGAAACGCTTGAACTGTGGCTGCATCTGGGCAGTCTCGCCACCCCACTGATGATGATGGTGCTTTCGCCGCGTGCTCAGTGGTGGCCCCTCTGCTCCAGCGCGATCCTTTCAAGCGACGGCGCCACCAGTTCTGACACCACCTGGCCGCCGGCCGGGATCTTGGTGTCTCTCAGCAATGATTTACGGCGGATCATGGAGGTCCAGCGCTTTGACTGCGGCAGCCTTGAGAATGCTCGCCTCAAAGTACTCGGAAACGATCAGCTGCGGACGTCCGACCTTGACCGCCGGCTACAGGACCGACAGTATGTCGCGAATGCCGGAGTATTCTTTATCGACACGACATTATTGAATCACATTATTTCAAAAAACAACGACAACAGCACACCAATCAAATATAACAACTTCCATTACATAAATAGATATAACCTCAACATGATCAGAAAAAATTAAATCCAATCCATTGATTGCAATGCGTAGTTAGTATATAATAATTAAATTTAGGAGAAAAAATGAAAAGCAACGATAACTATATTGAGTCCGCATCAAGAGATCTACAGGAGCTCGGCTTTACCGATTACGAGACAAGGGTATATATTTCATTGCTGCAGGAATCGCCCGCCACGGCTTACGAGATTGCGAAAAAAAATACTTTACCACGTGCAAATGTCTATACCGCACTCGAAAATTTGGAGCGAAAGAATGCGGTCCAGTGCATAAGCCACGATCCCGCCCGATTTGTTCCGATCGACCCGACTGCCATGCTCGATCGCATCTCTCGGACAGTCACCGCACGATGCTCTAATTTGCAGGAGCGCCTTGAAAAACTTAAGGTCGCAGAACCTATCCACTACGTATGGAATATCAATAACCATACTGAGGCACGTGTTAAAATCTCAGAGCTAATAGCTGGCGCACAGAAGCATATCTGGATCAAGGCACATCATACGGAGCTTGAATCATATCGCGATTCATTGATAAAAGCAGCAGATCGAGGAGTTTCTATTATGTTGATTCTTTTTGGTGAGACGGAGGAAATCGCACGCTATCAATTCTCAAAGAATTGCCATGCCTATGCGCATGAAGGTGATGGCAGAGTGGTCGGATTTGGAAGGTATTTAATTACGCTTACCGTTGATTTCGATCAGGCATTGATTTTTAACATGAACGATGAGTCCGGGGCATACACACAAAGCGCGCCTATTGTGAACATCGCTGACAGCCTGATTCGGCACGAGATTTATTTAGCGGAAATATTTTCTCGTTTCGGCGATGAACTTGATAAGCATTTTGGCCCAGCTCTTTTATCCTTGCGCAAGAAGTATCTGCCGACCAATCAAGTCAAAGAGCTGGAAGCCCGACTGAAATCCAAACGATAGCACCGCAGGCCTCGCCACAGTGGCGGCTTCTGCAGTGCCCTCTGCTCAACCGGCAAGCGCCTTCTTTCCTGCCGAATCGCCTGCAATTCTTCCAAATACCGAACCTGCGGTAAGACCAGTGCCACCCGGATAGTTATGGTAGAACAACCCACCCACTAGTTCGCCAGCTGCAAAAAGACCGGGGATGATGTTGCCGTTGGTATCCTCTACCTCGCCTTGCAGAGAGATCTTCAGCCCCCCAAAGGTGAAGGTCACGCCGCACGTAACGGCATACGCCTCATAGGGCCCGGAATCCAGGCGATTGGCCCAGTTGGATTTTTCAATCGCCAACCCTCGAGTGCCGCGCCCATCCTTCACTGCAGGATGGAATGGCACGTCAGTCATCACAGCGTTGTTGTAATCGGCAACGGTCTTCAGGAATCCTTCCGGATTCACCCCATCCAGCTTCTGCGCGAGGCTTTCCAGGGTGTCGGCCTGTACCCGAGTAACCTGGCGGATGCGGTATTCATCGCGCAGCTTTGGGCTGATCTTAGCGTCGAACACTTGCCAGGCAAACATACCAGGCTGCTCCAGAACAGCGCGCCCGTACTTGGCATAGGTGAAATTGCGAAAGTCGGCCCCTTCATCGACAAAACGCTCACCGCGAGCATTAATCATGATCCCCAGTGGGTAGCTGTGCTTCTGATAGCTCTCTCCAACAACGAGATCTCCAAATGCGGGGGCATTCAGATCCCACCCTACCGAGTGGCAGCCAGACCAGTGTCCGTATGGCATAGCACCCGCCTTCAACGCCATCGTGATGCCTCCGCCGGTATTGAAACGGGTACCCCGCACCTTGGCGAGGTCCCAGTTCGGGCCGAGATACTGGGCACGCATTGCGGCATTTGATTCGAATCCGCCACACGCCAGGACCACGGCCTTGGCAGGGATTTCATAAATCTTCCCACGGCTGCGGATCTTCACGCCGGCCACGCCATGTTCGTCCTGCAGCAGGTCAATTGCGGCCGAGTCATAGAAGATCTGGATACCTTCACGCCTGGCGGCTTTGTGTCCCAACTCCACCAACCCCTCGCCTCCTCCCCAGGTTTCCACTGCCAGACCGCCCCAGAATTTGAACTTTCCATCCACTTTGAATGCCTGCCGCCCGAAGCTGGCCTGAAAGCGGACGCCTTTTTTGCGCATCCACACCAACGTATCGAGGCTATTATTCACAAGGGCTTCTGCGAGCTCAGGATCCGTTCGATACATTGTCAACCGGGCCATATCGTCAAGAAATTCCTCTCGCGAATAAGAACCGAAATCTGCGCTCTCAATCTCGGCTGGCGTCAGATCCGGTACCAATTTTCGTAGATCCTCTACGCCGGAGAAGGTTACGCGCATTGCGCCGGCGGTATAGCGGCTATTGCCGCCGCATTCATCACTAGGCGCCGACTCCAGCATGATGACGCTGGCGCCTGTCTCTCTTGCAGCGAGCGCTGCGCAAGTCGCCGCATTGCCAGCACCAACGATAATCACGTCCGGTGTTCCGAAGTCATGTTCCATTTTTTTCTCCGAATGGCGAGCCAACATTAAATAGTCCGCGCGGATTTTACTTGTTGGACTAGATCTGGAATGACATTGAATAGGTCATCCACTATCCGATAATCCGCGACCGCATGAATCGGGGCATCTGGATCCTTATTGACCGAGATGATGATCTTACTGTCCTTCATCCCAGCAAGATGCTGGATGGCACCGGATAAACCGACTGCTATATAGACCTGCGGAGCGACGATGCGGCCAGTTTGTCCGACTTGAAAATCATTCGGGGCATAGCCGGCATCAACCGCGGCACGAGAGGCTCCCAACGATGCGCCGAGCATGTCGGCCAATGGCTCGAGAACCGTCCAGTAATTCTCTGACGAACCCAATCCGCGGCCACCAGACACGATGATCCGCGCATCGCTCAAATCGGGGCGCTCGGACTCCTTGATGGAATTGGAAATAAAGCGGGCCAGTCCGAGATCCGGGCCCGGGGGCAAAACTTTGATTGGCACGGCGGGTTGTTCTGCAGCCAGGGCGGGAAATGCGGACGGACGAATGGTCAGTAGCTGAATTGCTTCCTTGCAACGCACACGACACATGACGCTCCCCGCATAAATGGGGCGGATATATGTGTCAAGCGCCTCAATCGCGACCACATCGGAAATCTGGGTAACATCAAGCAACGCTGCAGTGCGCGGCAATACGTTCTTACCCGTGGTGGAGGCGACGCCTATGACATGGGTATAGTCCTTTGCGATGCTCGCAAGCAGGCACGCCACGTTTTCCGCAGTGGCCCCGATATAGTGGGGCCCCTCAACTGCGTAGACTTGGGCCACGCCGGAAATGACCGCGGTTCGAGCCGCAATTTGCTCTGCGTCTTCATGCGCGACAACCAGAACATCAATCGGAGCACCGAGGAGCGCGGCAGCCGCGACCGCGTTTTTTGTCACCGCGCACAGCGCCTTGCCGTCGTGCTCAGCCAGAACGAGGGTTCTCATCCTAATGCTCCTATCTCATCTTTCAGACACTCAAGCAGTTGCGCCGCATCGGCCACCGTAGTACCGGCAGCAGTGCGTCCAGGCGGATCAAAGACGGCCAGCACCTCTGTGCGTGGCCCGGTGTCGACGCCATACGTTTGTACGTCTATGACATCGACCCTCTTTTTTTTCGCCGCCATAATCTGAGGCAGTGTGACGTAGCGTGGTGACTTGAGCCGCAGATCGGCCGTCACGACCGCGGGCAGGGTCAGCGAAAGGCGTTGCAACCCCCCATCGATTTCACGAGTGACCGCCAGTTCAGCCGACTCGACGCCAAGATCACAGACGAACGTGGCCTGCGGCCACGACAACAAGCCGGCGAGCATCTGGCCAGTCTGGTTGCAATCATCATCAATCGCTTGCTTCCCAAGAATAACAAGGTCGGGCTGCTCTTCGCCAATGACCTTTTCGAGAATCTTCGCAATGATCAGAGGTTCCGCTGTTCCGGGCATCTCCACCAGGACGCCACGGTCAGCGCCCATGGCGAGGGCATTACGCAAGGTATCAATCGCGCGGGACACCCCCACCGTCACACAGACCACCTCATCGGCAACGCCCGCTTCCTTAAGTTGTACGGCCTGCTCTACCGCAATCTCATCAAACGGATTGAGGGTCATCTTCAGATTCCCGAGGTTTATGCCGCTGCCATCGGGCGCCGCACGAACGCGAACATTGGGATCGACAACCCGCTTTATGGCCACGAGTATTTTCATGAAAATTCAACTGCCACTGGCTTTGGTTGAAAGGCTGCAGCTCGGCGCATCAAAGATGCACCGAGCCGCTCGCTTATGCTGTTTGCAAAGCGGGAGTTTCGTCCTGTGCCTTGAGATCCGAAAGGATATTTCCGACCGACTTCTCGTTCTCCAGATTCATCAGCGTATCGGACAGTGAGTTACCCGCGTCTTTGGACATACGTACCATTTTGACGAGGCCCGTGAACTTGTCTGCCAACTCATCATCGCGCAGGGGATTGGCCGGCTCGCCCTTCGGCTCTGGCTGCTCCCGGCGCAGGGTCTTGCCATTCTTCATGACCAGATCCACAGCCGCTTGGCGCCCTGTCAGCCCGTACGCTGCCTCTGAGATCAGCGTGGTCCGCTCAGCCGCGGCCGTATGCACGTCGCTAGACTTGAAGCCGTCCCAGTACTCGCGCAAGCCGTTGCGGCCACGGTCCAGCGCTAGGGCAACGCCAAACTGCGTGCTTCCCATCGCGGCATTTAGATTGGGAGCTTTTGGCTTGGAGGCCTGCCGGATAGACAATTCGCACATGTGAACCTCGATCGTTTCCACGTCCGCAAGACGGACGCCGTCTTCGTGGAAGAACTGCTGTGCCAGATCGATGGGGCCGTGGGCGTATCGGCATGCTGCATGCGGTTTGAAGCCGACTTCCATGATTGCGAACTTTGTGCCCAGCCCGTCCAGGAGATCGGTAACGCGGATGTCCTCACAGTAGGCATTGAAGAAGCCTTCTCGACCTTCCAACGCCTTCTTGGGTCCGGTGAAGCCGCGGCTGACCATAACAGCGGCCATGGTGCCATTGAAGGCCGATTTGCCGGGGCTGAACGGCTTCGCCATGCAAGGATCATCCAGATAGGATTGGATGCCGGCCGCTTGCATAGCGGCCAAACCGATGGCTGACGCGATGCCATCGACGTCGCAGCCCAGCAGTTTTGCACCTGCGGCGGCGGCCCCCAGCAACGATACCGTGCCCGTAGTATGGAAGCCGCGTTGGCGGTGGCCTGGGTTGATTGCCTTGGCAATACGTACCGCCACCTCGTAGCCGCCCACCAGCGCCAGAATGACGTCGCGACCGCCCTTGCCTTGGCTTTCTGCCAGCGCCATTAGCGAGGGAACCATGACGGAACCAGCTTTGATCAGGCCTGAGCCGTGGGCGTCATCAAGTTCAACGCCGTGGCCCATCATGGCATTGCACATTGCGGCCAGCGGCGCCGGGGCCTTGAAGCCATACCCTACAACCGTGCTCTCGCCCTTTCCACCCCACTCTTTCACGATGGATACGACGTGACGGGCGGGATCGCTGATGGCCGACGCCGCAATTTGGTTACCCAGACCATCCCGGATAATCAGTTTAGCCTTGTGAACCACGTCTGCGGGAAGTTGCTCAAACTTCAGGTCGTGTACAACTTGGGCAAGGCGCTTGGTGAGTCCTTCCAGAGCTTGCGAGGTTTCCTGGTTCATTGTCATGACTTTACTCCTATTTGATTTGGACGGCGTAGCGTTAACTACTACTAAAAAAATATTGATAAAAAAAACCGCCATCAGGCGAGTGGTACTAACGGGCGGCCAAGATGCTCAGGCCGCGAGTAACGTGGGTCATCGAGGCGGCGGCGCCGGCGTCTTGAACAATTCATAGTCGACCGCACGCCCGATGCCTTGCCGCAGACCCTCCAGACGCAGCGCCTGTCCCGGCGCGACATTGGCCAGGCTGACGTCCGCGCCGAAGTCCCTGATCAAGCCGACGTGCTGCTCGGGAAATCTGAACGGATCCGCCTCGATAAGAATTTGGTCAAACCAGGACTGTGTTTGCAACGCGTGAAGAATTGCTGGGTCGTCACGGGCTGTGAGCGTAATTTCAGACTGCTCGATAATGATGTGCTCCACCCCAGCGTTCTTGGCGTCTTTGACAATGCTTTCTAGCGTTTCCAGTTGCAGAGGCGTTTCGGGATTCTTGCGACCGAATTCATAGACCACCGAAAGACCTGCGGCAGTGCATTGATCGAAGCAACGGCAACGTTGCTCGTCATTCAGCACCAGATAATTCTCAGAAACCTCCAGTGCACCGAATCCCAAAACGCGAAGATACGCAAGCAACGCTGGCAATTCGCCGCGCATATACGCGTGCTCGAACAAGATCCCGCCAGCGTAGCAGGTGATATCGGCATCCTGATACTGCTTGACAATACGCGTTACCACTTCCGCCGGAATCAAAAGCGAATTGAGCGCATAAATCTTGGCAAAGTCGATATATTGACTAGCACAGGCCAGAAGATCTCCTATGCCATTTTCGCCGCCCCATCCCAGGCAATCCGGGCCGTAATCGATAATCGATGTCAGACCTTTACGGCGTGGCTTCCTGTCGCGAGCCGGTAGTTGCAGACCGGCAGGTACTTTAGTGGGTTGCATGTCATTGCTCCATCAGACTAAGGAGATGATCCAGCGTGCTGCGCCTGGCGCAGAGGTCGCCATCCATCAGCAAGCGTGCCGTGCGTTCGATTCTTGCACTGCGAACTCGAAACGAGCCATCGGCGTGCTCGGTATGTGCGCCCACCCGCAGCATCCCGCTGGGATGACCTAGCCGGACGGCCGGCCCTGACTCTCCCGCCAATTCCGCGACGACCGAACCGGGGATCGCGCTGGCGACGGCGGCACAAACCGCGCCCGTGACCGCGAGCGCCCGGTGTGGACGTTGCATCGCCAGTTGACGAACGCAGACATCCACGCTTTCACGTTTGATGGTGACGCCATTGGGAGTCAGGTAGTCAGCTGCTGGAGCGACCATCATGACGCGCGGCAAGTTCGGCGTCCGCTCTTTCGCCTGATCCGCGCTTTGCACTAAGCCCAGTCGCACCGCCGCCCAGCCGCGGATCTTCTCCAGACGCGCCATCAAGGGCAAGTTCGAACTGATCGCATCTGGGGTTTCGTAGCCGCTGGCCTGGACTTGCCGCGCTGGCACAAAGACAAACGGCGTGGCCGCGTCAACCAAAGAAACGTCCACTGCCTGACCATCGACATCCAGCACATCGCGCGCTTGCCCCGTGGGCAGCAACGTGCCAGACACGGCGCCACTGCAGTCGCCAAAATCCAGCGAAATGGCCGCGCCTGTGCCGGGTACGCCGGCGATCTGGCATTCGCCATCCCAGGCCGGTAAACCATCCTGAACAGGCACTCGCGCAATGACCACTTGGCGCGTGTTAGTGGTGTAAATACGCACAACGGTTTCGGGTGCGACTGCGCGAACCAGACCGCGCAAGATGGCAAAAGGCCCAACCGCTGCCAGCATATTGCCGCAGTTCCCGCCCATCGATACTACCGGTTTGTCAATGCCGACCTGACAGAACGTGAACTCGACATCGGCATCGTCGCGGTCGGATAGGGACACGATTGCAGCTTTGCTGGTCAACGGGTCCGATCCGCCAATACCATCGATTTGCCGACTGTCAGGCGATCCATAAGTCGCCAGCAACATGGCTGCCCGGCGAGCAGGGTCTTGGGGCAAATCATCACCAAGAAAGAAGGCACCTTTGCTGGACCCGCCGCGCATAAGCGCAGCGCGTACACGGATCAGCTGATCGGGCCGAATAGTGGGCCGACCTGGCATGAGGGGAATAGTAGAATCCATTGCGTTCGCACCTGAGGTTCATTTAGTCATCGCTGCGGCCTGCACCACTTTCTGCAGGCGCTCTCGCTCCTGTTGCATGTAGCGTGCAAAGTCCTGCCGCGAGCCCCCCATGGGCTCGGTGCCACTAGAAGCCAGCAAACTCACTACGTCCGGCGTGGCCAGCGCCTGCTGAATCGATGAATTCAACTGATCCAAGATGCCAACTGGCGTGTCCTTTGGCGCCATGATGCCGACCCAGTGGCCGATCTGCACGCTTTGAAAGCCAAGTTCGCGCGCGGTCGGCACAGTGGGCAAGACCTTGGATCGGTGATCCAAGGTGACGGCCAAAGGCTTGACTTTGCCCGCCTTGATCATGGGCAACGCTACTGGAACAGATTCCGACGCCAACTTGACTTGCCCGCTTGCCACAGCCGTTACAGCATCATTGCCGCTCTTGTACTGGATCGGCTCGATGTCGATATCTGCCGCCACCTTCAGCAACGCAGAGACAAAGTGTGGCGTGCTGCCCACTCCTGCCGTTGCAAAGGGGACTGGATTCTCGCGCGGCAAGGACTTCAAGAAATCACGCAGATCGCTGCTCGAAGTTCCAGCTTGGGCCATGATTACAGAATGTGCACTCGAAACCAGGGCAACGGGCACCAGATCCGAGTCCTTAAACGGCTGGTCCGAGCGAATCAGGGTATTGGTGATAATGCCATTACTGCCAACAAGATAAGTGTAGCCGTCGCCTTTGCTGCGGGCCACATAGGCCGCACCAATCATCCCCCCCGCGCCAGGTTTATTTTCCACTATGACGGGTTGCTTAAGCCGTATCGACAGGTCTTTGGAAAGAATCCTCGCAACCTGATCAATGTTCCCCCCGGCACCAAAGGGAACAACGAGCGTCAACGGCCGACTCGGCCAAGTATCGGCATAGGCAGATGGAGTGCTAAACGCGCTCACAAGTAACATATATTTCAGAAATCGCATGCTTGTCTCCGGCCCGTCGGGCGCCTGCTTTGTAGTAGTTTCTATTAATACTACGCCAAAAGGAAGGAATGTCAACCTAGCTTTTTGTGGCTGAGCGTGGGCATGCTTGCGTCCGCAACCACGATTTGCGGACGCATGATGGACAACGAATGTGAAGTTCTGCCACTACCGGTGATCCGTGTTCGCTCCAATGGAAAGCGCGACTTTGCCCCCAAGGATAAACGCCGGCTGGTCGAGGCGTGTCCCCTGCCAGGGGTATCGGTATCCGGGATGGCGCTCACGGTCGGGATCAATACGAACCAGTTGCCAGGAACATCGCCATCGACCTGCCAGCCAACACCGAGAGCCTTGTATAGCAATACCCAATAGCGCACGCGATCGCGCTGTAGGCCGATCAAAGTGATTTCTGCCAAGATTGCCGAGCCGTGAGCCTCCTCCAGCATCAGCAGGGTTTCGAAGCCAGCGCGCCAGCTTGATTCGATCGCCGTGACATAGCGGCGGTATTGTTCGGCAGCCCGTATCGAGTCTTCGCCGCGCTGAGCCGCGCCATCGAGACCAACTAGGGCTTGCTCGACGTCTTTGACTGCCATGCGCACAGAATTGCGGTAGGAGGCGAGTTGTAGATAGTAGTTTGCTTGCGTCGAGTCAACCGCTGCCTCTTCTTGAGGCTTACCGGTCGGCCGTCCGCCAGTGATGAGTGTGGGTCCGTGCCTTACTCGCCCTATGGCCGTCTATCCGATCGAGACAGGAATCCTGACGATTAATTGCCTTGTTACAGCCAGAAGGGTCGCAAGCGTCAATTGGCACTTCCACGACAGGTACATATTACGAGGTGTGATTCAGTCTCACCATATCGTACGGCAAACAGCTCGCAAAATCGAAGCGCTTCATGCGAGCAAGGGATCGCGACGAGGCAAGGCTCGCTACCTTCATGGTGGATCACCCCAGGATCCACGTCGAGGTGGAGGAACAACTCAGCGGCGATATCGCCCGCGCCTTCGTGAACGGCTTAGCGGATATCGGCGTGTTCTGGGAAGGCAGCTTCAGCGCCGAACTGCATCCATCAGGGCACGCCTCCCCGAACGCGCGCCCTGTATGCTCTAAAAAACTCAAGGTTCTGAACCGGCCCCTATGCTGGCAAGACGCTGGCTGCCTTCGCCGTGGGCGTCGGCTTAATCAAGATCGAGCCCGAAGGCACCGGCGACCCGCTGCTCACGTGGAGGATGCCGCGCGTCACATCGTGCCGCCACTTGCGCTAAACCACTGTGCGCGCTGTCTCGGTCTTATTCCCGCACAATGTCTGGACCAGCCACTCCCGGAAATAGTTGGCTTGTGCCGGATGGCGCTGCACGCAGATGCGCAAGTCGCGCCGCGCCCAGGCTTCCGACAATGTCACTACAACGAGTCGGTCTCTGTCCGCTTGCTCCAGCGCTGAGCGAGGCACGACGCCAACGCCTGCGCCTGAAGACACCAGGCGCGCGATGGCGCGATAGCCCGACACCTGCACCCGCACGTCGAGCCGGCCGCCCAGCGCGGCGGCGTGATTCATCAGGAAGGTATGCAGCGCCGCACCATGTTGTAGGCTGATAAATGGCTCGCCGAGGCAGTCGGAAAAACTGATCCTGCCGTGCTTGCTCAGTTTGCTTTCACGCGGCGCCAGCAGGACTAGTTCATCCTCGTGATAGGGCAGGAAGACCAGTTCCGGATATTCCCCTTCCAACGCCACGACGCCAACGTCAGCACGTCCGGCGGCCACGGCGCCGATAATGTCGTGGCTGAGCCGCTCTTCCAGAGTAATGCGCACCGAGGGGTGGCTGGCAAAGAAGCGCGCTAGGTCATCCGGTAGGTAGGAACTGAGCGCATTGTTGTTTGCGAATAGGGTCACATGACCGTTCAGACCCTGGGCAAAGGGCAACAAGTCCGCGTGCATCTGCTCGAGTTGCGCCAAGCAGCGGCGGGCATGCTCGACCATCACGTGACCGGCCGGGGTGAGCGCCACGCCGCGCGCCTGGCGCACCAGCAAGGGCGTGCCGACAGCGCTTTCCAATCCTTTGATGCGCAGGCTGACCGAGGAAGGCGCAAGATGGCATCGCTCTGCACCCCGTGACAGATTGCCCTCTTCAGCGATGGCCAAGAATACCTTTAAGTCGGTCAGATCGTATGCCATGAGGGTTAGTCAATGTCGAAGGCATCGATATTCTACCGCCAGAGGCTGGCAAAATCTGGCCAGAATCGCCACCTTGTACAGTAAGCGCTCGATTTCAACAAACACTCCGTTCGACAATGCTCGCTTTATCGGCGCCGTGCTCCTGCCCATACTCCGCACACCCCTGATGAACGGAGATTGGAATGGAAGGGCTTGCTGCATTGCAACAGTCTGCCAAGCCGCTGGAAGGCGTGCTAGTAGTATCGATCGAACAGGCGCTGGCGGCGCCCCTCTGCACCTGCCGCCTTGCCGAACTGGGCGCGCGCGTGATCAAGATTGAGCGGACCGAAGGCGATTTCGCCCGTGGGTACGACAAGGCGGCCAATGGCGAAGCCTCCTACTTCGTTTGGACCAACCGTGGCAAGGAGTCGCTGGTGCTCGACTTCAAGCAAGCGGATGATGCCGCGCTGCTGGAACGCATCCTCGCCAGCGCCGATGTGTTCGTGCAGAACCTGGCGCCCGGCGCGCTAGCGCGCGCGGGCTTCGATAGTGAAGCCCTGCGCCGGCGCCATCCCCGCCTGATTACCTGCGATATCTCGGGTTATGGAGCCGAAGGACCCGCCAGCGAGCTGAAGGCCTATGACCTGCTGGTGCAATGCGAAAGCGGCCTGGCCGGCATCAGCGGCGCGCCCGAGGCTTGCGGCCGTATCGGAGTCTCGATCTGCGATATTGGCGCGGGCATGAACGCGGCCATCGGCGTGCTGTCCGCGCTGGCCTTGCGCGGGCGCACTGGCGAGGGTTCCGGCATTGCGGTATCTCTGTTCGACGGCGCCGCAGACTGGATGACGATCCCCTACCTGCATGAACGCTATGGCAACGGCGCGCCGACGCGCCAAGGCCTGAAGCACCCCTCCATTGCCCCCTATGGCGCCTATGCCACACGCGATGGTCGAGAAATTGTCATCAGCATCCAGAACGAACGCGAATGGCGGCACTTCTGCGACATATTCCTGCAGCGCCCCGAGGCATCCAGCGATGCGCGCTTTGCTTCCAACACCGTGCGCGTGGCCAACCGTGCTGAACTCGATGCCATGATCGCCGCCCGCTTCCTGGCACTTGATGCTGGCGACGCACTAGCGCTGCTGGCTGAGGCGAACACCGCCTACGGCCAGGTCCGCTCCGTCGCGGAGATGGCCGCCCACCCGGCATTGCGCACCTGGCCCATGGCTGTGAGCGGCCGCGACATCGACATGATTGCCCCGCCGGTGCGCGCACCATGGGACACCCAACGCTTTGACCTAGCGCCCGCCGTCGGCCAGCACACGGCCAGCCTGCGCGCCGAGTTCGCCAACCACACCAAGGAGCTGGCAGCATGAGTACGATCGATCTCGCACACTTGCGCCAATGGGTCGGCAAGGAAGTCGTCGACCACGATGTGCTATCGGTACGGCAGGCCCGGCTGATGGCGGCCACGCTTGGGCTGCCGCAAGCCGACCTGCAGGAAAGCGCGCCGTTGCCGCCGCTGTGGCACTGGATCTATTTCCTCGAAGGCCTGGCACCCGCAGAACTGGGCCGCGACGGGCATCCCGCCCGCGGCGGCTTTCTGCCGCCGGTACCCTTGCCAAACCGCATGTGGGCCGGCGGTAACGTCGCCTTCCATGCGCCCCTGCCGCTGGGTAGCCGCGTGGAGAAGCGCTCGCGCATCCTGTCGGTGGAACACAAGCAGGGGCGCAGCGGTGAATTGGTCTTCGTCACCGTACTGCATCAGATCCTGCATGATGGCCAGGTGGCGATCAGCGAGACGCACGACATCGTCTACAAGCAGGCCTCCGTCGGCGGCGCGGTTGCCAGGCCGGAGCCGATGCCGGCGCCCGCACGTAGCAAGCCGTTCCGCCCTGATTCGACCACGCTGTTCCGCTATTCGGCGCTGACCTTCAACGGGCACCGCATCCACTACGACGCAGACTATTGCCGCGAGGTAGAAGGCTATCCCAACTTGGTCATCCATGGCCCGCTAAACGCTACCCTGCTCGCCGGCTTTGCCGAGGAGGTCAGTGGCCGCCGGCTCAAAGGCTTTCGCTATCGGGGCGTGCAACCGAGCACGTTGGGGAACGAACTGACCGTCAACGCAGTGCCCGGCGAGGGCGGTGACGAGGATGGCCTGCTCGTCTGGACGGCGCTGCCGGGCGGCGCGGTGTCCATGCGGGCCGAAGTCACGTTCTGAAGCCAGTCGCCACGCCACAAACTGAGCGGGGCCCTCGCAATGCAGCGCGAGGACGCGCCCCGCCTAGAACCTGTCAGAGACATGAGCACCACATCCCGCATCCGCTCGACCGCCGCCTGCGTCAAATGTAGTAGAGATGCGATTTTTGGAGAGCGTGCAAAAGATGGGGGAGGCCATTTCGTCAGGCGCCCTGACTTGCGGCGAGGATGTCAGTTCATTGGCCGGTGCAAAGCGCTCGTGGTCCGCACTCCTGGGCTCCTCCACGGCTAGCTTCCTCCATCCGACAAGCCATCCGAACACGCGCCGGGCCGACGGGCACGGCATCGTGCGCACGGGTGCCTGGACAAGCGGTACCTTGTCCTGCGGAAAGAGGAGGCGGACCACGCAATTCTGCTCGGCGGCGCGACTGCCCGTATAGCCTCGCTGCTTGAGTTCTTGCCAGATCAGTTCAGGAAAGCGACAGCCCTGGGCGATTCGTTCCTCAATATAGCTGCGATGGGGATCCAAAGGCGTCGGACCCCGCGCCTTGGGTGCGCGCTCGGGGAAGGCCCCCGCGGTGACGAACTTGCACACGGTTCGATGGTTGATTGAGAGCTCGCGCCCGATTCCTTTCATCGTGCCGCCCTGGGCGCGTAGCGCCATCACCCGCTCGTACAGCGCCAGCCGCGTGGCGCGTCGCTGATCGCTCAGGCGCTGCCATGACCGCAGTGAGGTGCGGCTCAGCACCCCCTGCCGGCCCAGGGTCACGCCACCGACCTCGACTTGCTGCGCGGCTTGGCGCAGTTGCGGTCCGAGTCGGTACAGCAGCCTCTCGACGTTGTCGCGCAGGTTGCACAGCAGATGCCAGCGATCGGAGACTTGCTTGGCTGCCGGCAGCGCGATGTCGACCGCCTCGGAGTAGGCCCCCGCCCGGTCCCAGGCGACGATCTCGATCGATGGGCGCGCACGCATCCACGCGGTCACCGCAGTTGTTTCCCTGCCGGCGAACACTTCGATCGGCTCACGTCGCTCCAAGTCGACGATCATCGTTCCGTACTGATGACCGCGTGCGATCGCCCAGTCATCGATGCCGACGACCCGTGGTCGTGGTTTGCGCTTGCGCCCAGGAGCTCTTCGCAACTCCCGCAGCACGGTGTCGGCACTGGTGCGCAAGCCCAAGACGTTAGCAAGCCGGGCTGCCGCTTCACCACCGAGGGCGTGGCCCAGCGCGTGCAACGCCCGAGCCTGTGATCGCATTCGACGCTGATGCCGACCGGCCAAGGCGTGGATGTTCTCGGCAAACGTACGACGGGGGCGGCCGGCATTCGTACACTTGAAGCGACGCACCTCCACGGCGAGAACGACTCGCTGCTCAAGCATCGGACGTTCTTCCAGCCTGCGCACATAGCTGCCGTGGAGTCGGTTACTCCAACGACGACAGGCGGGACAAGGTGCCGCGCGAACCGTACTGCAGGCTTCGACAGTGATGGTCTCCCCTCGCGCGTCGCTGGAGACGACGCGCTTACCCACACGGGCGAGAATACGATCGATCCCACCGAGAACTTGGCTCATGGTAACGATCAACGTAGGGCTAGATCGGCCCGAAATCAAGCCCTCGACGCGGCCGTCACACAAAGTGCGGAAGACCCATCTTTACTTATATGGTCGCCTCCCTTTTGCAAATTGTCGATAGCCAGTAGGGTGGTTGCGGACTTATATCCGGACTCGATCGCGGGAGAAAGCCCGCCGGCCCCGATGGATTTCGCCGCAGAGGTCCTCATCTACACTACGGACTCAAGGTCCAAGTAAAGTTGCTGGTTTGTCTCTGCGCGGTCCAACCTGTCTTGCCATCATTCAATATCAACCTATGCAACCGTGAAGGGTGGTGTGGGTAGTCGTTCCTATCGAAGTCAAGCCGGCAATGGTGGAGCGTGGGGGGCAGGTACGCGCGTCCGTACGCCAGCAGGGCCCAAATGATTCTCGCCGTTTTGTTGGCGAGCGCTACGGCGACGACGTTTGTGGGTCGTCGCGCAAGCATGGACTTGACGTGGTCGGGTAAGTGTCGCGCTCTTGATATCACGGCTCGTGCCCCGTGGATCAACAAGGTGCGAAGGCACACGTCGCCGCGCTTGCTGATGCCGCCGAGCTTGACTTTGCCGCCGGAGCCATTCTATCGAGGCACAAGTCCGAGATAGGCAGAGAACTCTCGCCCGGACTTGAAAGACTGGGCCTTCCCAATGACGGCGATCGCGGCTGTGGCCGTCAACAAAGCCAACCCCGGGAATCTCGGAGATGCGGCAGCACGCTTCGTCACTGCGGCGCCAGGCCATGATGCGTTGCTCGATCCGTTGAATTTGCTCGTCGAGAGTCAGCAACCGGGAAAGCTGGTCTTGCAGGCTATCCACCAGCATCTGCGGTAGCCGTGGAGCCAGTTCTGCGATGGCCAACTTGGCTGCAGCGATGCTGGCGCAGCGGCCTTGAGGTGCCGCGCCACAGCACCGAAGATGGGTCTGGCCCGAGAGCCACCCCTCCGCTTGCTTCGAAACCAGCTCGGCCTGCACTTTGGCCAACAGCGGCCGCCCCTCCGCGAGGGTCAGGCCCAGGTCCGCAAGACGACAGTCACGGCGCTCAATCACGGCCAAACTCCGTCAATGTCATGGCCAGTGTTGCTGTCTCCACGTCCATCTTATGAGCGTCGAACTCGACAGTATCGATCCCGCCGGCGGAGCCCCGCCGCGGCAATTGCCGCAGCGCCGACGCGGGCTTGATCCGTCAGCCGGCGGCGCGCGCGGCAAGGCCGAAATCGTCCTGCAGCCACCACTATAGCGAGCGGGCCAGTGATCGGACGGCCTTGTCCGCATGGTTCAGCGGATAGTCGCCAGCGCCCAGATCCAATTCACGGCAGTAGTAATCGAGGCAGCCGCTTGGGATCCCGATGCGGCTCTTCCGAGTTGGCTTCTGCGGCCTTATGGTCCATTCGCTTCCACCCTGCTCCGGCCTCGCCGTGGATTGCGCCACGGCGAGCCGGAATGACAAACCGTCAGCGCCGGACCAAGAGTTGGCTCTGGCGGCTCGCCGGTGCTCACATCGACGTGAATTAGGAAGGGCCAGCCATCCACGATCCGGCCATAATTATCGGCATTGTGATTTGGGCTACAACTTCGGGGGGCTAGATTCTTCTTGCGATGGAATTTCTTGGAAATCAAGCACTTATGACGCACGTTGGTGCGGAATTATCTCTGGGTGGTACGACCTACTTCACTTCTATATTTTTAGATTTCTCGTTCGAGTGTTGGCTCGAATGCGCCCTGCGCGGCGGCCAAGGCCGGACGTTCTAGCTGGGGGAGGCCACGGCGGACGCCAAACTCGTCACCGGCGGTAGCGAAGCGGTAAGTACAAGAAGATCGGCGCGAAGGCTGCACGGTGAATACGCCACAGCGGCGTCGACGCTGGGTCCAAAAACAGGCGCGGCAGCGAACGGGCAGCCCAATTCCTCGGCAGTGAAGTTCATGCAGCGCCCTGGTCGCCGAGGTAACGCGTCTCCACAAGACGCACAAGCGACTCGATCGGCCTCGTCGGGTCCGCAATCCACTCACTCGGGGTCTTACCGTCCAGGCGCTCCATGGGGCGGAGCATAAAGTTATGCACCACCCAGCAACTGGCGCCAGCCCTGGCGAACGGGGCAAGCGCCGCTTCGAGCCGGGCCGAATCGGCATTGAACTGCCAGCGGGGGTAGCGGAAGCCGCGCTCTTTTCCGGGAGGAACCAGGGCATACAGTCGCCCTGCTTGCCGATTCAGGTTGATCATACGGTCGGATCGGCCAGCATAGTCAGCCGCGTCCTTCAGGGTCAAGTTTTCTGGCTTCTCCCATTCCTGGACTGCCAGGTGCTTACCGCGCTCGCGCGCTGCCTGCAGCGGATCACTGCCCGCCTCACCGGGAAGCCACTGCGCCTTTCGAGCTTCTTCCACGCTGCCGCGTAGCTCCCTGGCGGCGTCCAGGAACGCTGCCTCAACCATCTCGGTCGCCATCTGCATGGTTTTTTCGTTGGCGTGCCGGGCCGCGAGGAGAGCGTTGATCCGATCAAGTGGCCCCGGAGCGACCTTTTCCAGTCGGGTGCGCAGCAACCTTCCAAGGATGAGGTCAACCTCCCTGTTGCCCAAATGCGGCGGTTCGTTGTCAGGAAACGCGTCGGCAACCAACAGCACGATCGCCTTGAGCACTGCACTTGCCTTGGTGGATTCGTCGTTCAGGGTTGCGGCACTACGAAGCGTCCGGCGTGCACCGATCCACCCTGGTGGCGGAAAGGCCGCACTGTCACGTGCGGAGTGGGCAGCTATGCGGAGACGTGGGTGGCGTTTGATTGGCTTCATGCCCTCAGATTAGTTCATGAACTTCATGACGTCAACCTGAGTGGCGTGCTTGGGTGACTGTGCCGAGGCCGGGCGCGGCCGAAGCTACCGCACCGCTCGCGTCTTTTACCGTGCCAGGCAAGATCGGCACAGCAGAAGTTGGCCGACGCGGGTAGCGGGAGCCCCGGTTCTCACCGAGTTCTAGTAATATAAATTTCCTTGCTTCCGGGCGCAGTCCGGCACGGGCTGTGGGCAGGTCGGCAAGCCAGGGCATGCGCT
Source organism: Cupriavidus sp. GW823-FHT07A04 (assembly GCF_058794615.1). Classification (NCBI taxonomy): domain Bacteria; kingdom Pseudomonadati; phylum Pseudomonadota; class Betaproteobacteria; order Burkholderiales; family Burkholderiaceae; genus Cupriavidus; species Cupriavidus sp. GW823-FHT07A04. The sequence continues at coordinate 106,614 of NZ_JBXAHA010000012.1, forward strand.
GGCGCTTGGCTGGTCGCCTCTTGCCATCCAGCAAGGGCCAGCCCCACCGGTGCTCAGGTCTCGAGCTAGTGCGCCGGGCGCCGGGTGCCGCTGCATTTGGCGACACTGGAAGCGCAAAAGGCGGCAGCTCGCGGACTCCTCCGCAGTTACCTTGTGCCGGCAGGAGCGACGCTCCCAAGCACATGCGGAATCCCGGCAATCCAGAAGCAGGAAACTCTGGGGCCCGCTAAGGCCGCGTGACCTACGTCGTGCGCTGACGCTGTGTGACCTCCGTGTTCAACCACCACGGATGCTTCGTCAACGCTCAGCATTGCGCCTTCCGCGCGCCCTACTCGGCTTCCGAGAGACCTCTATACCAGCTCGCCAAAACTGTCCGTACGGGCGGTGGCCGCACCGATTCAGAACGAGGTTGCCTAAGCCCCACAGGGGCGTTGGTGACTGTGGTTGAGGCTGCCCCCTGAGTGTTCTACGTAGAACACTCAGGGGGCAGCCTCCAAAACCGTTGCAAATCCACAAACTCTTCCACTTCACATTGGAATTGTGATCGTTGCTGTATATCATTCGTCCCGTAGCGCATAGTGCGCCTGGACTGTTCTACGTAGAACATTCGCCTGCAACCAGGAGGGCCGATATGGCAGCAAGAATCATCACCGTCTTCAATCAGAAAGGCGGCGTCGGTAAGACGCGCCTCTCGTCCGAGATAGCAGGCACCCTTGCCTTGCTTGGCCACCGGTCTTTGTATGTAGACCTAGATCAGCAAGGCACTGGCACCCGCTCCGCGTCGCAAGCCGCTGAGGAAAGCCCGTTCCCTGCCACCGTGACCAACCTCTCGGACAGCAAGACGCCACACATCGAGATTCGCAAGCAGCTGGACGTCTACGATTTCGTAGTGATCGACTGCCCGCCGTCGGTGGAGGCCAAGTTGCCGTCGATTGCGCTGCTGATTTCCGATCTAGGCATCATCCCTGTCGGCGGCTCAGGCGGGCAACTGTGGGCGTCGATGGCGGCCAAGCAATTGGGAATGGAGGCGCAAGTCAAGAACCCGACCCTGAAGTTGCGCTTTGTGGCAAACATGGTGAATCGCACGGTCCTGAATCGCGACGTGATCGCGCAACTGGAAGCCGACGAAGATGTAGCGCTCATGAAGACACGCATCTCAGACCGCAACGTTTTCTGTGAAGCAGAAACAATAGGTCAAGTGGTGATGCAGATCGCCGGCAAGAATGACCCGGCCCGCGTTGAGATGCAAAGTCTCGTGCGCGAAGTGCTGGAAGTCCTGAACGAGGAGGAATAATGGCTGGTAAAAAGTCATTTGGCTCGGCGCTGTCCGGCGGCGCGAAGGCGGAGATCGCAAAGCGCGCAGAACTCGACAACCGTTTCGACAACGTGACGGACGCACTGGAAGGGCGTCCAAATTTGCTGGCGCCGCCAGTGAAGCCTAGCCCTGCGACCGCAGTGGCCGCGCCGGAAGTGTTCTACGTAGAACAAATTGTGGCTGCAGGCAAGGCGTCGCGGCACTACACCAGGCTGCCCATCGCAGTACTCGATGATAATCCGCTGAATAGCCGGACCTTCTACAGCGAGGAGAAGGTCCGCGCGCGCGCAACATCGATCGCTGCGGAGACTCAACTCACTCCGGCGCTGGTGACCCCCAACCCCACCCACCCGGGTCGCTATATTCTCATCGACGGGCACTACCGGAAGAGGGCAATCCGCCATCTTAACCAGGCGGACATGGATGTTTGCATCCTTGAAAATCTCACCAAGGTAGATTTTTACCGTTTGGCGCGTACGTTAAACGCCGAGCGCGAAGAAGAATCCGTGCTTGATGTCGCCTTCGGCTATCAGAAACTACTGGATGAGGGCTTGGCCAAGACCGACGAGGAACTGGCTGCGATCGTTGGCGAGAGCCGGTCCAAGGTCAACAAGATGCTCGCTGTGGTGGCGCTGCCCAAGCCCGTGCAAGACGTGATCGCGCAGAACCCGAGTGCCTTCGGAATCTCGATCGCCTATGAGCTGACCCTCTACGCAAAGAAGGTCGGCGAAGACAAGGCGGCCACGCTGGCGGAGCGTGTCGTGGCGGAAGAACTGCCCTTCAACAAGGTTGAGGCGATCCGTAAGGCGGTGGAGCAGGGCGCCAAGCCCACCAAGGCCATGTCGCGCCAGCACAAGATCCGGCAGGGCGGGGCGGAGGTTGGCACCCTGAAGGAATGGGACAGCGGCCGCATCGTGCTCGACATCAAACTGGACGACCCATCCAAGCGCGATAGCCACCTGGCGGCCCTCAAGCGCCAGTTCGGCTTGGATGAGGCCGCCTGACGCGATGCCGGCAATAGGTGGGGGCACGACCTAGTGTTCGAAGCCTCGCGCCAAAGCTATAGGTGCCCCGGCCTGAAACGAATCGGGAACGAGCAAGACGCGCGCGGCCTGGCCGGCGGGTGAGGCAAAAGGCGGGCCTGAACCGCGAGATCCTCTCGGTCGGGCTTGCCATGGTGCATCAAATGCTCGCGTACAAAGCGGTAGAAACTGGTACGCGCCTGTATGTGTCAATCACGCGCCAACTCAAGCCGTCGCAGCGTTGCGCGCATTGCTGGGAATTCGCTCCCAAGTCCCTCGCGCAACGCATGCATCGTGTGCCCACATTGCGGGCACACGATGCAGCGCGACCAGAAAAGCGCGTCGGTTGTTCTCATCGATGCGCACACGCCTGGAACGGGTGTGGCGGCGAGACCGAAACCGCAGGATCGGCAACGAGCCAAGTCAAAGTCTGTGACCCGCGAAACCCCGCTATAACGTCGACTGACGTTTAGCGGCGGAAGGGCTTATACGATGAATGTCTCTTCGTGACAACTGCGATCGAAGAGGCTTCGCCGTCTAGGACACGCGAAGACCGATCCGCCTGGCTCTGAAGCTTCCCAAGATGCTCCGAACTCGGGTGGGCGTCCTCGCAATCGCGGATAACTGCCACTTAGGCTGCCGCGTCGATCGCTGCACCGCCATTCACAACAAAGCTCAAGAGATCCTCTGCGGAAGGATCTCCCCAAGTGTCAATTACAAGCCAACTGAAAAAGCTTGTCTCAGCGAGCTTTGTCGAGCGCTTTCCGACAATTATCTTTAGATTCTTGACCTCGACGGTTCCATTGTAACGATCGATGAGAATAGCTTGGTCATCAATGGAAAGCTCGTTGAAGTACTCCCTGGCTCGCGGGACCTCTGAAGTGATATAACGCTCGCGCACGTCGCTTGTTGTTACCTTTTTGCGAGGCGGTGGCTTTGCGGAATCGGGAGCCTTAGAAGGCGCTGCCTGCCAACCTGACTGTAAGGCCTTCCTGAAATAGGCCGCCTCGTTGTCTAGTGCCGGCGCATTTTTCTTTGCCTTCCTAGCGCGAGTATATTCGATGGCGGAATTCACACGGTCTTCCCCGTACTCAGCAATCAGCTTGGCAGCCTCTGAGCGTGGCACCTGAAGCTTTACTACTTCATCTAAAAGAGCATTCTCGTTTTCGGTGACGTCCGGTTTCGCCTCAGCCTTACGGTTTACCTTGAACTGAATCGCCACAACTGAACGGCCGTTCTTGTGTTCAACGAGTTCTAGCAGATGGTCCGATATTTCATTTACTTCTCGGACGCACGGGACGATTACTTTACTCTTGAATGCTTTGTATTCCGCATAGGATTGAGTTCCATTGTCGAGTCCGAGGATCAACTCCCGAAATGTTTTCAATGGAAACTTGGCGGTAATTCCAATAGCTTCATAGCGGACCGTGTTTTCCCATAGTGCTAAGGAGTGGGCCCGACGGAACTGTCTCGTTATGCGCATATCAATAAGCGCATATATTTCCGGATTCAGAAGCTCTGTCCTTATCTGATCAGAGAAGGAATAACGAAGCTTTGGGCCTTCGATTTCTGCTCCGGCGAGCAAACCGGATGACTTCCATATGTTTCGTTTGTCTGGCGTAAGGAAGTCCCAGTTCACTACAGTGCTGATCAGGGAATTCAGCGTGTCTTTGACGTACTGACTGTTGTTACTATTAAGTCCGATATCATTTGAGAGGCTGCCGGCTGTCATTTCGAAGAGCGTCCGACCCTCATTCTCTTCGTTTTGGCTGATCGCATTCTTGATTAGCGAATTGAACATCTTGCGCTGTTGGAGCGAGATGATGCCGGAGCGCGGAGCGATGTGGATTGCTTGAACAGCTTTTCGGAATGGCTCAGGGGACTCTACGGTCTGGAAGAGGGCGATTTGGGTGTCCGTAGGCGGTGTACGATTTTGTCTGGCCATCGATGTGATACCGAAAAGTCCGCCATAGGTGTAAAGGCGCCACGCCCATATTACACCTTGGTACCTTCAATATCAACGTCGAAGTTTGCCTGAAGGGCCGCGGGGATGTTGTGCCATATTTCTGGCCAGTCGTGGACACCGTTTCAGCTATACAGTCGGCCTGCCTTCTCTGCTGGCTTGGCCCGACCGAGTATACCTATTCGATTCGGGCAGCGGCGTTGGGATATCGCAGCTGAGGTTGAGCCTGGAATATCCCACAGACAGGTACCTATGCCCGTGGTTGAGGGTCTTTTCAGAAGACACCTTCCGTTTACGTGTTTACCTAACACTTTACTTCTTTAGTAAACCTTTAGAGCCTGGAGAGCCGCTTAAACAAAGGGTTTCCAGACCGATAGGTACCCTGATATGGGGTGAAGGTACCCAGCTATGGGAACCCAGGTATGTGGATATGGGACTGACGGTAGCTTCCAATGGGAAGAAAGGTATGTGGATATGGGAGAGAGGTACCCGTTTCTGGGAGCTTCTCGCCGGGGCGAAATCTGGCAAAAGGTACCCAGTTATGGGGGTGTCCCGATGGTTCCTGAGGTACCCGCCTATGGGATAACTACGTAGGTAGCCGGCTATGGGATCGGTTTTGGGCCGCGAATCTGTCCTCTTTGAGGGATCCTGACGCCGATAGGTACCCGTGTATGGGACTCGTTGCTCAGGGATGCCGAGTCGTGTTCCCGGCCGCCAAACGTCCGCAAGCCCAGTACATATAAGGCTTTGCGCGACTGCCTATACTCCGCAAGTCATCGTGGGGAAAGGTGTCTACAAGCTGGTCCAAGCAGGTTTAGGTGCCGGTCTATGGGATTGTGGCTCGGCGCCCTTGAAAAGTAAGTAAGTAACCACTTTTGTTGTAACTGGCGCAATAAAATGAGGGTGGACGGCTGCCATGGTGAAAAGGTACCCGTCTATGGGAATTGTGGTCCTCTGAGCCTCGTCGCCTTACCATAGCCGGGTACCTTTGGCCGCAGCGAAAGGTACCCTGTTTTGGGATGAACCTCGGGTGGAATGCAGCAGGGCTCGGTTGAAGCGTGGGCGGACTGTCCGCATGTGGGGCGGTATCCGGCAGATAGTGGCGTATGACGTATAAAACGCTTTCAATGCGGATTTGGGGATGACTCGCGCAGCCTTCGGAAGGTGACGCGCATTGGGAAGCGCTTGGGGAGCTACAAAAGACACCTACCGGCAGCCGGCACGTGACTCCCGTGACTTCTTGGCCGCATGCTGTTCCGTTGCGGGGTGTGTGGGACTTGCACCCTCCAGCGAGAGGGCGCTATGCCTGGCGAAAAAAAAACCGACCCATCGGGTCGGCTAGGTGCGGCAGGGGCAGTTGTCAGTCGGAGAGACCGGCGGCCTAAAAGCCCCTTGGATCACTTTATAGGACAGCGATCCGGCCGGGCGACACTGAAGAATCCGCGCCACCAGCAGCACCAGGCATCCCAACGGCTAAAACCCTCGCCGTAATGCGCGGCCGCCTCTTCGCTCTCGCAAATCGCCCGGTGTGCCTCATCGGGCGCTCGCATTAACAATACAGAGATCGCCTCCATTGCCAACTCCTTGTTGGGTCTAGGCCTAGGCAGCGAGCCGCAGATGCGCAGCCCTGAGCCAAAGATCGGAATAGTCCTCCCCCTCGTTCGTCGGCACGTGCAAGCGCACGCCGAAGCCCTCGGTGATCAATCTGGCCTTCAGCAGCTCGGCATAGTGTTCACCTGGTCGCCAGCGGTGCTTCGGATCGAGGGGATCCCGGTCTGCGCAGATGATCACCTCGTCGAAGCGATCTCGCGGGATGTCAGCAACGGCAAGGTTGCCGGCGTTCAACAGGCACCAGACTTCGATGCGATTGCCGGTGGCGGCCACCAGGGCCAAGCCGGTTTCGATACCCTCGCAAACAATGACCCTGCGGTTTTGGGCGGTCGGGCAATTCAGGCGGATGGCGGCGCCAGCGAGCTTCTGGGGGCTGGCCATCTGCTTTTTCACATCGGCGAAGGGCGCCTTGTAGCCATCTTTGCTCAGATAGGTGCGGTGGAGCGTGACGGGTGCCCCATCTGCGCGCCTTGCCCTGGCCAGCATGACCGGCCAGTCACCGCGATTCGCCGGCTTGTCTTCATCGTTTGTATCCCAGTAGGCCATGGCCGAGTGATACCGAAGGTCGGGGGCGAGCCACGCGAGTTGCAGGCGGGGCACCCGCCGACTGAGGTAGACCCACACGGGCGAAGTCTCCGTGATGGCTACCGAGCCAGACCAGGCTGCGTTCAGCTTCGCCCGCTTCTTTCTGGCCTCGGTTTCCGCCTTCGCCTTGAGGCTGCGCTCGTCGTGGCGGGCGGCTGGCCGCCCTACCTGGCGACAGCATGCATCGTCCTTCAGGAACTCAAGCGCTTCGCGATCGTTCATGCCGGTGAATGCGCGCAGGAGCGTGTAGCCATTACCGGCACCACAGTGATTGCAGAAGTAGGTGCCGGCGTCATCCTTGTTGTCGAATCGGAAGCGGGTCTTGCCCCCACAGAGAGGGCAGGGTCCTTGGCGCTTCGATAGATATTTCACGTCGAGCTGGGCACGCGTCAGCACCTTCACCCAGTCGATATCTTTAAAGTTCAGGCTCATCGTGTTCTCCTGCCTCGGAAAGGCAATTCAAAAGCGGAGAGACCACTGCTGAGGTGCAGAGGCTTTTCTGAAGCGCAGCGCGCATCAGGAAAGCCCCCGAAAAGGGGGAAGGTTGAAGAAGCAGCGAGTAGGCCCCGAAGGGCCTGCCGCACTGCGCGTCAGCGCCGGAACGGAATGCCGTCAAGTGCCTTACAAGGCGCGAACGGAATATCGTCATCCATGTCCTCGAAGCCGCCGCTACGCGGCGCGCCACCACCGCCATAGCCACCAGACTGCTGCTTGGGCGGCGGTGATGGGGGCGGCGTGCGGGCGCCACGACTGCTGGGTGCTGCGGCGCCGTTCTGCCGGCCGCTGTTGTTGGACGCGCGTGCCGGCGCACGCTGGGCTTGACTGCCGTCGCCCTCGTCATCACCGTTCGACGCGCCCGTTGAGCGGCTGCCCAACATCTGCATCTGCTCGGCCACGATTTCGGTGCTGTACTTTTCCACGCCTGCCTGGTCCGTCCATTTCCGGGTGCGGATGCGCCCCTCGATGTAGACCTGCGAGCCCTTCTTGAGGTACTGGCTGACGATCTCGGCGAGCTTGCCGAAGAACGCGATGCGGTGCCACTCGGTGGCCTCCTTCGTCTCGCCGCTGGTCTTGTCCTTGTAGCGATCAGTCGTCGCCAGCCGGATATTGCTGACGGCGTCTCCGCTGGGCAAGTAGCGGGTTTCCGGATCTGCGCCCAGATTGCCGACGAGGATGACCTTGTTGATGGATGCCATTGATTTTCCTTTGTTTGCTGCTGTTGAATCACGCCGCGAGTGAGCGCACGTGCCGGAGGTCGAACTCGTTGCGATGGGTATCGATGAACTTCCCGACTTGTTCGGGATGCGGGACCTGGACGGCAACGCGGCCGAGCATGCTGATCTTCACGGTGTCGCCGACGCGCACGTGGCGCTCCGAGACCAGTTCCGCGAGGTGCTCGCCGCTGAACGCCTTGCGGCTGCCGTCGCGTTTCTCTAGGGTGACCGTGAAGGACTGATACGGCTTGCGGCCTTCCGGCTTGAACTGACGCACGCCCATGTCCACAATGCGGCCGACACCAACCTTGATCGGCCTCTTGCGGGCTTGCGGCGCGAGCGGCGTTACCTTGGCGGGTTGAGGCTTGGTGGACAGTGGTGCCGGCTGTGACTCCGGCGCCAATGCCATCGGCTCTGGCAACTCGTAGTCCGCGGCTTCCCAGGGCGGTGCGTCTTGCGTTGCGCTCGCATCGGCCAGTGCAGCGTTGACGTCCACGCCATGCAACGGGTGAACCGTTGCAAGCGCCGCCTTTGGCTGATTCCGCGTTGAGCCGGATTCGCTCTTGAGCATCAGCTCGGTGAGTGTCACCGCGCTGGGAATGCCGAAGGGCAGACCGGCTTCCTCGAACTCGGCCCGGGTGAGGATGCCAAGTTGCTCGCGGGCCTGGCCCACTTCACCGGGCAGGACCCGGCGCACGTGATTGGCGTATTGGTAGAAGAAGACACGTTTGCGCGCGATCTTCCTGACCTGCACGCACCGTGCGCCGATGCTTTCCGTTGCGGTGAAGGCCGGTTCGGGCGCAATACCTGCTGCAATCTGCTTCATGCTGCGGGGGCGACGCGGCGGCTTGACGACGAGCGGTGCCGGTGCCGCTGCTACCGGAGCTTTAGGCTCCATGACAGCCTGTGCAGGTGCCACCTCTTCAAGCTCTTCGTCCTCCGGGGTATCGTCGTTGCCTTCGCCACTGAACTTGTCGCCGATCCAGCCGATGGCCTTCTCCGAGCGTTGTTTGCCGGCGACCAGAGCGTACGGCAGCAGGATCAGGAACACGATGATCCAGAGCAGCCGCGCGGGCATGCCAATTCGATCTGCTTTCATTATTGGTTTCTCCAATTTCCGAGGTTGACGTATTCATCGAGCTTGAGGGCCACATCCGCGGCCTTGGGTTCACCTAGCGCCATCCGGATCACGCGAAACAGCTCGCGCAACTCGCTGTGCAGGTTCCTGGCCATGCTTCGACGGATACGCCGAACATCGAGGTCCAGTTCATCGCACACGGCGTCGAACGGGGTAATGGCGCGGTGATCGAACAAGTCGAAGGCCCAGCAAAGGGCATCGAACAGGTGGATCTTTTCTTCCCAGAGGTTTGGCATGCCGAAGAAGTCGGAATCGTCCTTCGCGGCCCGGATGTCTTTGGTGGCGCTGTAGGCCACGATGGCGTCGCGGACGCCGCCCCAGAGGGCGGTGGCGATGCCGGTGCAGAACTTCGCGAGATCGTTGGACGACATACTGTCGACCGAGATCAGGCCAGCCTGCGTGCCTTCGACTTTGGGGACCCTCGCGGGTCTCTCTGCGACCTGTTCGCCGAACAGGTCGAGCAATTGCTCTGTCATGTTGCTCTCCGTTCTTGCCCATGACTGGGCGCTAAAAAGTCGGAGGCACAGCCTTTCCCTGCGGCGCGTCGGGGCGGCGCAGGGAAAGCCTGCTTGGATCCATGGCAGGAGAGGGGGCCGCCAAGGCGGTCCGCGGGTGGAAGACAGGAGGGGCCTGTGGCCCCTCCTGATAAATGTCGCTGCTAGAGCGACTGGATGTGGATGATGGCGTCCGCCATGGCCGACAGCTCGGGCGTCTGCGTGATGAAGAACTCGCGTTCGTATCCGCCGGCGGCCAGCACTGCACGTTTCATGGCGATGAATTGCCGTTTGCGTTCCGGATCGAGCGGGCCGTCCACCTCGTCGGAGAACAGCGTCGGGAAGTGCATGCCGGTGCTGCACGCCATGTGCAGGGCCAGCGCGCGTACCAGGCACTCGTTGACCCAGACCTTCTCGCCACCGCTCATTCTGCCGAGCGGCTTGACTTCGCCACGCTCGACGTCGGTGACATGGATCTCGAACGTCTCCCTAACCGTGCCGGTCTGCGTCGTGCGCTGCGTCACCATCTGCACCGCGAAGCGACCACCGTAGCAATCTTCCAGCAGGCGGTTGCACAGCGCCGAGATGGCCGGACCCGCGTCATCGATGGATAGGGCGATCAGGCCGTCATTCGACAGGCATTTCGCCAGTAGCGCCCAATAGGCCGCTTCGTCCGACAGCGCCGTGCACAGTGACTGAAGCGAGGCCGTGCGTGACGCGACGGCCGTGGCTTCCGCGGACTGCAGCTGCAAGCCATGGAGCTGCCTCTGCGCCTGCGCGTGCGTGCGCTTGGCTTTGGCCAGGATCTGCTCGGCCGTGGTGACAGCGTGCTGCGCCTGTTGTATGGCGTCGCTGCCTATCACGCGTGGCAGGGTGGACAGCAACTGCGCCAGGCTCGCGAGCTTCTCGGCGTGGGCCGCCTCGGTGGCCTTGCGCTTCGCTGCTGCGTCCTGATCGACCGCCGCGATGCGTTTGGTCAAGTCGGCCAGTCGCTGGCTCAGTTCCGCCTCGGTCGCGCCAATCTCCTGCAGGCGTTGTGTGGCGATCGGCAGGGCCTGCTTGGCGGCGGCCAGCGCTTCGCGCTGATTGGCGACGCGGCTCATCTGTAAGAGTTGATCGTTCAGCGCGCGGATTTGCTGATCCAGTTGGCGGGCTTGCGCATCCTTGCTTTCCAGCTCCGCGATGGCGGTGGCGAGGGCGGCGCTGCGCGCCTTGCTGGCCTCGAACGTCTTCCGCATGTCCTTCAGCTGGGCGATCTCGCCCGGCAGGGCAGTCCTGGCCGCCATCGCGCTGGCCAGCAGCGGGCACTTGGGTTGCAGGGCCATCCCGGCGCACGGCACGTCATCGGCCAGCTTGGCATTGACCGTCATCGACTGTACGGCCTGGTTCTTGGCAGAGCCGTCTGCGATCGTCTTCTGGTGCGCCGCCGACACCTCGGTCAGTTCCTTGCGGCGCTGCGCCAGGGTGGCAATGGGCGCGTTGAGCGCTTCGCGTTGCTGGCCAAGCGCCTGGAGCTGCGTCATGGCTTGCGCGGTAGCGACTTCCGCCTGCTGAATGGCAGGCTCCTGCGCCAGGACGGCTCGCCGTGTGTTCTGGTCATTGCGCAGCCGCTTGGCTTCGGTGGCAAGGCCGGCGAGTTGGCTTTGGCCCTGCGTCAGGGCCTCGTGGAGTTCGCGCTTGCGCGCGGCCACCTCGGTTTCGATGCCGGCATGCTGCTGCGCGGCCTCCCGGCCGGCTGCCTGCTGCTGTTGCTCGAGCTGCGCGCGTTGCTGGCGCACCGACGCCTGCGCGTCAAGTTGCGCCTGCGTGGCCGCGAGGGCAGCGCTGGCCTTCGTGACTTCCGCCTGCGCCGCATCGACGTTGGCGGTTGCCGCAGTCAGCTGCGCGCCGGCTTGGACGATCTGGCTGTCCAGCACGCTGGCGCGAGACGCCGCCGCCATCGCGAGTCGCAGATCCTCCTGGGTGCGCTCGAGCTCCTGGTTCAGCAGCTTGCCGACGGCGCTGGCCTTGGCACCCTCTTCGCGAATCTGGTCGTGACCGAGGATCGATGAGAGGAGTGACTTGACGTCGCCAGCGCTCATCGCCGACAGGGACGTGCGGGATTGCGCGGAGAAGTGGGCGGTGAAGAACACTTCGGGCTTGCCGAGCAGATGCTCGACGCAGGCATCGTAGGTATCCGTCTTGCCGTCCGATACCGTGCCGTTAGGCAGGTTGACCGGGACCCACTGCTCGCCCTGGCGGACGGTCAGGTAGGCGTCCTGCTTCTTCGTCTTGCCGGATTGGCGAAATACCAAGTCGGTGCGGTACACCTGGCCATCGTGTTCCCATTCCAGCATCTTGGCCGCCTGTGCGCCGGCAACGTGATCCCAGTACGAGAAGCCGTTGGGCGTGGGGGTGGTGGCGTGGTAGGGCATCACCCGGAACGGGTGAAGGTTGTCCATGATGGTCGTCTTGCCGGCGCCGTTGGGGCCAGCGATGGCAACGAGGATGGTGGATGCATCCAGGTGACGCAGATCGAGGGTGATCTCGGGCTTGCCTAAACCGGACTGGATACCAATGAAATTTGCGAGGCTTAACATGCGTGGTTTCATGTTCAACTCCTGCCGCTGGCGCGGCGAATTGGAAACCACGGAGACTGATCGATAGGCCCGGGTGGGCGCATGGATCAATCTGCAACATCTTTACAGTGCCGGTGGACCCGGCGTGACCATAGTGTAAGCGCAAACCAAAGTGAAAAGCGCAGGCGAAACGGAGGCAAATTGCAGCGCGTTTCGGTCGCCCTGGAAGAAGAACAGCCACCTGATGGTGGCTGTTCTGGAATTCCGGAGTGATTAGACCGGCTCGTCCGCCGACCTCTTCTCTTTGTCGGAGGGCAGACTTGCGATGTACAGGCAGTATGCGCAGAGCGACCCGCAGATAACACTTAGAAGGATAACCCCTGCCATCTCATTCTCCCTTGCTGATGAGCAGACCACCGAGAAATAGTAGCACGCCCCATAGGGCGAGTGCCGTCGTTTTGAGCACAACATAGCCGCCTGCGTGCCCGGCCCCAAAGGCGAAGCTCACGGCCGCAACGACACAGACAGCAGAAAGCGAATGTGCGTAGCGGGCGATGGACTCCTTCTGCTTGTTGGTCGGCGCCGTCAATCCCTGTCGCGTTTCCGCTGCGAGTTGTTTGAGAGCCTTCTTCATCTGGACTCCATTTCTAAGTTCGGAGTCCGCCCCTTGCGGGTACGGACCCGCTAGGGATGGTTGGAAAAGGGCTGCCGCTTACCGGGTCATTGGCACCAGAACGCGGGTTGCCCCGCGTTCCGCCGCTTCCTGTCTGGCGTCGGCGGTACCTCGCTCAAATGCCGCTTTCAGAGACGCGTGCGCGGCGACGGCCGGTGGCAGTTCGGCGCCGTAGCGGCCGACCACGTAAGCCGCGGTGGCCGCCGCTTCCAGATCGCCTTCGTTGACCAGGCGCGCAACGCGCGCAGCCCACTCGTTCGCTGTCTCGGCATGAAGTCGCGCTGCCGTTTGCGCAGCGCGATCTGCCGTGCTGACTGCCGAGCCCAGAACAGGCCAGCTGGCCACGGTTGCGGCGGCCCGTTGACGAAAGCCAGCGCGCCTGTGCAGGAGCGCCGCGAGGAAGATGAAGAAAATGCCGACATGCAGAGAGAAGACAAAGAGCATGCGAAGCAGGGTTGCGGTGAAGCCTGCGAACAGGCGGCTTGTGCGATGCATGGATTGTTCTCCGTGGACAAATCGAAAGCGCCGCCAGACGTGACGGCAGCGAGCGATTGAGGCGCCGCCGTGGGGCAGGCGATGTGGTTTGGGGTGCGACTACGGTTGCTGGGACGCGTGACGTTGTTCCAGCGCCAGCCATTGCCGGAGCCAGACATTGCGTTGGGCCGGCGAGGCTTCGAACCATTGGCTGTTCTCGCTATCCATAAAACTGAAGAACAGGCCGGCGGTGTCGCCGCTGGTGATGCCCGCTGCCGCCTGGAGCGGTTTCAGCGCGCTGTCGAGGTCCGGGCTGTGGGCCGCGGACTCCATCATTTCGGCAGTAATGCAATTCAGATCCATGGTGGAATCTCCTCGGTGTGGCGCGGAGCCCGCCCCTTGCGGATGCGGACCCGCAAGGGTGGTTAGATGGGCTGTCTGCGGTGGTTCAGTGGTGCCGGTGGCTGGCCTCGGCCGCGTCGCCTTCAGGCTGACGGCGGACGCCGGCTTCATCCAGTGCCTCTGCGACCAACCAGACGACACTCCCGACACGCGCATGGCCAATCTGGGTCGCTGTGTAGCACTTCCAAACTGCTTTTAGCGCGGCCACCTGCTGCTTTTGCAACTTGCGCAACCGCTCGTTCTCGGCAATGAGTTCCTGTTGTGTCATTTCGAGCCTCTTTCGAATTGGCTGGGTGCTCACGTCGCCAGTTCCCAGCAGAAGCCGGCCCCGACGACATACACGGTCACCGGCCGGCCGTTCACTTCGATGGAGAGTGGGTGGAACTGCTCAATATCGTTTCCGCTGTGGATCAGAACGGCATCCTCGGCTTCGTGGTATTCGACGCCCGGCATCAGATCGACGATCCGATGCACGGACGCGAGCGGGAACAGCGGTGTCACCCAGCTGTTCCAGTAGGTGTCGTCCCAGTAGGCCTCGAGCTTTGTGCCTTCTGGCAGCCATTCGGCCGTCACCTCGACGAGGCGATTGACCGGCAGGGTGCCCGGCTCATGGTTGGGACGGATCCCGCGTTGGTCCTTTTGTTGTGGCATGTTTGATGGGGTTGTTGGGCAGGACCGGCTGTGGAAGCCAGGTCCTGCCGTGGGTGCCGTTAGGCAAACAGGTCTTCGGTTACCCAGGAAGGAACGTCGGCATCGATCGCCAGCGGTACCTTGTCGGTCGGGTTGTGGGTGGCGGGTACCGGTACCTGGCCAAGGGCGTCGGTGGTGTCGCGCGCGGCTTCCCGCGTCTTGAGACGCTGGATGATGCTGCTGGCGATAGCCTCAGGCGCTTCGGCTGACAGGGCCTGCAGCCGGTCGCACATGGGTTCGAAGGGTGACTGCGTTTGCTCGCACCACATCTTGACCTTGTCGTCGAGGCTTGCGACGGTAGAGATCCCCGCCGCGCGCTGGCGCTCGACCACCAGGGTCTTGCCCTCGAGCTTCACCTCGGCCGCGCCTTGCAGCGCTGCCTTGATCGCCGCGCGGTCCACCGACTGCAGGTGTTCCTCGTCGACCAGGTAGCGCACGCGCACGAAAGCGCCGGCGCAGCGCTGGCCCAACTCGCGGATTGCGTCCAGGTCGGGCGGGCCGTCGAAGTGCAGGTCCAGCGTGACCCGAGCGGGCGTCACGAAGACCGAGTACTCGGCCTGGCCGGGACGGATGTCCCAGATCAGGGCGGACTTGTCGCCATCCTCGCCGTAGTGAAAGCGTCCGATGGAGCCGGCGTAGGCAATCAGCTGCCGTCTGCCGGCGAACTCGCGCCGCCACTCTTGCTGCTTATGGATGTGGCCAAGTGCGACCGCATCGGTGTTCGCCTGGAACAGCGAGCCCAGATTGAACTCATGGTCCTGGCCTGCCATCGGCACACCGTGCTCGGTCAGACAACCGTCCACCGTGCCGTGGCCGATCAGCAGCGTCGGCACGCCTTGCGCGAAGAGCCGGGCATTGACGGACCCGAACAGGGTCAGCAGCTGGTGCAGCGCCTGGCCAACCTCGACCGCGGCGTGTTCCGCGCCAACCGTGGCGATCAGGTCTGCCTTGTTGACGGTCGACAGGCACGTGACCACCAGATCGGCGGGCGCGTCCCATGTCAACCCGTTGCTGTGCCACTGGCCTTGCACCAGGGCGAATTGGCCGATCCGGTCCGCGATGGCAATGGGATGCCGTGCGCCCACCAGTTCCAGGACGCGTAGCAAGCCCGGAGGCTCGTGCGAGAAGGTGCCTTGCAGCATGAGGACCGGGCAATGATTGGCCAGCCGCTGGATCTGCTTGGCCAGTTCCCGGAAGGCCGGTTCGTGGGCGTCAAGCGCATGGTCGGTGGCGTCGCCGGTGATGACCGCCGCCTGCACGCCGATCTCGATCGCATGGTCGACCGCAGCGCCAAAGCAACGGTTGGACTCGGCGAGATTTTTTGCGGAGTAATGCAGATCACTCATGTGAGCGAGTTTCATGGGAGTTCCTCCTTACCTGCCGCGTACGTGGCGAATGGAAAGCGAGGGAACGGCTTTCCGTTGCGCGCTAGGAAAACGCGTAAGAGAAAGCCCCCGAACGTCGGGGGAGGGCGCGGTAAGCCAACGAAGGCACGCGCGATTGTTTAGAGGGTCGCGGCACAGGGTGTGCTCGCCGATCCCGCTGACTCGCAATCGTCGCAAGTGTCGGTCAGGCCGCAGAATGGACATTTCCCATCCATTGCGTCGGACTTATCCTCCGCGGTCCAGTTAAAGGGGCGAACTTGCTCACCCCTCTCCTGATTCTGGTTGAAGGTATCGTCGAAGGGGCCATTCTCGGCCTCGTCCTCCTGACGGTGCTGGGCTTCGTATTCCAACTTAATCTCGTTGTGGATCTCCCTCCAGACAGCCGGGCAATGCTGGCCGTCCTCGTGGAATGGACTGATTGCGATCAGGCGCCAGTGCTCGAAGGCATCGACGTCGAGGATCTCGATGTCGCACGCACTGCACAGCTTGACGCGATCACCTGCGTTGGCATTGATGAAGGCGTGTCGCAGTAGCTTGGCCTCGATCAGTCTCGCAGCCCAGAGCCGCCAGATGGTCTCGGCCTCTATGTCGGTCTCGGCGGCGATCAGTGTCGTGCACAGGCGGACCCGATTGCGGTCATGCTGGCGCACATGCAGTGCCGGTTGCCGGCACGGGGTTCGCGGTGTGGGGACCACCGCGGACCGCTAGGCGGGGAGTTGCAGATCGTCCAGGAAGCTCAGCATCAAGCTGCTGGCATAGTTCGCGCCACGCTCGGCCAGCGCCTCGAGTTCGCCTGTAGCGGTCGCCAACTGGTCGATCTTGTGCGTCCAGCCGTTGCCCAGCTTCGCCTTGAAGTACTGTTTGCGCAGGGTCTCGTCGATGCCGCTCACCAATGCCGCGATCTCGAAACGCAGGCGGGCGTTGACGTACTCACCGTCGTTGCCCAGGCTGCGGAAGACGGTATGGACGGCGTCGAGCGAGGCATTGGTGCGGGACCAATCCTGCCCATACCGCCGCGTGGCCCACTGGCTGACCAGTTCGGGGTCGCCGTTGCTGTCGTTGACGGCACGCAGGACCCGGGCTCGCAGCTCGGCGTCGTAGTCGCCCGGAGGATCGGCCGCCAGCGTGGCGGACGGCGTGTTGCCGTCTGTCGGCATCTCCGTAGCCTGGCGACCGGGCGTGGTCTCGGCCAGCCAGCTCTGGGGGGCGGCGGGAGCCAAGCCGAGCGCCAGCGTCGGAGCGGTGTTCAGGCTCAGTGCCTTCGCCATGTCCAGATCCGCGGTGAGCTTGGGCACCCACTGCATACCCAGGCGTTTGGCACCCTGGTCGTCGTAGTACGTCCGCGTCTCCTGCACCTTGGTGAGCCAGTAGATCGGCTTGCCCGGCTGGAACGGATTGAAGCGCGGGATGGTGCCCAGCGCGGCCTTGATGCGCATCAGGTCGGTGAAGATGCCTTCGGCGGCGTACTGGCTGGTGGTTGCGATCGATACGGGCCCAACGGTCGGAATGCCGGGGATATAGAACTGCAGCTCCCCGCGGAACTTGCACTGCCCTTGCAGATACTCGGGGCAGCTATCCGGCATGCACTCGCCACGCGGCACCAATTCGCGCCGGGGATGAAACTTCATCCGCTGAGCGCGTTGTTGCTGGACTTGCTCGGGGGTGACCGGCTCGCGATACATGCAGTAGCGCTTGCCGTCCTTGCCATAGCGGGACTCGTAGTTGACCGCGCCGCCGTAAGACTTGAAGGCATGCGGGAAGAAGTCGAGCAGTTGATCGGTGTGGAAGACGATCGGAAAGCGATAGAGACGGGTTTCGTCGTCCCCGCGCTGTTCGCCGTAGGTGTCGAGGATGTGCCGGGCGAATTCCGGCATCTCGAAGTCTGCCCCGGAGACGTTGAAGTGAGGCGTGTTCACGGGACGGGTGGGATAGGCGATGTTGCACTGCGCGGCGATGGCCGCTTCGGCGTCCTTGAATTTCTGCTCACCGGCGAGCGCCGGGGCGAAGAGGGAGACGGCCTTGGGGTTCTTGGCGGCGGCCGCGGTGAGCAGCTTGGTGCCACTGCGGATGCGGCCCGAGATATTCAGGCGCGCGGTGCCATTGTTGAGTCGGTCCGACAGGATGGACTTCTCCATGATTTTCTCTCCATGACGGCATCGCCGTAACGGTTTATCCACCGGCAAATCCGGGGGATCTTCATGCGTGCCTCGGAGAGGCTTGGGAAGTCCGTGTGCCTGTGCACTGGAATGGCTAGGCCATTCCGCTGCGTCGGCAGCTGTTATTCGTCATCCATGCTGTCCTTGTCGTGTGAGAAGAAGAATGGATCGATTTGCGGGTTGTGATCGGACCCGTTGCGTTTCCCGACGGCGAAAAGCAAGAGCACGGCCAGAATCAGCACGGCGAGTATTTCCATGGCGGTTTGCAGGGAGAGGAGTGAAGGGACGCCAAGGCGGGCCGGAATGGCCTGAGGCGACGATCGAAGGGGAAGGGCGCGACGTGTTGGCAGGCGAACCCAACCTGGAGAGGCGAGGGTGCCGGCACGACATGACGACCGAATTCTGGGAGTCAGCCAGCAAGTCCGCAACAAATCCGGTGCTGTTCTGCTGGAGACACATTGCCGCTTGCACGGCTGAAGAGTGCATTCATCATAAGGCGTAGCGCCGGTAAAGGAAAGCGGCGAGTCGCGTGCGATTTCCCGCCGGTTTCGCCCTGACCGGGTACAAGCGAAGCCCTAATAATGCTGCCATGGACCCGATTCCCTCGCTCGTCATCAAAAATTCGCATCGGATCGAAGAGGTGCGAACCCCCGTTGAATCACGCGCGACCTTCCCGCTGCGGACGGCGCTGGTGTGCCGCCTGGTCAGACGGGATTTTCACCTGTTGGCCACGAAGATGCGAGCCTTCGCGCAACTGCGTGGCTACCTGGAGGCCCTCCGCCGGGACCTGGATCAATTGGAGACGGAGATCGATCTGCTGGACGCTCGCTGCCGCGCCATCCACCCGACGACCACCACGGTGATCTACGCCGAGGTGGCGTTGCGGATGGTCTCGGGGGAAGGGGCACGTCTGTATCGGCTGCTGCGCCGCTTCGACGAGGCCTATGGCTGCCTGTATGTGGCCAGATTTGAGGGCCGCATTGATCGGGACCAGCAACTGGCCGTCTTGCCGCCGGTGCTGATGGCGTATGGCGCGGTCAAGACCAGTGCGCTGCGGATCCCGCGCAAGACGGCGCAGGAATTGGCCGACGAACACCGCGTCGGCTAGGAGCTGGGTACTTCCCTGGCCGGAGCGCTTGGCCGGCTCGACGTCTTGTACTTCCCTTCAGGCGCGCGCTCAATTCCGGTCTCAGCGACGAACAGGCTGGTGCGGCGCTTGCCGGCCGCGCTGATCCACAGCTGCTCGCGCGCCCGCGTCATGGCGACGTACATCAGGCGCCGTTCCTCTTCCAGCGACCCGTGTTTCGAGGGCCACGCCTCCTCCTCGGCGCCGAGAATCCAGACCCGATCGAACTCGAGCCCCTTGGCGCTGTGGGCGGTCATCAGCGATACCCGCACCGCGCTGTGCCCGGATTCATCCTTCTTTTTCTTCTGGCGAGCCAGGCGCAGCTCATCGAGCCGCTCCTTCGGGCCCTTGCCGGCGGGGTGGTAGATGGCCGCGGCGACCTCCAGCATGCGCTTGGTCCGGTCGTCCTTCGCGTGCAGCAAGAGCCACTCCTGAATCCCGAGCAGCATCAGGTGGTACAGGCCCTCCTTGTTCAGGGAGGACCAGGCCTGATGGCGCTTGGCAAAGTCCTTCCAGATGGCGATGCCGTCCGAGGTGAGGGTCGTGGTCTCGAAATCCTGCTTCGCGCCGATCCGGATGGCATTGCCGAAGAGCTGGTGGAGCTGCGCAAGGTTTTCCTCGGACAAGCCGGCCCAGCCGAGCACCTGGTCGACGGCCCGGGCACTCTGCGTGGCCACGGTGTCGATGACGGCACCGAACAGCGCCACCTCTGGCTTGTCCAGGACGGACTCGCCGTCCGCCCGCCGATAGGGTATCTGCCGGGATACCAGCATGGCCTCAATCAGGTCAAGGCGGCGGTTGGCGCGCGTGAGCACCGCAAACGATACGCCATCCGTCCCCGCGGCGGCGATGGCGTCGACGCAGGCTTCAGCCTCGAGGTCGAAGTCGCTGAAGCGCTCCCACTCGACGCGCCCGCCCGTGCCCTTGGCCGCCTGCAGGAGCTTGGGGATCCGCCCGAGGTTGGCCTGCACCATCTTGCCCGCGGCCGCCAGGATCTCGTCGCGGCACCGATAGTTGATGCCCAGCAGGATGGTGCTCGCCTGGAATTCCTTGGTGAACATCTGCATGCACTCATAGCCGAGCGCCCGGCGGAACGCATAGATCGACTGATCGTCGTCGCCAACCGCGGTGATCTGGCTGCCGGCGGTACCATGGTGCGCGCCCCAGCGGTACTGCACCAGGTCGGTATCCTGGAACTCGTCAATCAGCAGGTAGTCCGCCGGTAGCGGCGTCATGGCGCCGGAGAACAAGGCCTCGTTGGTCTTCAGGAGAATGTCCTGGAAGTCGACCTGTCCGTTTCGCTCCAGGATGCGCTGATACGTTTCCAGCAGTTCAAGGTGCGCGTCGGCGAGGCCGTGGCCCTTGCCGGCCGCCTTGGCGTCCTCGATCAGGCGGGTGGCCTCGTCCAGTTCGATCTCTAGGCCGGCTTGGGCAAGGGCGCGTCGCAGATAGAAGCGCCGCTCGCCTTCCCGCACGATGTCCCATGAGCGGTCGCCATAGGGCGAGCGCATGTCCGCCAGGATGGCGCTGCCGAAGCCGCTGCGCCCCTTGGGGAAGCTCATCAGCAGATCGATCGAGTGGAAGGTGCCGACGAGCAGGCGCGGCTTGGCCGCGTCGCCGGCGATGGCGACGATGCGCTCGCGCAATTCCAGCGCGGCGTCGCGGGTGAAGGTGACGGCAGCGACGGTCGAGGCGCCGTCCGACAGCAAAAAGGCCGCTTTCGCGGCCAGGGTCTTGGTTTTGCCGGAGCCGGGGCAGGCCACGGCAAGACAGTGGGTGCGGCAGCGCGCCGCCTCGAGCTGCTCGGGGTTGAGACCCGCGAGCAGGCGTTCGTCGCTCGCCATCAGATCTCGGCGGGCAGCGTTGCGTGGGTATCGCCTGCGCCGACGCTATCCGCCAGGCTCGCCTGAAGACCGCTCACGGCCTCCACGATGGCGTCGTCGCCCTTGGCCTTGGCAGCCGTGGCCCGGCGGCGGCCGCGCGGAACCTGGCCGCTGGCATTCCTGGCCCGTGAGGTGTTCATGCCGATATTGGCCTGGGCGGCAAAGCGGAAGATCGGGCGAATCTTCTGCTTGGCCTGATAGCGCATCTGGTCGACCTCGTTGGGGTCGATCTTGCCGTTCCATTCGAGGTTGACCATCAACGCCAGCAACTGGTCGTACATCGTGAATACGCGCTGCAGTGCGAGACCTTCACGGGAGCGGATCTGGATGGTGTCCTCATACGTCGGCGCAGTGTAGGTTACGTCGATTGCGCCATCTTCATAGGCGTCGGCGGCGACAAGCGCTTGCGTGGCCTCCAGGTTCTTGCGCACCTCCACCTCGACGTCTGCAATGAGAGCCTGGAGCTGCTCACGCAGCTTGGCGGCGCGGTCTTCGCCGATGATCGCGTCTCCACGGCGGCGCATGAGCTCGGCGCCCTTGTCGATGATGTAGAAGAAGCGGGTGAATGACGAGGCCACCACTTGATCGTTGAGGACCACGTGCTGTTGGACAGATGGAATACCCGCAATCTTCCGCTTGAGTTCCTGCTTGCCGCGCTCGCGTTGTGCGCTGGCGCGACGAATCAGATCGTCCGCGCGCGCCTGGTCGGTAGCGCTGTCAGCCGATGCGGAGACCGCGTTGCCGCCGGCGGCCTCCGCGGCCTCGGCCGCCAGCGCGACGCGCGACTCTTCGGCGGCCTCCAGCAGTTCGTCCGGCTCCGTGCCCGGGCCACTCGCAAGCCCGTCCTGGATTGTGTGAATGGCAGTGAGGGTCATCGTGATTCTTCCTTGTGTAGGTGGATGCCACTCAATCGTGCGTGAGATGCGCGGCCAGGCGCTGCCAAGTACATTGCTAAAACGTGCTTGATTTGCCAATCGAGCGCTGTACGCTGACGGCAGCCCGGCGTGCTCCACATCGAGGAAATTGCCCACGTGGGCAAGAAAATCTAGCGTAAGTCATTGATTGATAAAGTGCCACCGCGACAAAACGGCCAATAATTTGCTCAAAATTCGCCGGGTAACCCCGTTTGCACGAGATGGAGAATCCCAATTCCGCCCGCACTTCACAACCTATTCGGCGCTGATCTCCGATGGGCTACGTGGTCAGATGCCGGTATGAGTCCAAACATCGAACGTGCACGTCAGCACGCCAACGCCAGTATCCGCTGTCTACTTTTCGGGGTGGCTATCTCATTGCCACCGGTGAGCGGTATGGCATATGCCCTCTTGCCATGGATGACGGACAGGCAATCCCCGAAGGCCCGATATGCCCGCGCATTTCCGGTGTATCTAGGGGTCGCGTGGTGTGTTGCTGCATCGGCCTACCTGTCGGGCGCACCGTGGTGGCTCGCGGTGTTTGTCCAGTTCGGCTATGCAATGATAATGGCATCGCCGGCGCTTGTGCCTGGACCTTGGTGGCTTCGCTGCGCGATGCAATTGCTCATGCCGTCATTGCCGCCACTCGCCTATTGGCTGCCATTGCCGCCGCTTGCTGCGGCAGGGTGGCTATTCCCTGCTAGCGGATACATCGGAGTCGCCCTGTATGTGACCGTCGCGCTGGCCATCGTAGGTTGGCGACACGTCGGCGGCGCGGGAAGGGGTATGTTGGCCACGTGCCTGTTGGCAAGCGGGCTGCTTGCCGTTGCCCTTAACCTGCGGGCGATATCGGATCCGCCGAAGGCTGTGGTCGGATGGCATGCGCTGCAATTCCGCTCCGCCCCGCCGGTGCCCCGCACCTTCGAGGAGGCGGCGGTTGCGATGATCCGACTCGCAGACACCGTGCGAAGCGCGAAGGCTCCAGTCGTGATCGCACCGGAGAACTGGCTCGGCGCCTTGCCGCTCGCAGCCATGCGCAATCTGAGGACGGCATTGCAGCCCGGCCAGCACCTCCTGGTTGGCGGCATCCGGATGCATGGCGGTACTCTGCGCAAGGGCGTTTGGCATTTGCCTGAGGGCACTTTCACGTCGGCAATTGCACCCATTCCGCTGGTCGAGGAATACCCAGCTGATTACGCGAGAGCAGGCAGCGTGATCGACGTCGCGGGCCAGTTCGCGAGTCTGCTTGTTTGCTTTGAGGGCAGCACATCGCTTCCGCTCTATCACCTTCACTACGGCACCCCGGTTATTCTGGTAGCGAACGGATGGTGGGATACGCTGGGCGCACTAGCGATTCAACGTTCGGTGGCAAGGTCATGGGCCCGCCTCTTTGCGAGCCCTCTTCTAATCAGTGAAGCAGTGCATTGAGCTGGCGTCGACATCGAAACACGCATATTTTTGGGGAGAACTTGAGTCCCACGGTGGCAACGTTTTCGCGTTCAATACCACCATGCAAATCGACCTCAGCCCCAGCATCGCCGCCCTCATCGGCTCGCAAACTGTAGCGAGGGTGCCGGCTTCTCACCCTACCGAAGTAGGGCAATCTGAACGCGAAGAAGTTCCGCAGACGCGCGACAAGCGTGAGGTGACGCGCAACCCAACCGCGCCCATGCGACAGCGGTTGGTGCGTGTCCTGAAGTGGTGGTCGCGTTTCCGAGCGCAGAACGGCGTGTACGCCTATCTTGCAATACCGGTGCTTGTTGGAATCGGCGGACAGCAGTATCTCGAGCATAGCCAGCAACAGAGCCGTCAGCAGGTGGTAGCGACCCCACGACCGACTGCGGCGGCCCCGGGGATTCCCGCAGGGGCGTCAGATGGCGCCGCCGGGAAAGTGGTTGCATCCGATGTTCGAAAAGATGAAGGCGCTGCAGGGGGCCAACCTCTGTCGAACGTGCGTCCCGCTCCCGCCGAGCCTGGTACAGCGGTCGCCACACCAGCGCCTGCTGCCCCACTGAGTCCCACGCCCGCCTATGAGCCGGCGCAATTGCCCGCAGCAAAGGATGCATCCACGCCGCCCGCCCGTGCTGTCGCATTGCCGCCCGCGATGCCAGCAGCAAGCGGCGATGGGGCATTGATTCCGCTACCGCTACCGCTACCCGCGCCTCCGCCGAATGCCGGGAATCAGGGGCGGCCTGCCAGGAGCATGCAGGCTGGAGATGAGGCCGCCGGCGTAAAGGTGACATTGAAGGGCGCGGCTGCGCCGGCGACGAAGCCCGCGAATCCTGCCTCGACAAAGGAAACGCCGCAAGGTCACCCAGAGAAGGGGGCCAACGCCACGGCGGAAGCCGCCCGGCTTCAATCCCAACCTTCATCTTCCGCGAAATGAACAACGTCAGTCCCTTACCGAACATCGCCGCCATTGTTCCTGCGCAGCCTGCGACCAGTGCTGAGTGCCCTGGCGCCACCGACGCAGCGACACCGGGCTATCGCATCGATGGCAAGACGCTGGTGATCGACCATCAGGCCGAAGATATTCGCCACGTCCTCAAGGGCACTTGCGTGATCAGAGGTGACGTCGATGTGCGTGAGGGTGGCCTATATCTAGCCGGTAGCGTCCCGGAAGGAAGGATTGACATTCCGGATGGCACGTTGATCCTCGCCGAAGGCGCGGAGATAGGCGCAGTGATCACGGTGAAGCGACTGTTCAACCTCGGCACTGTCCGGACGACGACGGTGACCGCGACGGAGCTACTGGTGAACTGGGGCCATATCGATGCGGAAGAGGTCGGGACGGCATCGCTGCGCAATGGCGGAACGTTGGTCGCCCAAGAGGTTCGGTATTCCGACATGGAGTCTGTCGGCGTCCTGCAAGGTAACCTGTCCCGCGTGAGTTAGAGAATGCTTGACCGCAAGCTGCTGCCGTCGATGCGCCGCCGCTGGACCTGTGCGCGCCTTGTGGGGGTGTTCATGGTCCTGTGGGTGGTCAGCGACGCGGTGGACTGGCGGGAAGTGTGGGCGCTCGTTCGCTCCAATCTTTAAAAATTATGACCGGGCGGGAGTCGCCACTGCACGGGTTTCTAGTCGTACAACG
Organism: Cupriavidus sp. GW823-FHT07A04; assembly: GCF_058794615.1. NCBI lineage: Bacteria > Pseudomonadati > Pseudomonadota > Betaproteobacteria > Burkholderiales > Burkholderiaceae > Cupriavidus > Cupriavidus sp. GW823-FHT07A04. Next base: position 131,308 of record NZ_JBXAHA010000012.1, read on the forward strand.
GCGAAGATAGTGGTCAACAAGCGATACGGGAAACTCAAATGGCAACGTCAACCTGATAGGAGAAGGTTGTGGACCCAATCAGATCACTCGAGTACATCGGCGACGCGACGGACAACCTACGGGACGCGCGGGCGACGCTCAACGCCTTACGGCGAACCGATCCATCAGTGTTTGAACGATTGCTGGAGCAGGGCCTAGTAAAGGACATCGAGACCATGATTGCTACACTCTCAAAGTTCCGGGGGGGCGTGCACGCTGAAGCCTTCGGCCGTGCGGCGTAGCCGATGAGCCGCCTGTGCCTGATTGGATTGCACGGTGCCGGCAAAAGCACCGTTGGGCAGCTACTGGCCGAGCAAGGTTACTGGCATATCAGTATCGGAGCGCTGCGAAGGCTTGCGAGAATGGGAATGCAACCTAGCGATATCTCGGTGCGGCTGATGGCCAGGCTGCGAGAGGCGGATCCGGGGAGACCGTTGCCAGACGATGTTGCCGCGGCGGTGGTCGAGCTGGCAATGGCAAGGCCTCGTGTGGTCCTGGACGGCTTACCGTCGAGCCCATCGCATTTGGTGTTGCTCGATTCTAGCTGGCGGATCGTTCTCGTGCAGGCCTCAGATAAGCAGAGGCGGGATCGCCTTCGGCAGCGGGCCGTGGTGTCGCGACGCGCATGGACGGCCGGAGGTATGTCCGCGCGCGATCTTCAGTTGGAGAGTGTCCTTCAGGCCGCCGGCGTGCGGATTGAGCGTTTCGATAACGACCGCGATCTAAATGCATGCAGGGAAGATGCCGCCATTCTATCGTCCCGAACAAACGTTCGTTAACGTCCTCGTTGTCCAGCGCCACGCACCCAACGGGGCGTGGCGCTACCGGTGAGGAACGGCGGCCTAACTCTCGGACTTGCAATGCGGGCAAATGAAGGATGGTTCACGTACTGCGCCGAGAACCTCTAGACCGCAGGAGCGGCAAGCCTGCATGGCAACCGGCTCTCCAACACCTGCCGCACTAAGGGTGCCAAAGTCACCGGAGCGCTTGACAAGATAGAGGGCACGCTCGGGATCCACCAGGCGCTGCGTATGCAGCCGGCCACTAGCTCCCCCATAGATGTTCGAATACACCTCGTACGTCGCGATGAATGCCTGTTGGGCCGAGTACCCGCGCTGGGTGGCGCGAGCGTAGAGCCTCAGGAGAATGCTGGCTTGAAGTTGCCGTGCTGGACGCTCGGTGTACCAGTCCAGGGAGTGCGGTGTCTGCCCTGAGGGGGACGCGGTGCCGTTGATCTCCTTGTATATGTCACGCGCGTCGGAGAGCCTGATACCGGTGGCCGACGTGATGGTGACGGCCCGAGCCCCCATCAGGCATAGCATTCGTGCCTGGCGCATTTTGACGCGGCTTACGGGTGTCTCTTTCATTGCGGGATCCCAACGTTAAAGCCCGCTAGGAAGCGGTGCGTCATGGCCATCGCTCCGATCTCCCCGTCAAGCAGTGATCTGGCCAAAGCGGCCGGTGTGGCGAATCGAAAGACCCACAGCGGGGCTGGAATTCTATCGATGGGGTCCAATTGACTCTGCTTCACTCTTGCCAACAGGTCGAGCGTATCCGGCGGTACCCCTATCAACTCCGGCGTTAGACCGTCGCAATGCCGTGATGCGGTGACCAGTGCCTTAATAATCGCCTTGTTTGCCTTTTGTACCTCGCTGAGGACGAGTTGGGGTACTGCTTGAGCGGCCGGATCACCCGCGAAAGTCCGAACAACGACGCTCCCAGTGAGAACGCTATTCAATTGACGACCGCTGAGCGTGAAGTCCCATAGGGGGAGTCCGACTTGATAAACAGCATCGAGTTGGCGCGGAGATGCCTCCGCGAACAGTTGGAGCGTGCTCCTTGTTACTCCGATGAAGTCCGGGGCGGGTCCCTCCCCAGCATAAGCGGCGGTAATGAGCGCCCTAACTACTGCTCTGTTCGATCTCTGGATCTCCCCGCGAACCAATTGCGCCGCCACGTCGTCAGCAAATCCTTCAGGGATGCGATCCATTTTTCCCCCTGCCGCAATATTGATCGATGGTGTGTAGCATGCCGGTCAGGTTCTCGGTCATCGCGGCGAGCACCTGCTTCGACTCAGCGCTCAGCAAGGTAGTCTTAAAAACGAGCGTCTTGGATAGGGAGCCACAAAACGTCTGGAAGTCGGACTGCAGGTTGCGAACTTCGTCGTTCGCGCTTTTTGCTTGGGCCATCTCGTCCTCGACTTGCCTTCGCGTCGCTTCAGTGTCAGCAAGTTTTTGAGTCGCTGTGGCCAACTCGTGCTTGATTCGATCAAGCTCCGCACTACGGATAGCGACGATCTCTTGCTCAGTCAGCGGGCGACCCGGTTGACGTTCTGCTGTCTGCTCGGCCTTTACACGATCCGCTTCAACTTGAAGGGTCCGAATTGATTCCTCCAGTGCCAGTATATCCTCCGTAAGGCTATCGGCGCGGCGTTGGGCTTCAGCAGCGATGTTTGCAGTTTGGCTTTCTGCCAATCTGCTCGCAGTCTTTTCGTTCTCCAGATGATCAATCTTCGCGCTCAACTCGCGCTCGACCTCGGCATGCTCGTGCTTTTGAACCTTGATTTGTTCCTGGGCCGCAGCCAGGCTCTGCTCAAGGCGCGCCTGGGTACTCATCAGGTCCTTCACCAAGGCTTCATTGATTGGCTCTCCGCGTGAGGCCCGTTCTCTAACCTCGCAGAGAATCTCCTCACTCGCTCCGTCGAGCAACTGGAAGGCCGTGACGGTCGTAGCGTCGCGGAGAACGCTGGGATCCTCCATGCCGTTGCTCGCGACCAGGTAGACGGATGCCACCTTTAGGTATCTATAAAGCGAAGTACGGGCGAAGCCTAGAGTGTCAAGGGCGATGTCCTCAAACTTATCACCCATTACAGATTTTAGCTTTCTAAGGGAAAGGCCCAGCTCAACCACCTCCCTTGCCAGTCGTCTCTTCGTGGCAAAGATCTCTGCACAGAGTGCGTATACCTCACCTCTGATCTCGGGAGGGAGATCCAGGTCTACGGGTAGCTCAAACCTGCCGTTCATTCTGTTAAGCATAAATCCTCCATTCCACAATCAAAACTACCATCCACTTGTCCCCTCTCGATGGTCACCCACGAACAAGCAAATGCAACTATTGAATGCTAGCGAAATACCAAAAGATTTTGTGGGAGGCCCCACGCGAGTGGGGAAAACTTGGAATTTGCTCGGTGAGGAGCCGGGAGTCGCTGTCCGTGCAGAACCCAGAACCGGCATGTTTAGCCGGCCAAAATTGAGCAATTTATTGGCCGACTGAATCTTTTGGCTCTTTTGGAATCAAAGACTTAACGGGAATAAATTGTGCCCACGTGGGACAACCTCCGACAGCGTGGGCCATCTAGGATTGAACATTTTCGACCGCCTCATGCCAGCTGCTGCAAAGTCGAAGTGGCGAAATTTGATCAAAAAATTCGCCGAGCATATTGTCCTATCTTCAATGCAAAGCCAAAGAAAAGTACACAGCGTTTCGCTAAGTCGTGATGGAATTGGCGTGGGAATCGTCGACTGACTGAAATCAAAGAGCGGCAAGATGGGTAGCCATGGAACTCTCATATCAGTCATCCGCTACGCTGCTTTCCTCTCTTGGCAGCGACCTCTTGGATACGTTGCAATCTGCGTCCGGATTCAACCGAGCGCAATTTGACCGGCATGTGCAGCCGTTGCTGGACCGCTTGGCGATGTGTGTGCTGTCCCTTCCTCTCGCGCGAGACGCGTACTGCGAGCACGGCGGCGCGTTGCGCTTCGGCGTGATCAGCGGAATGATGGCCTTCCGCTTGGCGAACGATGCGATCTTCGCCCCTAGTCATACTGCTGAGATGAGGCGGGCCTTGGACCCGCAGTACCGCTACGGTGGATTCGCAGCGGCGCTCGCATCCGTGCCGGCGATCCTTGAAGCCGTTGCGATCGTGACGGTGGCCGGAAGGCGCTGGTCGCCGATGAACCAGGTATCGCTGGCGCGCGCGTTGGAGGAGGCTGGAGTGCAAAACTTCACGGTGTCCTGGAATCCTTCTGTCCGTGCACCGTCTCGAATGGTGGCGGCGCTGATCGCAGGTCGCTTCTTTGAACCGGGCTTGTGGGGAGATTTCGAGGAGTCGGTGATCGCAGCGATGGTCGACTCGATCCTTCCGGTTCGCGGCAAGATCGCGGTCGAGTCGCCGCTATGCCGTGTCGTGCGAGTGGCTCAGGACAAGGCGTTTGAGATCGACGTGAGGGAGAGAGCTAGGCGTATTGATCAACTGGGCCAGTCCCAACTCTCGCTGAGCGAAATCCTCGCCTTGCCCGAGGCGGTGGTGCCGACACGCGTCCCAGAATTGCCGCCGGCACCAGTCCAGCCGGCGGCGCCGGCGCCACCACACGCCTCCTCGGCTGGTCAGGCTGAAAGTACGGTGGCCTTTAATCCTGCTGCCGCGCCGTCGATGCAGCAACTGAGCCCGCTACTTAGTGATTTGCTGAAAGCCATCCGAGTCGATAAGGACATAGCAAAGATCCGCATCGAGTGTCAATTTAACGAAGACAATATTCACTTCCCGAAGAAGGCACTCGGTCGCTACGGAATGTCACAAGCAGCGGCGATGAAGCTGCTCGTCGAGGGAGGCCTGGTAAAGGATCAATCGACCACGCACTTGATTCTCCTGCGCTGGGTTGGCAAAGCGCTATTCGAGGAGGAGACGAACTGATGCGCTCCTATCGAGATATGTTCCGCCCGAACTACGACGTCGCGACCGCGGGCGTCTGGGCTGGGTCCGCGATGTTCCTGTCGGCGGCGCAGCCTCCCCTTTGGTGGGTCGGCGCGCCATTCGGGCTCGCCCTCGGTGCGCTGCGTGCGCACCAGGCTCTCGATATTTATCGGTTTCGTATCTCGCTGTCGGTGCTGCGCGCCGAGAAGCTCGCGGTGAGCGAGGTATTGGTGCATTCTCGAAGAGAGAGGGTGCCTCGGGACCCGGACAGCGGGGAACAGGGGGCCTTCTGGCTAGGGAGGGGCTTTCTCTGGAAACAGCGTCACGCCGAACTCGCTCGGGAGATTCTCAGCCGAAATCCCGAAGAACTCGGTACATTGCCGCGCTGGCTTCCTAACAGCGTGGTGCGGCACATCACACCGCCGAACTCCGTCCTGCTGAAGGAGGATGCCATTGGCGTACCGTGGATCCACGGCATGGAACCTGCGGAGATCCCGGTTCGTCTGCCGTTGGATTCCCTTCCCGGCCATACCTTGATCGTCGGGACCACACGGAGCGGTAAGACTCGCCTCTACGAACTCATCTCCACGCAGATCATTGATCTTCCCGGAAGCGCGCTCATTGTTCTGGACCCAAAGGGCGATCAGGACTGGGAGCGTCGGTTGCGAACAGAGTGCAAGCGGGCGGGGAGGAAGTTCCTCTACTTTCACCCGGCGCATCCGTCCAAGTCCATCCGTATCAATCCGCTCGCCAACTGGGGCAATATCAGCGAGGCGGCTACGCGCATCACCAATCTCGTCGAGGCGGATGAATCGTTTCGGTCCTTTGCCTGGAAGTCATTGTTTCGCGTCATGTCCGGGATGGTTGCGTGCGGTGAGAGACCGAACATACGTAAAGTGAGGCGCTATATACAGCTGGGCGTGGAGCCGTTACTCGAGCAGTTGCTGACACAGCGCTTCTTCGCTGCAGAGGGTGCGTCCTGGGACCGAGATTTGATGAGTGCCGGTGGCGGAGCGGCGGGCCGGGCAGTGAGCCGCCTTGATCTCATGGTCCAGAAATACAGGGCCGAGGCGGAGAACGTCGACGAGGTCATCGACGGACTGGTCGCCATGGTTCTGCATTCGAAGGAGCACTACTCGAAGATGATCCAGGTTCTGGAGCCGATCCTGGAGAAGCTTGGTTCCGGTGAGCTCGGTGCAATGCTCTCTCCCAACCCGGAGGATGTTGGCGACGCGCGTCCGATTTACGACACCGCGAAGATCATCAACGAGAATGCCGTGTTGTATATGGCAACGAACTCCCTCGCCGACGGCATCATCGGCTCTGCGATCGGCAGTGTCTTTCTCGCCGATCTAGCATCTGTGGCGGGCGCCATCTATAACACAACCGGCAAGACAGACGTCTACCTTATGGCCGACGAGTCAGCGGAGCTGACCAATGATCAAGCGATCCAGATTTTGAATAAGGGCGGTGGCGCCGGCATCAAAGCCTTCATGGCGACGCAGACTGAGGCGGATTTTATCGTCCGGCTTGGGTCACGGGAGAAGGCACGCCAGATGCTCGGGAACCTTAACAACGTGATTTGTTTGCGGGTGAAGGACTACGAGACAGCGAAGTGGATTTCGGAGAGCTTCGGCAGCACGATCGCGCGGAAGCAGTCCACTTCGTTCTCCAATACCTCAGAGAGCTCCACCGCCTTCACCGAGTTTCGGGGCAGCACAGGGCGAGCGATCGAGGATACAGACTCGCCGTTTGTCTCGCCGGATCTATTGACCAGATTGCCGGGTCTACATTACTTTGCTTTCCTCGGCGGCAGCACGTTGTACAAGGGGCGCCTTCCACTGATTGCGCAATAGAGAGAAGAAGAAAAAATAATGATTAAAAAACACGAATACACGCCCTTGGTCCGGCTCGCCACGGAGATTGGCGTCCAGCCCGCGGCGCGGAAGGTTTGGTACGCGCATCCGCTACTCAAGGACCTCACAATCCGCTTTCTGCAGTATGTCGGCGATGGGAAGGTCAACGATCGATATCTAGTGCGGGAGACCGTGCGTCTGGCGCTGACGGCCTATTTCGCGGCGGAACGGCGTGGCGGCGACGCAATGGGCTGGTATCTCTATACGTGGATCGAGGAGGGCTGCGACATGTACCAGCATACGTGCACGTCAGCAGCTGGCGAGACCTGGAACCCTGCCCATCAAAGCCTTAGCGATTTCGCGGATGGAAAGGATGACCTCATCTGGGTCCCCAACGAACTCGGCCAGACCATGGCCATCGAGCGGTTTGCCAACCAGTTTTTCACTCCGGTGATGGCCGAGACCCTACTCAGGAAGTACCGCGACAGAGAGGTGCCCCCGAGCCGGCCTCCGTTGCCTTCGCCTTGAGAGGCCTTCGATGATCCTCTTCGCAGAGAAAAGCGAGTTCAACCAGCACATCCTATTCTGGTGGCTGCTGGCGCCTCTAGTGGCGCTGATGATCCTGCCAGGGGTCATGACGCCCGAGTCATTCCAGATCGGCCCTGCCGAGGTGCGGTTCCTGTCTGGGTGGGGCGGTCAGGACCGGGAGGTGACCCGCCGGGCCGACGATAAGTTCGAACGCTGGTTCGTTGCGCCGGGTTGGGTCAAGCGCAGCGTGACACTCACGCAACCGCAACGGATGGGTGGGCCCTCGTTGTCCGCGGGCGCGACCGGTTGGCTGCGCGATTGGGTGGCCGGCTTCTGGATGCTGGTGTACCGCGTATTGTGGCGAGTCCTAGCCTTGGGGCCTCTCTATCTCACGGCCGCTATTGGCTTTGCGCTGCCCGCGTTTGTTGACGGCATTGGCTCACGGCTGAAGAAGCGGTATGACTTCGGCCAGCACAATCCCATCTTCTTCTACTCGAGCATGCACTTCGTCCTGCTCGCGATTGGGCTGGCCATGTTCGTGCCCATCACTCCGCTGACGCTCACGCCATTGGTGCTTGGCGGCTTCTTCCTGGCGACCGCGGCGGCCGTCTGGGTCATGGCTGCCAACTTGCAGACGGGCGCCTGACGGCCGAGTCCGGGCGATTTCAGTGGTGGATTCGCCGGCGATTTCCGCTGGCGGCGCGGGATCATGGTTCCCATGATCCAAGCCAACATCATCGCCGACGCGATCGCCCGCAGCCTGAAACCGCTTCTGCCCGTCCTTGGGGACGAGGCGGTCAGCGAAATCATGGTCAACCCGGGCGGGGCCGTCTTTGTCGAGCGGGCCGGGAAGGTGGTAGATACCGGACTCCGGCTCGCAGAACACGAGATCCAGATCGCCATTCAGGCTATCGCGAAACAGGTTCGCAAGGATGCCATCGCCTCCTCGGCCGACGCCATTGTGGATGCGACGCTCGACGGCATGCGCTTTGCCGGCGCGATCGCACCGACGGCACCCGACGGATCGACCTTCTCGATCCGCAAGCACCTGCCCCCGGACAAGCGGCCCACGCTGGAGCAGCTGGTGGCCCGCGAGATGTTGACCAAGGCGCAGGCCGACAAGGTGACCGAACTCTTTATCCGGCAAGGCAAGAACCTGCTGGTGGCAGGCGGCACCTCCTCGGGCAAGACCACGCTCGCCAACGCCTTCCTCGGCAAGGTCCCGCCGCACGAGCGCGTCATCACGATTGAAGACGCCCGCGAGCTCAACATCACGGTCCCCAATCATGTGGCCTGGGTGGCCAACCACCAGGCCGGGCTGACGGCGCGCCTGCTGGTCAAGCTGGCGATGCGATTCCGGCCAGACCGCCTGATCCTGGGGGAGACGCGCGGTGACGACACCTATGACCTGATCCGCGCGATGAACAGTGGCCACGACGGCACGCTCACGACGGTGCACGCGAATGGCGCCGAGGATGCCCTCGATGCCATCGAAATCCTATTTCAGCAGTCTTTGCCGCCGGGGGCGCAGTTCGACGCCAGGACGACTCGGCGCTACCTCGCAAAGACGATCCATCTGGTGGTCTACGCAAAGAAGCATGCCCGGATGCTAACCAACCACGAAGTCGGCATCGAGCGCCGGGTGGAACAAATCTGTCTTGTCAAAGGAGTGGATGAACATGGTCAATACGTACTTGAAGAAGTTTAGGCTCAAACCGCACCGGATCGTCGTGCTGACGGTGCTGGCGGTCTTCTCCGCCTCCGCGGCTGCGCAGTCCGCCTCCGGCGGCATGCAGGCCTTCTGCTTCCTGATCAACTACTTCAAGCAGATCGTGGGCGCGATCGCGGTGCTGGCGATTTTCCTGTGGGTGATCGGCTACTTCAACAAGCAGGCGCACCTCTCGGAATTGGGCCAATACATCTTCCTGGGCTGCGTGATCGCCGTCGCCGCCTACACGCTCGTTGCCGCCACCGGGCTGATCCCTCCGGCCTGCTCGATCTGATGCGCGAGTCCGTCACCTATCTCGCCTTGCAGAAGCCCATGCTCTCGGGCGGCATCGGCCTGAAGGCCATGGCCATGATCTGGCCGGGCGTGGGGCTGGCGTGCTTTCTGGCGACCACGCCGCTTCCGTTGGCAGCGGGGATCGTGATGCACGCCGTGTTGCGCTGGGCGTATCGGAAAGATCCGCAGGTGATCGACATCTATCTCAAGTATGCCGAGACGGCAGACCACTACCAGCCGCACGTACGAGACCGCTTCAAGGGGGCGCAGCGGCCGGTCGGCTATGGGCGAGGTGTCCGATGCTAGAGATCATGTACAAGAAGGACGAGGCCGAGCACCCGCAGCAGGAGATCCTGCCGTGGCTCGACTTCGTGACGTCTGAATTGCTGCTGTGCAAGGATGGCTCCCTGCTGGCGGCGTATGCCTACCAAGGGCCGGACCCGGACAACTTGGATGACGACCTCGTCGACCAGGCTGTCACGCAATTGCAGCGCGCCTTCGGGCAGTTCGACTCGCGGCTGACCGGGTGGTGGATCGTCGACAAGCGCAAGGATTACACGTATCCGGAAGGCGACTTCGACAACACCACGGCAGCCCAGCTCGATCGGCTGATCGGCAACACCTTCCGGTCGGGCATCTCCTACCGCTTCCGGCATTGGTTCTTTCTCCTCTACACCGGCCACCAGGGCGTTGAGGGCTATCTGGATAGCGTCACGCGGCTGATGAACGAGGAGGGCAGGAGCCTTCCCGTCGCGCTGTTGCGTGGCGCACTGGGGTCCGTTTCGGCCAGCACCGAAGTGCTGCGGGACCGGGACCGGCTGCAGCAGGCGGTAGGGGAGTTCGAGGGCTTGCTGGGTATGTTCGACACCACCATTCCCACGATGCGGTTTGAGCGGCTGGAGCGCCGGGCGTTCTCCAATTCCCTGTTTCATCTCGCCAACCCGGCAACACGCCTGGCACCGCCCGCGAAGCCGCAGGGTGTGCTGCTCGACGGCTGGATCGCAAATGGCTATATCACCACCGGCAAGCAGGTCATGGCCTTCCAGAGCGAAGGGGACGTGCGGTACTGCGGCGTCATCGGTGTGAAGGAGTGGCCTTCCCCCACGTCGCCGTTGCTGCTCGAAGCGCTGATGGGGTCCGACGTTGAAATGACGATCTGTCACATCATCCGCTTTCTCGGCAAAGAACAGGCGAAGACCGAGCTGAAGGGGGCGGTGAACTACTACCGGATGACGCTGTTCTCGCCGTTCAACTATGTGGCGCAAAAGATGGCGGACGCGACGCCCGAGCCGGATAGTGGCAAACAGGACCTGCACGACGAGTGCAAGGAGGCCATGCGGCGCCTGTCGTCCGAGGGGCTGGGTTTCGCGTACCACAATCTTTCCATCGCGGTGTATGCCGATTCGGAACACGAGCTGACGACCGCCTGCCAGCTGGTCCACGGTCGCCTCGCGGATGTCGAGTTCGAATCGGTACGCGAACGGCAGAACCTGGGCCCGTCCTGGGAAGCAATGCTGCCCGGGCAGTGGGCGCGGCAATCCCGCTACCACCTGGTCAGCCTGGAGAACGTGGCCGACGCCTCGCCCATCTTCACGATGGATGAAGGCAATCGCGAGCACCCCTATTTCTCCGAAGTCTTGCGGCGACCCGTCTCGGCGCTGGCGCAGTTTATCGACGGCTATGGCGGACGCTACCACTTTATCCCGCACGTTGGGCAGGTGGGCCATGCCGTACTGATTGCGCCCACGGGCGGCGGAAAAACCACCTTCGTCTCTCTCTGCCTCAGTCAGTTCCGGCGGTACTACGACCCGGAGATTGGGCAGTCCAACGTCTACATCTTCGACCGGGACAACTCCTGCCGCATCACGACCGAGTTGCACGGCGGGCAGCACATCGACATGAAGCACGGCCAGATGCAGCTAAACCCACTGGCGGTGTTGCGGGACGGCTCGCCCGATGGGCAGCTGTGGGCTCGGGAGTGGGTCATCCAGCGGATCATGGAGGGTGGCTATCGCTGCACCGCCGAGGATCGCGATGCGATCGACTCGGCAATCCAGAGGCTGGCCATGTCCACGCAGGACATTCGGCTGTCCACGCTCGCGCTTCAGCTTCCTAGGCATCTGACCACCGAACTGGGTGAATGGCTCGAGGATCGGCCGTATGGCATGTTCGACTCGTCGACCGACGACTACTCGCTGTCGAGCTGGACCTGCACCGAGATGAAGGATCTGCTGGCGGTGGATCGGCTGGCGCGCGCGTTCATCGACTATGCCTTCCGGAAGATCCATGAGTCGCTCGATGGCCGCCCGACCTTCATCTATCTGGAAGAGGCGTCATTCCTGGTCAATCACCCCGCGTTCGCCCCCCGGCTGGATGACTGGCTCAAGACCTTCCGCAAGAAGAATGCCTTTCTGTGGCTGACAATCCAGTCGCCGACCTCGATTACCTCGTCCGATATCTCGGCCACGATGACGGACAACATCCTGACCAAGATCCTGCTCGCCAACAAGAGTGCGGAAGCGCATCGCGAGGGCTATATCAAGCACTTTGGTTTGACGAACGAGAACGTCGATATCGTCAAGACGCTGATGCCGCAGCGTGAGTACCTGATTCTGAGCAACGGCTTTGCGCGTGTCATCCGTACCGCCCTGGATTCGAAATCGCTCGCTTTCCTGCGATCCGAGGGGCACCTGCAACGCCGCTTTGATGAGCACAAGCGAAGCGGCAAGCCCAACTGGAAGGCCAACTACCTCGTGGAGACCGCATCGTCATGAAATTACTCCGTCCCGCATACCTGACTCTGCTCGCGACTCTGATCGCCGGCACCGAAGCCCACGCCGGCGGCGGTCCCGGCGGCATCGTCTTCGATCCAACCAACTGGATCCAGACCTCTGCGACGGCGGCGTCCACACTGAAGCAGGAGGCTATCGCCGTGGCCAATGCGGCGCGGACGGTGCAAATGTTGGTCAACTCCGGCAAGATGATCCAACTTCGGGAGTTGGGCATCAGCGATCTGGCGCAGGCGGAACAGATGGTGGCGCAGATCGGGCGCCTGTCGGGCGCCGACGATACGTTGCTGCGGGCGTTGGGGAAAAAGAGCGACTTCATCGGCGATGTGATGGGCCTGTATGGGGCGTCTCAGAGCGGGAATTTCAACAACTTTGTCAGCAACATGACGCAGCGCGCGGCGCTGGGCAACGCCAACGCATCCAATCTGCTCAACAAGCACGATGCGCTCAATCAGGCCATCCAGACCGCGCAGGGGAAGCGGATGCGGATCGCCAACGAGATTGGCAACGTGCCCGGGGCCACCCAGGCGATCCAGGTCGCCACCGCAGCGCTGGACACGCTCATCGAACAGAACCAGGTGCAGTCGGCTGCAGTGGCGGCTCAGCTCGCCAGCGCGGCCAAGAAGGAAGCCGCAGATACGGCTTCGGCGAAGGCGGCGGACAGCAATGCCCGTGACTATGCGAATGGCATTGACGCACGCCTTCATCAACTCGGGCTGAAGTAGCGCGATGGCCTGCCGATATCTATTTCCCATGGCTTCCCTGGTCCAGATCGGTCTGCGGGCGCTTTTGGCGCTCGTGCTGACGGTCGCTCTCATCCAATCCGCGCGCGCAGACACGCCGGGAGGCGGCGGATCGGCCCCCGGCTTTCTCGAATCCATCTCGACCGGGGCAGGAAAATGCGGCGAGGCGCCACAGTACTTCACTGGCATGGACAAGCTCGGCGCGAAATTTAAGCTGCTTGGGGACTACGAGGGAAGTCTATCGACCACGGCGATGGGTGTCGGTAACCTGTTGCTCAATCCGTCCCGCGCGTTGGGGGGCGCACTCGCGGTGGCTTCTCTCCTCTGGGGGATGATCCTTGCGTTAGGCGCCAACAAGGGCACGCCAGTGACCGTGGTCATCGATGTCGTGGTCCCAGCCTCTGTTGTTGCCCTGCTTTTGGGCGCCTACCCGCAGGTTATCGATGGTCTCAGCAGTACGGCCAGAACGATCTCGGGAGTGCTTCCCTCGCCGTGGGTGGCAATGGCAGACTTCTTCGCCACGATGCTCCACACATTGCTAGGAGGCGCTACTTCCATCATCAAGAAGTTCGGTTGCACGAAAGTTCTTGATGCGGGATTTCTCGGCGTGTTGCTGGGCACTGTGGTGGCAATGGTTCTGCTCGTTGTCGCAATGTATATGATGGTTCGGGCGATGGTCGACATCGTTGCGGTGATATTCCTCGGGCCTTTCCTCGCGGCGGTCGGCGCAGCGGTCGCACCCGTCTTCATCGCCTTCGGTGCATCCGCTTGGACCCGCCCGTGGATTACCGCTTGGATCGGATTTGTGATCCAGGCCCTACTGCTGAACTTCTTTGCGGCATTGGTGCTCAAGTTGATGAGTGCGCCTTTCGAAGGGATGAATGCGGCGATGAGCTTTGCCAATGCCTCAGCAGCGGAGGGCTTGACGGTTGCCCTTGATGCGTTGGTCATCCTCGGGATGTCGTTGATCGCATCGCGGGTTTTTGGCCAGATACCACAGATTGTCTCGACGCTGTTCCCGGGCAATCTCGGTGTGGTGACCGGGGATGGTCGCAAGAGCACGGCTAAGGCTGCGGGCGAGGCAGGAGGCATCTTGAAGGATGTGGCGATGAAGATCCCAGGCGTGAAGACCGCAGCCGCGGGCGCTACGATGCTTACGAACAAGTTGCTCGGGCGTAGTGGCGGAGGATCTCGGTCGTCCTCCCAGGGAGGACAGGGACCGGCTCGACCATTCAAGACCGTGAGCAGCACCAGTGGACAGCGTGCTGCGAGCAGGATGGCTGCCCGAAGAGGCAAGTCCTAGCGCTTGTACGCTGCGTATCCAAACACACCACGGCCCGCTTCGGCGGGCCTATTCTTTTGCCACGCGCCACACGCCCAGTCGAATCCCGAATCAGAGCGAATTCGCATCAGCATTCGAAGCTGAAAAAGTTCCCGCCGGTCCAAGAATGGGCCTCATGAACCTATTCCGCAAATCCGCGAACGCGGGGTCCGCGAGCAAGGCCCCGCCCGACTTCACACCCGGCCCCCCGGAAGAGGCCGCGCGTCGTGTCCACTATGAAATGGGCGCCGGCTCGCGCATCGAGCGCAATCGCTGGTTCCTGGTGGCGTGCATCGAGGCGGTGGCGCTGGTCGCAAACGGCGCGGCATCGATTCGCCTGTTTCCGCTCAAGACGGTGGAGCCGGTCGTGATCCACCAGTCGGACTCCGGGCGCCGGGTCATCGACACCAACCAATCGGGCGCCTGGGTGCCGGACCAGCCCGCGCTGTCTTACGCGCTGAACCTGTGGGTCGAACAGGTGTTTGCCATCAATGGGGCCACGGTCGAGGCGAACCTGGCGCGCGCAGCTTCCAAGACCATCGGAACGGCGAGCGACCAGCTGCGTGACCTGCGTCGCAAGGAGAACCCGCTCGTGCTCCTGCGCGACAACCCGCGGCTGGTGCGCGAGTACGAGAACCTCTCGATCAACTTCCTGGGCAGCGGCGATGCCGCGCTGATCCGGTTTCGCACCACCACGCGCCGCGCGCCCGGCGCCGCGCCCGAATCGCGCAGCTATGCAATGACGATCAACTTCAACGTGGTCAAGCCGACTACGCGCGAAGAGATCCTCAAAGATCCCGCCGGCGTCTACATCACCGGCTTCAACCTCAATGATGAAGCGACGACGAAATGAAGCGACGACTCCTGACCATTTTTCTCGGCGCCGCGATCTGTGTCCCGCCGGCGCACGCCAAGCCCCAGCCTGCTGCGTCGGCCGACGAGAAGGTGTCGGCCGCCGCGCTGCCGATCGAGGTGCCGGACGAAAGCCGCATCGTCATGTTCACCTACAGTCCCGACGCGATCTTCCGGGTGTTGACGACACCCGGGATGATCACGCACCTGGAACTGGAGGCAGGCGAGGGCGTGGTCGAGATGCCGGCCATCGGGGATTCGATTCAGTGGCGCGTGAGTGGCGGGCCCCGCAACCTGTACATCAAGCCGCTGCGACCGAATCTGGTGACGACGCTCACGGTGGTGACCGACAAGCGCACCTACCAGCTCGAGTTGCGCTCGGGCGAACCGGGCGCGAAGCGCTTCCAGAAGGTGACCTTCCACTACCCGGAGGTGGAGGCTGCTCTGACGCTCAAGGAGCGGGACAAGGTTGAGACCGCGGCAAATGATAAGGCGCGGCTCAAATCGCAAGAGCTGGGTGGCGTGCCAGATCCGACCGCCTATGAGTTCGGCTATGAGATGGAGGGCGACGCCCCTTTCAAGCCGACCACGGTGTTCAACGACGGCCGGCAAACCTTCCTCAGGCTGCCCAGCGTCCAGGATCAACCTGGTGTCTTTCTCTATGAAGACGACAAGCCGTCTCTGGTCAATTACGTGGTGAAGGGCGACTACGTCGTGGTCGATCGCGTCGCGAACAAGCTGCTGCTGAAGCTCGGCAAGCGCGAAGTGCGGGTGATCCGCAAGACCTCGCGGTGGAGCTGGGGCAACTGATGACGCAGGATCTCAAAGACCCTTTCGCCGAGGATGCACGCAAGGCGGCGCCGCGGCCTGGTGCGAGTAGCGAACCTTCGCCGTCGTTGACTAAAGGCAAGGCTCGCCGCAACCTGCATATTCTCGGGCTGATCCTCCTCGCGGCGGCGGTGGTGACCTGGATGTTCTGGCCACAGTCCCCCAACAGCGTGGCCGCACCGGCGCCCGTGTCGAAGGCCGATCTGCCGGAACCCGAACTGGCCGGAAAGCGCCTGTTGCGCGATTTGCAAGAGGACGCCAGCGCGAGCACGCCGGCGGCAGAGGGGCGCGGCACGCCCGCTGCAATGCCGACGCCGATGGGGAACGGTAGCGCGGCCTCGCGCGCGCTCGCTACGCCGGACCCGGTCGTCGGCGCTGGCGGGCCCAGCCGTGAGGAAGAGATCTGGGCCGCTCCCATTGCGACCGGGGCGACTGTGACCCTGAAGAAGACCAGTGCCACGGAGCCATCTGGCTTGGGCTCGCTGATGCGGCCGGCCGGGACAGCGGAGCCTGCCGGCACGGACGCCCTCGCCGAACGGCAACTCGGGCTGCTGTCGCAGCTGGGCCAACAGCAACCGGCGGCGAGCGTTCGGTCGGGCGATAGCGCCTTCCTGAAGCAAGCCGCGAACGACGCGCCGAATCTGACCAATCGGCAGCAGCCGGCCTATGGGCAGGCCGCGGTCTATGAGGGGACCGTGGTTCGGAGCGTGCTGATCACGGGCGTGAATAGCGACATGCCCGGCAAGGTCACCGCTCGCGTGACGTCGACCGTCTACGACTCGGTCACGCAGCGCGTTCCGCTGATTCCTGCTGGCTCGACGCTGGTGGGCGTCTATCGGAACGAAGTCCAGGTCGGGCAGACCCGCGTGCTTCTGGCGATGCAACGGCTGATCCTGCCCAACGGCACGTGGATCCCACTGTCCGGCGCGTCCGCCACTGACATGCAAGGGATGTCCGGCCTGGATGCTGACGTCAACAACCACTTCCTCAAGATCTTCGGCAGCTCGCTGGTGGTTGGTGCGGCGTCGTTGCTGGCGTCCAAGTCGTCGCAGAACGTCACGGTGAATGTCGGCGCAGGCGGTACGCAACTGGGTGGCTCCGTCTTCGCGCAGTCGCTGTCGGAGACGGTGCGGACCATGCTACAGCGCAACCTGAACATCCAGCCAACGCTCACCGGCGATGCCGGCTCCGAGTTCCTGTTCGTGGTGTCGCGGGACACCCTCATGTCGCCATGGAGCGCAGAAAAGTGATCAAGACAGCCATTGCCTCCCTCTTCCTGGCCGGCGCGGCGACCTGCGCGCTGGCGCAAGGCGCCGAGTCGCCCGTGCGCATCGTCTTCAACGATGGGGTCAACACGTACATCCAGGCCCACCCGGGAGTCGCCCTGACCGTCCCTGACGCGGTGCGTCGCCAGGATGCGTTCTTGGTGCGCGGCATGCCGGTGGAGATCCTCGCGTATGCAAACGGGCGCCGCTACGAGATCCGTCGCACGGTCAACTCGAGCCAGGCCTATGTCGTGGATCTGGTTACGCCGCGCGAGGTTGTCGCGCCACCAGCCGCGGTAACAGCAGCGGCTCCCGTCGCGGCGCCCACGCCCGCTCCCACGGTCGCTCCAGCGCCGGTGCAGGCAAAGGCGGATCGCGCCCCTCCTATCGCGCCGCCAGTGACAGCCGCAGCGGATGCGGATGACGCGCGGCTTGCCGTCCCCGGCACCTCCGACGACGAGATCCGTGCGGCGATCGCGGAGGCGAAGGCCAAGGGCTGGACATCGATCAGCGCGGCAGGAGACCCCGAGTTCATCGTGCGCGTCCATGCCCTTTGGAACGAGGTGTCGCCAGCGTCGCCGGTGGCATCGAAATGAAGCAGCGGGGGAAGGGTGGCGAAACACCGATCCCGCGTCGAGCAGGTATCAATTTCTTCAACGGAGAGGTCGAGATGGCCATCAAACAAACGTGCGCGACCTTGCTGCTGGGCCTGATGGTCTCGAGTTCAGCCGGCGCGGCCAACTTCATCGTCCGCGAAAGCGGTCCCGTCCCCCAGGGTGCTGCTCAGCGGGACCTGATCGCAGAGCGGCTCGCTCAGCGCGAGGCCTCCGTACCCGTTTCTGCGTCCGCGCCACCGGCCCAATCGGGCTGGCAGGTGACCCCCGCCGACCAGAACGTGCGCATGCTGTTGACCCGCTGGGCCAGTGCGGCCGGCTGGTCGCTGGTCTGGAGTGCGGAGAGGGACGTGCCGCTGGTCGGCAGTGCGTTGTTCTCTGGCGACTTCAAGTCCGCGGTGCGGGAGGTCTTGCGGGCCACTGACATGAGCGATGCCGCGGTCCAACCGTGCTTCCACACCAACGCCGTGGTGCGCGTCATTCCGGCGACTGCCCTGTGTGATCGCGCCGAGTAAGTCACGCCGCATCGGAACGCCTGCCCACCAAGGATTGGAACCAATGAATATCACCTTCAAACTCGCCGCGTGCGCGGCTGCCGCTGCGACACTGGCCGGCTGCATTTCCCCGGAACTGACCCAGAGAACGCTGGGCGAGTATCAGAATGCGGCGAACAAGGCCGACACCAAGCGCGCCGAGATCAACCGCGCCATTGATGCCAATCGCGCCTATGTCGAGCAGGCACAGGAGGTCAACCGTCCTTACCTGGTCGGAAGATCGGTGCCGCTGGCCCGGGACGTCCGTCTGCCGCGCGCACTCCAGCGCGGCTTCAAGACGGCCGTGCTGTTCCCCACCGGGAGGGTGTCTCTCGCCGAGGCGGCGCAGCGCATCGGCCTGGTCACGGGTATCACCGTCAGCATCACGCCGGACGTCTACCTCGCGGCGCTGTCGCTCATGCCCAAGAGCGGCACGATGGATACGGGCGCGGCCAAGGTCGGTACGCTGGGCGCCCAGCCGATCCCACCGGTGCCGTTGCCGTCGCCCACGGGCCTCCCGCCGGCGGCAGGCAGTGGCTTGCCGCCGGCACCGCTGCCGCTGCCCGCACCGGGTGGCGGCGCAGGGATCGTTCAGCCCGACTCGCCTACCGACCTGGACTTCCCGCGGATGGAAGCGCCGTTGGCGCAGATCCTCGACAACATCGCGAGCCGGCTGCAGATCCAATGGAAGTACGACGATCAGGCCAATGCGATCAAGTTCTACCGCCTGGTCACCAAGAGTTGGAACTTGCCCGTTTCCCCGGCGACGAACTCCTATTCGACGGCCTTGTCGGGCCCGACCTACCAGAGCAACAACAGCAATGCGCTGACGACGCAACAGACGGCCAACGCGGTGCGCAGCGAGGCGAGCGGCCTGAACGAGCTGACGTCGATCAAGGAAGCGGCCGACAGCGTGCTGACGCGGGTGGGGACGATCAATGCCAACCAGGCCACCGGCACCATCACGATCACCGATACGCAGGATGCGGTGGAGCGCGCCGACGCCATCATCAAGGAACAGATCAAGATTCTGTCCCGCATGGTCCTGCTGCGCGTCCAGACGGTGCAGATCACCACCACCGACACTGGGGAGAGCGGGGTTGACTGGAACGCCTTGCTGACCAAGGCCCTGGCTCACATTCCGGCATTCAGCCTGAGCGCGGTCTCGCCGGCCTCGTTGGTGAGCAGCAATGCCGGCACGCTGGGGCTGAACATCATGTCCGGCGCGGGCAGCGGTACGCAGGCGATCATCCGCGCGCTGGCCGAGATCGGCCGGGTCCAGACCTCCACCGAGCTGCCGTTGTCGACGCGCAACCGCCACGCGATCAGCTACAACGTGCGCAACACGTTCTCCTACGTGAGCAACACCACGCCGGGGGTGGCCTCCATCTCTGGCGGAGGCTCCACCCCCGGTATCCAGACCGCGCAGGACTCCACGGGCCTAAAACTGGTGCTGTTCCCCAACGCCACCAACAAGGACAGCGTGATGCTGACCTTGTCGCTGGACCAGTCGGTGCTGCAGAGCCTGCAGACGTTCGTGTCCGGCAGCGGCAGCAGCGCCCAGTCCGTGCAGTTGCCCAATGTGAACGGGGAGGGCTCGACGCAGGAGGTGCCGATCAAGAATGGGCAGACCCTCATCCTGACGGGCTTCGACCGCGTCAACTCGCAGTACGACCGCCGCACAATGGGCGACGGCGCGCCATTGGCCTTGGGCGGCTCGCTCACCCAGAGCCGCACTCGGACCACCACCATCGTGCTGGTGTCGGCGGTGATCCGCGACGCCGATATCTAAGCGCCGGGGGCATCGTGATACTTACCATTGATGGGAAGTCGGTGGCCTTTGGCCTGCAGTGGCAGGTGCTGCTGCGGCAAGGCAGTGAAGAGGCCGTGGCGCGCAAGGCCGGTGCCACGATGCTGTGGGCGGACCGTGCCGGGCAATACGTTGGGCTGCTCCCGGCGAAGACGAGGCGCCCCGCAAAGCGAGCGACGGTCTACGCAGGCGCGCAGCTCATCCTGCGCGCGACGGGGGTGCAGAATCTGATCTACGTGTCGGAGATTCCCGGTCAGGACGGCTATGTCGCCGTGGGGATTCATCACCGGCGGCCACGCCAGGGCTTCGATCACGCCTTTCTGCGTGCCGCGGAGGTCAAGGCGCTGATCGATGAGTTCACCAAGATCTGTGGCGGCGAGCCATTCAGCCTGATCGGCGATGCACGCTTGGATGGCATCGAGACGCTGAGCCTGCTGGAACTGGCGCTGCTCGCGGATCCCAGCGCAGCCATGCGCCGGCCGAAGCTGCGCGTCACGCCAATCCAGGGTGTCGCCTTGCTCGTCCTGCTCGGTGGTATCGGCATCGGCTGGCAAACCTACAGCAAGTGGCGGGCAACGCAGCTCGCGGAAGAGGCGGTGCGGAAGACGCAGACCCCGGCGGAACAATATGCCCAAGCGCTCAGCGTGGTTAGCGCTTCGCCGCTGTTCCTCGCCACAAGTATCGATGATTACCTGGATTGGGTGAGGGGACTGCCGGTGTCGGTCGGTGGCTGGGGCGTGAAGTCGGTGGATTGCGAACCCAAGGACACCCCGCGCCTGGGCTGTGTGGTCCGGCTCGAGCGCAACTTCTCCCAGGCGTCGAATGAGAGCTTCCTGGCAGCGGCCTCAGCCGAGTGGGCGAAGTCCGCGGCATTCGACCCGGATCAGCGCACGGTACGGGTTTCGATCACGGCGCCCCTGGCTAGCACCAAGACGGTCGGGGATGTGCTGAAGCTCGCCCGATCGCGGGCCGAGCTGACACAGGACTTCATCCCGACCCTGCAAAAGATGGCCGTGCTCGGCACGGAACCGAAGATGGGCAACATCAAGCCCTTCCGGCTCCCTGATGGCGTTCCCGAAGATGCGGTGCCGGGTCTGTACCGGGAGGCGACGTGGACCGTGCAGTTGCCACTTCGCACTGCCGCAATGCTGAAGACCTTCCCCGAGTACGCCTATCTCACCGCGCTTTCCCTCAACCTGGAGCGCAATGGCAAGGCTGGCACTGCCGAATCGTTCGCGACCGTCAAAGTGGCGGGCGCGGTTCTCACCAAGTAAGAAAAGGACCTGACCGTGAAGACGACCCAAATTATCACCGCGCTTGCCGCGGCCATGCTCTGCCAGGCGGCGATTGCCCAAACCGACGTCGCGACGGTGGGGGAAATTGAAAGTCTGGAAAACAAGCTCACGATCAAGCGGCTCAATGACGAACTGCTTAAGCCCGGCGCCGGCGTGGCCGGCATCGCCACCCCGGGTGCGGCGGTAGCAGCGCCGGCAGGCGGCCCAGGTGTTCTCGCAGCGCCTGCGGTGGAAGCGAAGCCATATGTGGCGGCTATCTACGGCGTGAGCAACGTGGACGGCACCATGGACTACCACGGGCACCTCAACTGGAACGGTCGCATCTATCCGATCCGCACCGGCGCGCGTGTTGCCGGTTACCAGGTGCGGCGCCTGACCGCAGAAGGTGCAGTCCTCGCCCCTGTCGGGCAACGCGGCAAGGGCGGACACACCGTCTGGGCCCCCACGATGTGATCCCAAAGGACCGACCGTGCTCAATCGATTGTTTGGGAGGAAGGCGCCGCAAGCACCGCTCTCCGC
Source organism: Cupriavidus sp. GW823-FHT07A04 (assembly GCF_058794615.1). NCBI lineage: Bacteria > Pseudomonadati > Pseudomonadota > Betaproteobacteria > Burkholderiales > Burkholderiaceae > Cupriavidus > Cupriavidus sp. GW823-FHT07A04. The sequence goes on from NZ_JBXAHA010000012.1 coordinate 152,995, forward strand.
TAGCCTGGCTCCGGCGACCCCGGCCGCTAGTCATGGGCGCCGCACCGGCGCCGCGGCGGGCGGCTACCAGACGGCCCCGAAGCCGGTCGAACACATTGACGACCTGCCGCCGTTCACCAAGAAGCTGTACGAGGAGATCAACCTTCAGGCCTCATTCCGGCATTACATCTGCCCCGTTGAGACGGAGGCGAACCGCTTCGCGCTGATCCTGACCGAGAACATGATCAACTCGGACATCGCCAACGAGCTGATCAAGGCCCTTTCATTTAAACGTGAGGCAGCGGAGCCCGTCTACTACATCGCATCCACCGTGGTGATGGTGGAGCTATGCCGCGACGGGGTAATGGAGAACAAGCCGAAGACGAAGGCGATGGTCAGCGGACTGAATTCGCGCAACAGGAACTCCGCACTCTGGTCACAGTTTGAGAACATCGTCGGGTTCGCGGTCGAAACCAACGCATCCGACTTGCACTTCGAGATTGAACGGCTGCAGGAGCGGTCCAAGGTGGGCTTCCGGGTCGACGGCAAGCTGATCCGCCCGCGGGAATTCGAGATCAAGACTGGCGACCTGCTGGATACGTCGGCGTACCTCTACAACATCCACAGCCGATCTGGCTCGGAGAACGCCTTCAACGAAAACAAGCCGCAGGCCTGCCAGATCCGGGCGGACGTTGCCGACCACCGCCTGCTGTTTCGTTGGGCCTCCAACCAGTCCGCGAAGGGCACCAAGATCGTCATGCGGATGCTGACCCAGGACGAGGCCCAGTCGATTCGCACGCTCGAGGAGCTCGGCTACCTGCCCGACCAGATCGCGGCCTGGAAGCGTACCATCGGCCGCCTCGGCGGCGGTACGATCACCGCCGGCGTGGTCGGGTCGGGCAAGTCAACCACCGCCCAGACCATCATGACGATGTTGCCGTCGACCATGGCGAAGTACACCGTGGAGGATCCGGTCGAGTACATCATCCCGGACACCACCCAGTTCTCCGTGTCCCGGTCGATGAACGATACCGGCAACGACCCGTTTCTGGCGGTGAAGCGCCAGCTCAAGCGGATGGACCCGGATGCGGTCCTGATCGGTGAAATCCGGGACCATGAGAGCGCAGGGCTATTCCGAGATATCGCTGAATCCGGTCACCGCGCCTTCTCGACGGTGCACGCACCGAGCGCCATCGACACCATCACCATGCGCCTCACGTCCGACGAATTGGGCATCCCGCGCGACGTGATCGCGACACCTGGCTTCATGAACCTGCTGGTGTACCAGGCGCTGTTGCCGATCAACTGTCCCAAGTGCAAGGTTGACCATGTGCAGGCCAAGTGGATCAGCGAGGCGTATCTTGCCCGCATCGAGCGCGTGTTTGGTATCGACCGGAAGGTCCTGCGGTTCGCCAATCCGGAGGGCTGCCCGCATTGCCGCCGGGCCGGGCTGCCGGAATTGCACGGTGTCAAGGGCAGAACGGTCGTCGCCGAGATGATCGAGCTGGATCAGACCATGCTCAAGCTGTTCCGGGAGCGGCAGAACCTGGAGCTGAAGGCCTACGTGCGCTCGCTCAACCGGTCCCGATTCTATGAGGAGGCCAGCACGGGCAAGACGGTGCTGGAAGTCTCGATGTTCAAGGTCTCCCGCGGCGAGATCGATCCGCGCGAGGTCGAATACAAGTTCGGCACCTTCGAGCAGTACGAAATGCAGCTTGCCTCGGAGACGGGCCTGCGCCGCGTGGCCTAGGCAGTTCCAACACGCACTAGAGATACTCAATGCCATTCTTTCGTAAGTCGTCATCGGCCCCAGTCGCCAAGGTGCACTCGGTGGGATTTACCACCAAGCACGAGTTCAGCAGCGAGCGCGGTGAGTTCTACGTCGACCTCGCGCAGAGCATGCGCGCCATGCGTGGGGTGCCGATCACGCAGTTCCTGGAGAACTATGCCAAGCGGTACCAGAAGCGCGCGATCGGCAAGATGGCCCAGTACTGGCTGACCCGCTTCGCGGAGACGGGCACCTTTACCGAATCGATTCGTGGCACTGTGCCCGACGAGGACCTGACGCTGCTGGCCGTGTCGGAGAATGCCGGCGACCTGGCTTCCGGCCTGCAGTCGTTGGGGGAGAACATCGTCGCGATGGCCAAGACCAAGCAGGAAATGATCATGACCATGGCCTCCGGCCTCGTCCTGATCGTGCTGCTGCACGTCTTCCTCGCCATTCAGGCATTCATGGTCATGCCGCAGCTCGAGAAAGCCATGACGGCGAATGCCGACCCGGCATCCATCGGCCTGCTGCCCAGCTTCCTGTTCGGTGCGGCGACGATCATCCGCACCTGGTGGCCACTGGAGATCGCTGTCATGTCCGCCGTCCTTGTCTGGATCTTCTGGTCGCTGCCGCGGTACACTGGGCCTGGCCGCGCATGGCTGGACAATCATTTCCTGCCCTATGAGATGTACCGGGACTTCCAGGGCGCGGCTTTCTTTGTGGCGCTGGGCTCGGTCACCAAGCTGATCGGTTCGCAGATCATCCAGATCGCGGACGCGCTACAGCGCATCCGGCAAAACTCAGTGAGCTGGCTGGCATGGCACATTGACCAGATCATGCGGAATATGGAGGAAGAGCCGACTTCCAAGGGCGCGCTGTTCAACACGGGCATTGTCAACGAGCGCAACTATTACCGCGTGGTGGATATCGCGGAATACGCGGAGCTGTCGACGATGCTCAATGAGGTCGGCGCGCTCATCATGACGACGGCCCCAGTCGAGATGCAGAAGAAGGCCGGCAAGTCCCGGTTCGCGCTGATGCTCACGTGCGTGGTGCTGATGTTCGGACTCTATGGCGCAACGCTCTTCATGATCAACGACTTCAAGAACCAAGCGCAGATCAAGAGCCTGAAGCGCTAGGCAGACGCTTGGCTGGGAATCACATCGGGGTGCCGCGAGGCACCCCGATTTGCTTTTTGCGCGGGCGCGCCGAATCAGGACGCTTTTGCTAGCGCTTTCGAGCGGAAATTGCGGGCGCCGACGAGGAAACTGTGTCTCGAAGGCGGCGCATCGCGGCCTTACACCCAGGACCATTTCCCGCTCAAGGAGCTACCTCGTATGCAAGCCTCAACGCTATCCCGCCGTCGCGCCGTTCATCGCGCAGAACTGCAGCGCCTTCGCGCCGCCGGTGCTTCCAAACTGACCCTGATGTGCGCGCAGGCCGGTTACAGCATGGTCGAAGTCGGCCTGGTACTGGTCATTGTCGCGCTCGCCCTGGTCGGTGTGATCCTGTACTTCTCCAGCAACAGCGCGTCGAGCCAGGCTAACTCGCTGTCTGGTGACCTGACCAGCCTGATCGGCAAGGTCAAGCAGGGGTATCAGGGCAACTACGCCGGCGTCACCAACGCCGCACTGAAGTCTGGTGGCTTCTTCCGCGATATGAGCAGCATGAACTCGAGCGGCGCCAATCCGACGCTGGCACTGGGCGGTGGCACGCTGACCGCCGTCGCCGGCACCGTGAACACGGCCAACGACTCGGTCCAGTACACGCTGACGCAGATCCCCGATAGCGCCTGCCTTCCGCTGGTGTCCTCGCTGGCCAGCAGCGTCGCATTCCTGTCGATCGCACCGAACGGCGGCACCGCTTCGGTCGTGAAGGCAGTCGGTGGCGTCGTCGATCCGTCGAAGATCAGCTGCTCCAACGACAAGAACACGCTGCTTCTCAAGGCGCTGTGACCACCTGAGCCCGGCGCGCAGTGCTAGCGTCGGTCCGTCTGCAGTCTCCAGTGGCGCGGCCGTGAGCCGCGCCACAGTTCCACCAACGCGACATCCATCTTGCGCTCATCCATGCCAAAGCTCCGAATCCGTAGGGCCGCTCACCGGCAGCGCCGCGATGGCGGCTTCCTGATGATCGAGATGGGGTTGTACCTCATCATTGCCGCGATGATCATTGCGACGGTGAAGCTGCCCGAGATGATCCGCGAGATCGAGGACAACCAGGCCGTCGGCGCAGGCCAATATGCCACCACCATCCGTACCGCCGTCAATCGCTACGTGGTGGGCAACAAGACTCAGGTTGTCGCCGGCGCGGTACCCGGGTTCGCGAATGCGCTCGCGCCGACGGTGCAGGAACTGATCGCCACGCAGTATTTGCCAACTGGCTTCGGCCTCCGGACGCCTCTCGGCCAGACGCTCAAGGTTCAACTGGCTCTACAGGCGTGCCCCGGAGTCAACTGCGAGGTGGTAGGGCTGGCCTACTCGGCGCAAGCGCTGACCGATGAAGCCGGCAGACCACGGATTCCGTTGCTGGCCACGGCCAGCTCGACGATCGGTTCGGACGGCTACATTTCCTTTCCGGCCGCGCCGGCGGTACTCAGCGGGGCGGGGGGCAGCACCACCCCCAATCCGGTTCCTGGCACGCCAGCTGGCATCCTCGGCATTCGGGTTGGGTTCGGCAGCTACGGTTACGCGAATATCGCGTCAGACCTGATCGGGCCTTGCGTGAGCATCACGAGCTTTGACGGCCAGATTAAGGTCAAGTGCAACGGCAGTGTCACGGTCACGGACGGCACGAACACGTCGACGTTGAACGCGGCCGGGTTTTCCAATCCGACCGGGACCGTTCAATCCAAGGACATCTCGACCACCGGTGAGAACTATCTCCGAGGGACAGCAACTGCCAACACCGTCTGTGCCGTCCCGGGATCGACACGAACCAATGCCAACGGCACCGGCCTGGTGGTATGCGGCAATGGCATCTGGCAGCCAGTCGGCACGGCCGTCGCCAATATCATCGCCGGCATGGCCTGCGGAACGAACGGGCAGATAGCCACTAGTGGAAGCAACGTAGGCTACATCTGCCGAGGTGGGCAGTATCAGCTACTGACGACGGCATTCGGGACGATGACGGTCACCCGCAAGATCGAGAACGTCACGGACGGCATGACCTTCGCCAAGGACAACTGCCCGGGCGGGACACCTTGGGCGCTGTACACCTCGAAGACTTTCCTAGTCAACGTGACAGGCTATGTGTCGCCCCCCATCCAAGGCACATATTTCGCCGCAGTCGACCAAGGGAGCCAGTGGTACGCCCAGGCATCCGCAAGATCGTCGGCCGCATGGTACAGCGGCAACGATACGGCCAACCTGGGCGGTCAGCTCGTTGGGACGTTCACGACAGGCTGTGCTTATTGAGCGAGGGAGGCAGATCGAAGAAAAGCCCGCATGCGGGCTTTTTCTTGCCGAGAAGGTCTGTACTTTCTTTCGGTCGAGCAGTGTTGGCCAAGCTCAGATACCAGCTGGAGGGTTCTCCATGGAAGAGCGGACGAACTCAGCAAACGGCCGTATGTCGCCGTCGAAGCTGGCGGCATTGAGCGCCTCCATGTATTCCGCGCGGCGCGGAAGCTGGATGATCGTCCAGGGATAGCCTCCCGACCCGAACATCGCGTTCATCAAGAATCGGCCTAGGCGCCCGTTGCCATCCATATAGGGATGGATGAACACGAAAATGAAGTGGCCGAGCACCGCCCGGACAGCAGCGCTCGGTTCGGCCCGAAGCTGCTTCATCAGCTCAGGCATCATCTGCCGCACGGCTTCCTTGGGTGGGGGGACGTGCTTCGCGTTTCTGATATATACCTGGTGCCCGCGGTAGCCGGCAAGATCCGCCGGGGTCAGAATCCCGGCATCGACGCTTGGAGCGAATAGCTGACGGTACCATTGTGCATGGTCGGCCTGATATGCTTGGCCAGCATTTGCGCCGGTCAGGATCTTTTCGATGGTTCTCTTCACTTCGATGTGCGCGAGCCAATAGCCTCGCGCCGCCATCGCGTTCTTGGCGTCCTTGTCGGATTGGGATTCCTTGGGGTGCCAATCACCGTTCGCCACTTTGGTGATCAGCGCGTCGGAGACCTTGTAGCCCTCGATTGACAATGAGTGGTATGCGTCCGTCTTGTAGACATCCTCCACGGCACTCAAATAACCGGCCACGTCAGCAGGCAATCCAGGCTCCGGCGGGAAAATTTCCAGCACCCGCTCTCGCATATCCGCCCACATGAGCCGCACCCGCAGGGCCGCTGGCCCCGCCGCATCCTCGGACAAGATGGTATGCACAAACTCGAAGGGGTTTACCTCCGGCGCTGTATAGCCAGCCGCCTGCATCACGCCCAACACGTCGTCCGCAATATCCTGGTGCCCTATGGCTCGAAACGCGCCCGCCAAGCGTCCCGCGAAATGGCTTCGCCCTTCATCGAGAAGCACTCGGTTGAGTTCTGATGCGTCCGGTATCTGAGCGAGCGCGATTTGCGCATCGCGCGGATAGCTTCGATAAAACGGTTGCTCGACCCGGCTGAGAGCTGTGGGTAGCCTCAAAACGGAGATGCCACGGACCTTGGTTAGCTCATCGACTGACGGCATCGCCTTCACCCTTAGGTCGAAGAGTGAATACCCATCCGGCAGCTGGATGTTGTTGTTACTGCCCGTAAGGCTGTGGATGACGAATTGCTTGGGCAACACCGTTGTTCCCGCGTGTAGCAAGATAGAGAGGTCCGGGGAGGCGTGCCAGTTGTTGCCAAAGCGGTGGGTTGCGTATGCTGCTAGAAAACTATCCATTGCCGCATACCAGGGGGTCGTATCTCCGGGTTTTTCTTCGGGCCGGCTCGCCATGTACCAGCCTTTGATGACTGGCTGTATGAAGCCAGCCTTCTGGAGGGATTCGCGGTGGCGCCGAGAGAATTCGTCAGTCTGGAAGACGGAGGATCCCTTGTCTTGAAGCGCTTTAAGCGCCGCAAGTGCCTCGCTAAGTTGCCGTGCTGCCGGCGAAGTTGCCATTTTTCACCCTAAAAGTGCCCTATAAGACTACCGACCTGTTTTTGCAAGTATTTTATGTTTTGGTTGTGCACGTATTTTCTGTGATGTTAGCACAAGTATTCTATGAATTTCTGTAACAAGTATATTATGTCACGCTGCAACACGTAAATTATGTCTAGATTGCCTCAGGAGCGTCTCAACCTGTCGAGGAAGGAGTTGCGGCCCGGTGCCTGCGCAGGGATGCCCGACGGCCTCTCGCGACCGTCCAGGCGGGCAAAGACGGTCGCCAACTCGGTTGGACGCGGCGCACCGGCGGGGCAACCTTCGGGGCTGCGGGAAAGCGGGGCGGCTGGGATGGTGCTACATGCGGCTCGGCCGTCGGGACGGGTGCCGGCGACGGCTGCCGATGTAGCGCGACCGCGGCAGGCCGGCTGCTCTGCGCTCGCCATGAGGGCACGTGCGAGGCGGGCACATCCGGTACACGGGCGCCGCCGCGCAGAACCCGTGCTACCTCGTCCCAGCGATTCGCTCGCATGAGGCCAACAGCGGCCAGCGCTCGCGGGCCTGCCTAGCCGATTTCTCGCGCACGAGCTGGCGTGCTAGTCGTGCTGCATGAGCTGCTCAACCGCCTTCGCCTCGTGGCGGCGCCGACGATCCTCTTGTTCGGCGATCACCCGCAAGGTCGCGTGTTTAAGCAGAGACAGATCGGTTAGCACTGAGGCGAACGACCTCAGTTCCTCGAGCGAAATTCGGACCGGCTGGTTATCTGGCTGCATGTCGATCTTGCTGGGGAGCGAACGGAAACTATCGTCCGCAGCGCAAGGCCTTGCAAGCGGCACAGCTTCAAAAGGCGCGCATAAATCATAAATTCTGCGCAATCGAGATTTTCTGCGGGTCAGCCGTCAGTCCCGTGTCGGACGGTGCTTTCGCACGACCACGACCGGTGCCTTGGGATCGCTTTCGGATCTCTTGCGCGCCAGACCGCCAGGGTCGTCCAACTGGACGGACGTGATCGCGTGCTTGTAGATCGCGTGCATGACGCCATTTGTGTTAAGCAGCACGACCAAGTTGTCGAACGACTTGATCGTGCCAAGCAACCTGGCACCGGATACCAGATAGACCTGCACACGCCTTCGCTCCTTGCGCGCGGCATTGAGGAGCCAGTCTTGCGGACCGAGGGCGACACGTTGCATTTGAGGCTGGGATGACTGACGAAAAAAAGTCGCCGGGATCGGCGACTTAACGAGAGCGTCGACCGAGACGGGGAGCCTAGCGACGAATCTAGCATAGGCGATCTGATGGGTCTTATATTCCCACTTATTGGGGGATTAATACACCGCGTTTTCTGTATATTTCCAGCACAAAAAAGATGTACTCTGTTCGTGTTGGGCAATGCAATCCTTGGCGCACAAAAGAAAAGGCCCGCCGAAGCGGGCCTGGGACCATGACGAAAGGTTTCACTGCGTCGCGAGTAACCAACCGCCCAGTTGTAATAACACGCTACGCATCCAAAGCTTAGACGGAATCCGAGACCGTCACGACACAACATTGAGCTCCGATCATCAAGTATGCGCACTGGCTGTCGCAACAGCGCGGGCTTTTACATCGCTCTCAAATACCTTTCTGGCCTAATGTCTTCTGGATTTTCTGGTCCGTCTTGTACTGGCTGAGCGAATACACGGCCCAGATCGTCGCGGGGATCCAGCCGAGCAGCGTGAGCTGCAAGATCAGGCAGATGATCCCCGCGAATGGCCGGCCGATGGTGAAGAAGGTGAGCCATGGCAGGATTAGGGCAATTAGTAAGCGCATCTCGAAAGCTCCTATAGTTGGTCGTAAAGACTCGCCGAAGCGGGCCATCCAAAGCACCGCCGCTCACTGGGTGGCGAAGCTCCAGATCTTGGTGACGGGCCGGCCGTTGTTCGTGCCAACCAGCTTTGCCGTATATATCGTCCTCGTTTCCAAAGGGGCATCTGGAATCAGCGCGGCGACGTTGCTCGGCAAGAGCCTATTTGGGTCCGATGCGCTCGTGAGCAGCGTTGCCTTGAGCGGTCCCCCGCCGCTTGGCGCGATTGTGAACTCGGACACGGACAGATTTTGATGGACACGGACGACTGCGACAATCACTCGGCCAGCGGGATCGATCGACAAACTTCGGCCAGGCAGCGGGCTGGGCGTTTCGTCGCCATGGGTCGTCGTGACGCCAGTCTGGCCGTCGCATGGGAAAGTCGCAACAGTCCTGGAATCCAAATATTGGACATCGGAAGCCGAGCGGAAGCCAACCTTGAGAACGGTGATCGGCACACCGAGGGTCGTCGTTCGCTCGGATCTCCCGATCCCAATCTCGCGATCGAAGCCTAGCGTCCCAACCGTGTGGTAGGTGACCGAAGTCAGGACCTGTGCGGCCTGCAGCGCAGAGGGTTCGGCGGCCAAATTCTCACCGACGCCAATGCCGCCATATGAGTACGAGTTGGCTCGGTCGAGCGGGAGGGTGCCTGTGTAACCGGGATATAACGGATTCTCAGTATGCCCATAGGCATCCGAACGGCCAACGTCCAGATTGGCAGCGATAAACTCGGCGTGGGCCTGCGCTGCCTTGTCCAACGCAACACTCTGGATACGCGCGCCGAAGCCGCATTGCACGCGCAGAGAGTTTAGGTAGTCATACGCGGCCCGCAAATCGGAGTCGGCGTAGGATGCCTCAGGCGCGGAAGCGAGGATGGTCGCATCGGAAAGCGTAGAACCGATGGATGCTGACGAGGTTCCGTCCGGGGAAGCCGGGCTCCCAGCGACTAGCCCGCGGGATACACCGCCGCTGCTACCGCATCCCGACAGCGCGGTCAGCATGAACAGATATACGATCGACTTTCTCATGACAAAGATTCTGCGCAAAGCGCATATCAAGTTCGTTATTTGAATAATTGGTGCATCGCGATCCGCGGCCGGAATGAAGAAACCCGCCGAAGCGGGCCTTCCAAAATGCGGAACCATCGCTCACTGCGTCGTGAAGCTCCAGGTCTTATTGATCGGCTGGCCGTTGTTCGTGCCAACCAGCTTCGCCGTGTAGGTCGTCTTGGCCGCAAGCGGAGCATCGGGGATCAGTGCTGCGACGTTGCTGGACAGCATCTTGTTCGGGTCCGTCGCGTTCGTGAGGAGGATTGCCTTGAGGGCTGTGCCCCCCGCAGGTGCGATCGAAAAGTCAGATACTGTCAGCGTTTGGCCAACTCGAACCATCGCGACAAGCACCCGACCGGGCTGATTCTTTGAGAAATCGCGGCCTGGAATTGGGCTCGGGGTCTCCCCGATGTGTTCTTTAGTTACGCCGATCTGCCCGTCGCAAGGATAGGTAGCAACGATCTTCGAATCCAAAAGCTGTTCGTCAGCGGCCGAGCGAAGGCCAAAATTCAAGGCAACGACTGGGAGATTCCACGTCGAGCTCATTGCTGTCCCAATCCCGACCTCTCGATCGCTGCGCAATGCGCCGACTGCATGATACGTTGCGCCAAGGAAGTTCTGGATTGCGGCATTTGCTGTAACGTCGGCCGTTAAGTCCTCCCCGACAAGAATCCCGCCGTACCCACGAAAATTGGCTCGATCCAGTGGCGTGACACCGGTGAATCCCGTGTAGGCCCCGGTTTCAGTATGACCGTAGGCATCTGCGCGGCCCGCATCCACGTTCGTCGCAACATACTCGGCATGAGATTGCGCGGACTTATCCAGAGCCGCATTCTGTGCCAGCGCCCCAAAGCCGCACGTGACCCGCTGCGCGTTCAGATAGTTATACGCAGCCAGCTTATCGGCGTCCGAATAGGTGCCGGCCGGCGCAGTCGCGACGATTGTGGAGTCCGTCGTCACTACCGGCGTCGTTGGCGTGGTTGGTGTCGACGGTGTAGCCGCTTGGCTACCGTTGCTAGCTGTGTTATCGCCGCCACCGCCGCCGCACCCGGACAGCGCAGCAAAGGTGGATAGAACCAGTAGAAATACGATGGTTTTCTTCATGATTAATTGACCTCAGGAATGGGGTTCGTGCTTTAGGGCACGACCTCAATTTATCGCGAATTTTCTTCTGCGCAACTGTAGCACGCGACGATAATTTGTCTTAATGGATTGGCTAATTCCCTACATGAGAGGGGTAAAGCAGAGATTCGGGTTACGCAACTGAGCATAGCGATGGAATCCGCACGTTAAAGGCTCTCCATTCGTCCTCTGAAGACCAATCTTTCGTCCGCATACTGGCAAGTCAGGAGCGTAGCGCGAGAGCTGCTATCTTCGATCATCATCGAACATCCCGGAGTTCTAATGTCCCATCGTCTAGCGCATTTTGGACTCGTGGCAGCCGCCGCAATATCGAGCATTGGTTACGCGCGAGCTGAGCTGATTACCCTTCCGGAAGTGCCATTCACTGTCGCTGACTGCAGACCCGGCGACGAATGGCGACTCGCGCCAAATGGAATAATGAGGTGTTTCCCGAAGCCTGTCCCTCCGCCCCCCGACAACTGCGGCAACCATGGCCTATATGCCACGAACCAAGGCGGCGGCTCCACCTGGGTTCCCGGGGTAGGGACGTGCTACACCGCTTATATCCCACCGCCACCGCCGCCGGCGTGCTACTACTCGGGCAACCAGTACATTAGTATCGTCGGATGGGCTTCAGACTTTTCGTCGGAGCCGGCGTCGGTAACTGTGCGATACGCGTGGGGTGGCGACCAAATCGTAATTGCGACTATTGCAGGGCGAGCGGATTGGCCCAATTATTCGGAGCTCTCCCCAGGGGGATCGATGTATAACGCGATGGTCTCGGTGATGGCCGCGCGGGGTTTCCGTCCGGGCGGGGTGGCAACCCAATGGGGCGCATGGAACGATGGAGGACCCTACGCATCGGCCTGGGGCGGCGTGACCTATCAGATTTGTCCGAACTGATGGGCGTCAGGCCACGACGTCCCGCCCCGCTTTGGTTGAAGCTGGTTGCGTCGCTATCCCTCGTTGCGGCTGGGCCGGCCCAAGCCTTTTGCTTCGACGAGGCAGCCGCGCGCTACGGCGTCAATCCATATGTTCTGCGCGGCATAGCCTTTGTCGAATCCGGCTTTCGCGCCGACAGCGTAAGCCGGAACACGGACGGCTCGATCGATTACGGCGCGATGCAGATTAACAGCGTGCACCTGGGCGAGCTCAAGCGGTTCGGAATTGCGCCGGCACAGCTCATGGTGCCCTGCACGAACGTCATGGTGGCGGCCTATCTCTACCGGAAGAAGATAGACCGCTACGGCAACTCTTGGCTGGCCGTTGGCGCCTACCACTCAGAAACGCCGGAGTATAGAGATGCCTACTGGCCAAAGGTTAAGGCCGCAGTCGAGAGTTGGACTGGAGCGGCGCGCTGAGCAAGTGCGCGGCAACCCTCCCCCTTCAGGGGGAGGAAGGATAGCGCGGACAGCGTAGCCGTCCTTGCACGCGTGAAAGCTGCTGGTAACATGATTTTATGCAACGTTTCCAATCCTTTAAATTCGAACTCATGCCGACCGGCGAACAGGCGCGCAAGATGCGTCAGTTCGCCGGCGCGTGCCGGTTCGTCTATAACAAGGCGCTGGCGTTGCAGAAGGAAAACTACGCGGCGGGCGGAAAATTCATCTGCAAGTTTGCGATGAAGAAGTGCATGAACTCTCCCGCCGCTAAACGTCTGTCGACGTTGTAGCGGGGGTTTCGCGGGTCACAGACTTTGACTTGGCTCGTTGCCGAGCCAGCGGTTTCGGTCTCGCCGCCACGCCCGTTCCAGGCGTGTGCGCATCGATGAGAACAACCGACGCGCTGTTCTGGTCGCGCTGCATCGTGTGCCCGCAGTGCGCGCATTGATGCATGCGTTGCGCGAGGGGCTTGGGAACGATTTCCCAGCAATGCGCGCAACGCTGCGACGGTTTGAGTTGGCGCGTGTTCGACACATGCAGGCGCGTACCAGCTTCTACCGCTTTGTACGCGAGCATTTGATGCGCCATGGCAAGCCCGACCGAGAGGATCTCCCGGTTCAGGCCCGCCTTTTGCCTCACCCGCCGGCCAGGCTGTTCCTGCGTGCCTTTGGCCGACCGGCTCATATTCTTGGTCTTGAGTTCCTCGGTCGCGAGCATCGCGCAGGTCGACACCATGCGGGACGTTTGCTGATGCAGGAATTCCTTGCGCAGGTTGCCAATACACTCATGCAACTTCGCCGCTTGCCTGCTCAGGCGCTTATAGCGCAACGAGCCCTTCCTTTTCTTTGCCCGCTGCCGCTGCAGGGCCGCCAGGCGTGGCAACTCCCGGCGCAGGAATCGCGGATTCGCAACCGTCTCGCCGTTGTCGAACGTGGCCCAGTTACTCACGCCGAAGTCCACGCCGCGGTGCTCGTCGCTCACGCGAGCGCGCGCACAGGCCAGTTCGGGGACGCGCAGCGTAACCGATGCATGCCACGCTCCATTCTTGCGCGTGATCGTCAGATCGTTTGGCTTGGCATCATCGCCGAATCGATGCTGGCCGCGTGCGCGTATCGACATGGCGGCCTTGCCGCTTCCAAGGCGCAACGTGGTGCCTCGGCCCCCGTGCTGCATCAGCTTCCAGCCGGCCGGGTCGGGATAGCAGAAGCCCGAGAATCGGGCGCTCGCTTTGAAGCGAGGGAACCCTGGCGTCTGCCCAGCTTTGACCCGACGAAAGAAAGCCTGGAACGCACGATCAAGCTTGCGAAGCGTTTCCTGCAGGGCGTGACTACCGAGCTCGACGAACTCGGGACGATCCGCCTTGACCGCGGGAAGCACGTTCTGCTGGTCGTAATAGCCGATGGACTTCCCGGCTTTGCGATACGCGTCGATGCGCTCTTCGAGTGCCGCGTTATAGAGTTCGCAGTGCAAGCGCACCCACGTCGCAAGCTGTTCGGCTTCGCGAGCGTTGGGATACAGTTTGAAGGTGACTTTGCGGCGCTCCATAGATGCCACGATAGCATGAATAACGATTAAGGCGCATCTGTGGAAGACACAACTAAATCGAGCTCGCATGCCGTTTTTAACCTTAAGCTACATATCGTCTTTGTGACGACGTATCGCCGACGGACGCTAACGCCGGAATTGCTCGACTACCTCAAGGAGGCCTTTGCCGATTGCCTCGCCGCATGGCGCTGCAACCTCGTCGAATTCGGTGGCGAGGCCGACCACGTCCACCTGCTAATCGATATCCATCCAGCGCTGGAGATATCGGTGCTCATCAACAACCTGAAGACCGCAAGTGCCAGGCGGGTGCGGAATCGCTTTGCGGACCACCTGGCGTCGTTCTACAGGAAGCCACTGTTCTGGCATCGGGCCTATTTTGTTGCCAGCGTCGGCGGGGCAACGCCGGAAACCGTGCGAGCTTATGTCGAGGCCAAAGGTACCGAAGAGCATGCGAGGAATTCTGCGGCAAAAACAAAAACCGCCCGCTAGACCCCCTCCTGACCGGTCGGCCTTGCCTATAGGTTCGCATGCGAACCGGCCGGACTAGGAAGGGGAATGCGCGGGCAATTGTTCACCGAGTGGCGCAACAGCGCGGAGACGCCGTGGCTTGCCGGTGCACCGCGCCATCCGGTAGACGAGGCGATTCTTGACCTTGATCGCGCGTTCCAAAACTTCTTTGCCAAACGCGCGGATTTCCCCCAATTCAAGCGCGAGGGCACGTCGGCGGATAGCTTCCGCTATCCCGATCGCAAGCAAATCAAGCTCGACCGCCAGAACGGCCGCATTTCGTTGCCGAAGCTGGGATGGTTTCGTTACCGCAACAGCCGCTTGGTGCTCGGCGAGGTCCGCAGTGCGACCATTTCGCTGCGCGCGGGAAAATGGTACGTATCCATCCTCACGAAGCGCGAGGTCGAGCAGCCGGTGCCGCACGGTCCGGCCGTCGGTATCGACGTCGGCGTCGCCCGCTTCGCGACGCTGAGCGATGGTACGTTCGTCGCACCGCTCGCCAGCTTCAAGAAGCACGAACATCGCCTAGCGAAATATCAGCGCTGCATGGCGCGCAAGGTCAAAGGCTCATCGAACTGGAAGAAGGCGAAGGCGCGCGTGCAGCGCATCCACGCGCGCATCGCAAACGCCCGTTCGGACTTCCTGCACAAGACATCGAACACGATCAGCAAAAACCACGCAATGATCGCCGTCGAGGACCTGCAGGTGCGCAACATGACGCGATCGGCCGCAGGCGCCTCCGACGCGCCGGGGCGCAACGTCCGCGCGAAATCGGGGCTTAACAAGGCAATCCTGAACCAGGGATGGGGCGAGTTCCGACGCCAACTCGAATACAAGACGGCATGGCGCGGCGGTTTCTTCGTCGCGGTCTCGGCGGTCAACACGAGCCGCACATGTCCGTGTTGCGGCCATATCGCGGCCGAGAATCGCAAGACACAGGCGCTATTTGCCTGTGTCGCCTGCGAATACGAGAACAATGCCGACCACGTCGGCGCGATCAACGTTTTAGAGCGCGGACAGCGCTTGTTTGCCTGTGGAGGGATGGCGCAGTCGGGCCGCCCGTAGAAACAGGAACCCGCCGAAGCAATCGAAGCCATCGCGGCCTAGATGCAGTAGGAATCCTCGTCGTTCACGGCGGGGAGGATGTCAACACGGACGCCAGCGCTTCTTGAGATAGGCCGCGCGCACGACGCAACTCTCCCAATGCCATCTCGGCAATTAAACGCTGGGCTTTGGCGTCCGATCGCGCCCGAGACTCTACGGTCATTTTTGACCGCAACTCAGAGAACTTCCTAGCCATCGCCCTTCTCCTGTCGCAATTCTTCCAAATGTGCGTCGTATAGCGCATCCGCCCGCGGAAGATTCTCCGCATACCATCGGTCGTTGCCAGTCTTGTCGCCGCCCAGCAGCAAGATTGCCGACCGGCGTGGATCGAATGCGTAGAGAACACGATACGGTCGGCCTTCGTGTTGGATGCGCAGCTCGCGCATATGGCCATGCCTTGAACCTTGGATCCCGCTCGAATGGGGGTGCCGAAGGCCAGGCCCGAATTGTTCCAGCAGGGGCGGCGCGCTAGACGGCCGGATACTCGCCCGACGGCTGGATCTCGAACGGCTGTCCATCGGCCGCCCCCGACTCGAGTAGCGCCCGCGCTTCACACGCCGCACGCAAGTCAGGGTATTTCTCCGAGATAGCGGCGAGGATGCGCAGGCGCAACGCCTTCCGCGCTTCCCTTATGCCGATGTGCCAGTGATAGAGGTCGATCTCGTACTCGAACACCCGCATCCTCCGCGCCAGTGCTTCTACAGCGGCCTCGGCGTCCGATAGCAAGTAGGAGCGACCAACGAGTAGTTCCCGCATCGCGATCTCGGGCACATCGATGGCGATCTGCTGCGACACCTCCATGATGAGAGCGCGCTTGCGCTCGAGTGTCGGAGCGACTTTAGCTGCTCGCTCGCGGGCCGTTTCTTTTGCTTTGGCGAACGCAGCCGACGCCTCAACATGCAGGACGCGATAGCGCCAGTAGATGAGCGACGGTCGGCCTGCATCCGTGAGGCGGAAGGCATCATCGGCATCGCCAAGTAGTCTCTGGATGAGTGACTTGTTCCAACCGCGCTCTACCAGTTGGACGACCGTAAAGTACCGATCAGGAGGAGGTGGTGGGGGAAATAGCGATGGCATCTGGATAGTTTAAGCCGAGACTGCACCGTCTCGGCATCGATAGCTGCGCAGAATGTTCCGCGGGGAGAATACGCCCATCGCTTAGGCCTTTGGGGGCGAGCCGAATTCCGGCAAAAAATTGGCCAACTATTTGCCGGAATCTGCATGCAGCACAGAGATAGTGTATGCCGGCGCGAATATGCCGAGCGCACCGAAACCTGGGCGAAATGGCGCACTAGTCTATCTGACACCGGCCAAATTTGAGCAATCTTTTCGCCGTTGTGAAAACTCGTCCCCAATAGAATCAGTGAGTTAGCATACCAAAATGTTGCCCACGTGGGCAACTTGCTCGAGGCCAGCGCAACCGCATTCTGCTTGCCTACCGCGGGCGATACCGGCGAATAATTGGCCAACTATTTGCCGGAATCCTTGGCTTTGGCGGGGCGGCCGCGCACTTGCTCAGGAGATCCCCCAGCGGTAGTAGCCGCGAGCATTCGCCATGATCGGATTCGAAACCTTGCGGATATCGTCCGGCGGGAAACGCTTGCGAAGCGCTTCCTCAAACAGACCCAGGCCGCCCCCGGTGAGGAGCACGTTGTCGAACGTAGAGGACCTAATGCGGTTCATGAACCCGTCAACCATTTCGTCGACCAGTTCCTTGGCTCGCACATGGAACGGCTGCATGTCGACACTACCTAGTCCCACAACGGACAACTGCTGGCGCGACAGGCACATCTCG
The DNA here is from genome assembly GCF_058794615.1 of Cupriavidus sp. GW823-FHT07A04. Classification (NCBI taxonomy): domain Bacteria; kingdom Pseudomonadati; phylum Pseudomonadota; class Betaproteobacteria; order Burkholderiales; family Burkholderiaceae; genus Cupriavidus; species Cupriavidus sp. GW823-FHT07A04. The sequence goes on from NZ_JBXAHA010000012.1 coordinate 170,113, forward strand.
GCGGTCCGATAATCAATGTAGGTTCCCAGCGCCTTGGTCATGTAGTCGGCCAGCGCGTAGACGATCGATGTCACCCCACCTGGAATTGCGCCGGACTCGTCGTAGACCGGCTTTGTTCCTCTTGAGGCGTACCAATCGAACGTGCGGGCGCCAGGGTCAATCGTAAGGTTGTTGCGGTCGTCTTGAATCTCGCGACTCCGATCTTGTCCTTCGTCCACGGACCAGGCGATCAGACTGCCGACCGGTTGCGGGAGGATGTTGACCTCTTCGACCCTGACCATCACCTCCTTTCCATAAGTACCCTGCAGCGAGCTCGGGACCGGGACGGTGAGTGCCTTGTGCTGATACTGATCGAGCAGCTGATCGCGGTGGATCTTAAAGGTCGAAACCGGAAGACCGAGGACCAGAACCGGGATAGTGCGGCGAAGAACGCCGGTCTTTCGAAGCATGTAATAGAGGCCGCCGATCACCTGCGCTTTGTACTCCGGACGGTTGCAGAAATCGTCCGCGACCATCGGTTCCAAGGTGTGGAGATGCGTATCTGGGCCAACGAGGTAGGTTTGCCCGTCGACGGTAACCCGTATCTCGTCCAGGGTATGTTCCTTGCGATTTAGACGATGCGAATCTCTCCTATGCGCAGCGCCCTCTGACTTGGTGCGTGCGGGGTACATCAGTTCGCCGTCGCCCCAGCAAGTCTTCAGGTTTCCAAAGCCAACATCCATCCCTACCGCAAAGCGGGCTCCGTTGTGAGTCGACATACCCTCTTCTCCTTAAAAGTCGTGTTTCCCGATTCTGGATGCGGTTTGGCTTGCCGCAACTGGCGAATGCGCCGGGAAAACGGCGCTGTATGGAGCTTGCTCCAGGGTCTCGAAGGCGCGAAGGAGCAGTGACTTGACGTACTGCGCGCGCTCTCGGCTGCCAGCGTAGCCTGGATACTGTTTCAGCCTGTTATGCAAGGGGCCATCGTTTGGACTAATGCGGATTTCGACGCAAATCGAATCGGTTTTCTTCATGCTTTCTCCTTGTTCGGAGCATGCTCGGAGCATGCTTAAAAATTAAGAAAAAATGGAGTGTCCAATGAAGTACAAACTGCTTATTAAGTGATCATGTTCGGAGCATGCTCGGAGCAATATTTTTTCCTATCGATGCCACTTGGTCAAAAGCAATTACTCATAAAAAAGCGGGGCATTTCGAACTCCTCAAGGACTTGAAATGCGCGATCATTGACGTACGCCCAACGTACGTCGGGCCCCGAATTCAACGTTGCTGAGCGTCATCAGCAGTAGTCCCTAGATCAAGGCATTGCCTCGCGCCCGTTGCGCGCAAGCGTGCCTCCCAAAAAGCCAGTTCGTCGTTGGTCGGCACATTCGTGTCCGATTCCTTCGGTGACTGGCTTCTTTTCATTAGCTGGTGCGCCCTGTGGTTGCCAATACTGAGGACACCGGACACGCGATACCGCTCGGCTTAGCGGTCTGTTTTAGCAAATGCGTCTGGATGAGACACAGTTTCTCCGGACACGGACACGCCTAACGGCACACCGAATACACACACATCCCGATCGCCAGGAGGCGGGGACACTGGTCACGAAGCCCGATGCGATGCGGCTGGATGGCGAGGTCATACGGGGTGGCCGCATGGGAATCACCCAGCGGTTCAGCCGACAACACAGGCCCAAGGCAGCCTGCACAGAATGCCCATCAGAATCCACGGCCAGCGGTAGGGCGCGTGGGAGCGGTGACGGAGACGTTGCTGCGACGGTCAGGTTGCGTTGCTCCACGCGCTTGGCTCATCGGCGGAATCGCTAAAGGACGGAGCTGTTGGGCACATTCGGATGGATGCCGAATGTGATTGGATTTGGAACCGTATTTGGGTGCGGCGCGCCCAGAGTTTCGTTGTAAATATATTGGGTGGAGCCCGGCCGGGAAGCCTGGTGTTCGGCGCGCGGACGGCGCTGACTCCGGTACCGCAGGCACGGACTTGGCCTGCGTACTCAGGATTTTTCGATGGCAAGCAGTGAAAGGGACGGAAACGTAACCAACCTGGTCAAGCAGGTGGTGGCGCTGTGCACCGTGATTGCCGTTGGCATACTGGTGATCCTATTGTTTTGGCCCGACCGGACCGGAAAGCTTGCTCCGATCGCCCTGCTGTTGGTTGGGCTCCTGGGTGCGCTGTCACTCGAGCTTCACGACGCGAAGATCGAGGTGCGTCGCCGCAGCGACCGCACGGATCCGCCCGTCGAGCCCTGACCTCGGAGTGCCAGCGTGATCACAATCGACTACGCGGCCATCGCCGAGCGATCCGGCCTGCCGCCGTCCTTTATCGACGCCTTCAAGCTGCTCGCCGGCGACCGCCTCAAGAAGATCCGCAGCCCAAATCGGTTGAGCGACAAGCCGGTGTCATTCGAGACCCAGTATCGGCGTGTCATCAACCTGCTGGCCTCGTTCCGGGAGTTGCGGGAAGACGGCTACAAGTTGACCAGTCCGTGGAACCTGAAGCAGAAGCACATCGAGCACCTTGTGCGCAAATGGGTGCTGGAGCTGAAGCAGGCGCCCGGGACGGTGGAAAACAAGCTGACATACTTGCGCACGATTGCCGCCTGGATGGGCAAGCACAACCTGGTCGGTAAGCTTGACGACTACATTGAGCGTCCTGATGACTACCGACGCACGTACTTTGCTGAGGTTGAGAAGACGTGGGACGCCAGTGGGGTAGATGTCGATGCGCTGTTGCGGAAGATCGAGCAGTCCGACCGGCACGTCGCGACGCAATTGAGGTTTCAGGCCGCCTTCGGCCTTCGCAAAAAGGAGTCCTTCCTGCTGAAGCCGCATCGAGTAACGGCCGATGGGCAGTTGCGGGTGGACGACGGAACGAAAGCAAAGCGGCCACGCAAGGTGCAGCTCGAGACCGAGGCGCAGTACAAGTTGCTCGAAGATGCATGTCGGATGGCCAATAGCGTGAGCGGCACCACGATTCCTATCGAGTACAGCCTAGACCAGTGGCGCAATCACTATGACTACGTCTTGAGGGTCCACGGGGTGACAAAGCGCGAGCTGCAGATCACCTCGCACGGCTTACGGCACCAATATCTCAACGGCTTGTACCACCGCGTGACCGGGGAATTCTCCGCGATCCAGGGGGGAACGAAGCCTTTGGACGCCCTGCACCGTGAGGGGATGAAGCGGGTTGTTGAGGCCGCCGGCCACTCCAGGGAATCGAAGAGCAACGCTTACCTGGGCAAGCATGCGCCGGCGCGCCGGCAACCGCCGTCACGAGGGGAGGTCAGGGCTGCGCTGGATAGCTGCGGCCAGGAGAAGAAGGCGGCCGCGGCCAAGCTGGGGATCTCACGGCAGGCGTTGTACCGCATCTTGGCGAAGGCCCCGAGCCATCAATCACCCGCTGGCGACTGATCGTCGCCGATCAACTTGGAGAAGGAAATGCGAGAGGACCGCGAATACTCGGCCGAAGAGGTTGCCGGAATCCTGGCAAAGGGCATCGGCCCAGAGGCGCTGGAGAACTGGCCGCTGACGTCGTTGCCGGAATATGTCATTGGCGTTGCAAGGGCCAAGGCAGCCGTCGAAGGCGGCGACGACTTTGGGCAATTGGACGATGCGCTTCGCCCGCGGCGTGCACTCCGGACCGAATGGGGGATGCTGGTGGTCGATCACTCCCAGGACAATGACGGCGACGGGGCCACCCTGGCGATTCTGGGCTATCTCAAAGCCGACCCCTATCTTGAGTTGCCTCACTTGAGAAAGGAGGCGGAAACAGTCGGGATCTATCTGAGCGACCTAATCAGCGATGCGCTCGTGACGTCGACCGTCCAGAGCCTTTTGGCCCATGGGATCGACTGGGCGGACAACGACGATACGGGACAGGTATTTTGCCTGATTGGCTTCGACGAACCGGGCGATCCGCTGGCGTTCGATGAACTAGGGAAGGCACTCGGTTGTTGGCTGGAGGCCGCAGGGATCGAGCGACTGGTGACGGCTTGTCAGAGACCGGACTACCTGCGCAAGGTCGATTGGTCTTCGGGATTGCCAGTTTCGCAGCTGCTAGTCCATTGAGCTCTCCCAGGCGGCCGCACTACCAACGCTGGTCGCCGCTTCTGTCGCACGGGCACTTGTGGGAGATACACGGTGCAAGTTTGGCAATCTATCGTAGCCGCGGCCGCCATGGTGACAATTGTCTACGCAGCGCCGTCGAGATAAGCGCTATCCGGATCCGAAACCGGCGGAGGTGCGAAGTGCCTCATCTGAGATATCAACTGCATGCGAGTGCGTGCTCCAAGCCGGTTCAGGATTGCCGAAACATGTTCCTTGACGGTGTTCTCCGTCAACCCCACGTGCCGTGCGATTGCCTTGTTGGACAGTCCGTCGAGCAAATGGAGCAGCACTGTACCCTGGCGGCTCGTGAGGCCGAGATCCTTCGGCTTGATTGGCGGGCTGTTCGGCGCGGCGCCATCGGGCTGTTCATTCGTCGCGTTGGCGGCCTCGCCGGCATGCGCCTCATGCGAACGGAATGGCTTCATCCCAGATAGCAGCTGAGTTCGTGTGCGCGAGCCAAGGCGCTGCAAGATGGCGGAGACGTGTTCCTTGACGGTGTTCACCGTCAAGCCCAGGCGGCGAGCGATAAGCTTATTTGGCAGGCCCTCCAGCACGAGGGCGAGTACGGCCTGTTGACGTTCAGTCAGGTCTTGTCTTGCGGGCCTGCCGGGCGCGCAGTGGGTCTCGAAATCATCGCGCACCTGGGCCGGGTGTTGGTGTTGAGGACCAAGCCCGAGGAGCGTGGCGCGGGTAAGTTCTTGCTGCCACACTTCCCGATGGTCATGGAATCCAGTTAGCGTGTCAGTGGGAAGTCGAGTGGGTTCGGTGGACAGCTGGCGGATGCCTTCGGTGTGCATCGCATTGATCGTCGTCTGGAGCTCCTGGACCTGAGAATATACGTCCGAATACAGCGCCGTCACCGCTTCTCTCCTACTATCCCGGCATTCAGTTCGCCCGCCATCCTCTTCCTCGAAGTGAACCCTACAGCAGCGGCATTTGCATCGCGATATCGCACGAGTTCGTGCCGGCTTGGGCATCGCCATGACTCTACACGCGGGCTTCTCGCGAGAGAAGGAACGAACTGACGGAATAGGAGATCAGGAAGGCGTTCGAATGCCTGGAGTCCGAACGTTAGTGACAGGCAGGGCACAAACCGGCAACTGGGTGGCGCCACCGGGTCACGTGAGTACTTCTTCTCATTTGTCGATCCACGTGCGTGGAGGGCCTCCTGGACACGCGCATTTAAGCCTCTTGCGGCATACAGCGAGAGAGTCTCTGGACCCACCTGAGTTGGGAGTTAGCGATCCGACTTCCGGTCAATCAAGGTTCCACATGGATGTATTGAAAATACAACAAAAAGGGATCTGCAGGAGCAAAGTCCGGCGATCCGGGATCGCTTTTCACCTCGGCGAGCTCGCGATGCGACAGTTGCAACAGCCGGTCTCATTAAAGCCACGAACCAAACGTGAGCCTGGAGCCAGCTTTGCTGGAAGCGAACCGACACCATCGGCGGGGCCGCGTGGCGTCGCGGCAAGCATACGATTACCGGGAGGCGTCAGTTGTCCGTCCAGCGACGAACCATGTCCGTAACTCGCCGATACCCTTCGCGTTGATGGGCCCGCGCGCTTCCAGCAGGAACGGTTTTCCAAGCCGTTGCCGCGTGGCATCGGTTATCTGAACCCGGCCGGCGATACCGTGGGACTCCATTCGGCTCGCAATATTGACGGTTTCACCCCACAAGTCATAAATGAATTTTCGTCGGCCGATCACGCCGGCAACGACGGCGCCGCTGTGAATGCCAACCCGCAACTGCAAACCGTAGCCGCTTCGCTCGTTAAACTGGCGAAGGTATTCCAGCATGTCCAGTGCCATATGAGCGGCCCGGGCCGCGTGATCGACAGCAGGAACTGGAAGGCCGGCCGCCGCCATATATGCGTCGCCGATCGTCTTGATCTTCTCTAAGCCGCGGTCGTCGGCGATATCGTCAAAGTCAGCGAAGATCTCGTTGAGTACTGCCACCAGTCCTTCGGGGCTCAGGGCGGGAGAGAATCGGGTGAACTGGACGAGGTCGGCAAACAGCACCGAGACTTCCTCGAACCTGTCGGCAATGACTTTCGGCGGGCCGGCCGCGATGAGATCGGATCGAAGCTTCAGGCGTTCGGCGATGGGCGAAGGCAGTACGTTGAGTAGCAGCCGTTCGGTGACCTGTTGCTCGCGAACAAGCTTCTCGTAGAGGTGCCTCAGTTCATCGCTCTGGCGAATGATTGTGTCCCTGCTGGCTTCGAGTTCACACACCTTGTGCGCGAGTTCTTTGCCGTACTGCAAGGACTCGCTGTGCAGCAGGCGCACTTCCAGCATGTTACGCACCCGCATCAGCACCTCGCCGAGATCAAACGGCTTGCTGACGAAGTCTTTCGCCCCAGCCCGCAGTGCACGCAGTTTGTGATCAGGCTGGGCGGTGATGACGATCACGGGTAGGTAACTGTCCGGCTCAACGGCCTTGAGGTGTTCCATGACCTTGAACCCGTCCATGCCAGGCATCTGGAGATCCAGCAAGATCAGATCATAGTGATTCCTGCCGTGAAGCTCGCCGACCGTGCGTGGATCGGTGGTTGACTCGACACGGGTGTAGCCTGCGGCATGCAGCATCCCTTCGAGCAACAGAACGTTGGCCTCCAGATCGTCAACGACCAGGATTTTCGCAGCCAGGATGTCCGTTGCCTGGATCATGGCGAGTCTGTTCGCGGTCGTTCCAGCGCGGCGTTCAGTGCATCCATGAATTCATGGATCCTGATCGGCTTGGTCAGGTACCGGAAGAATCCTGCCTTCATGCCTCGTTCGATGTCGCGCGGCATCGCGTTGGCACTTAGGGCGATGACCGGGATATGCATCGTCGTGGGGTTGTCGCGCAAACGCCCCAGGGCTTCAATGCCGTTGACGTCCGGCAGATGGATGTCCATTACGATGACCTCGGGCAGGGCAGTGCGAGCGAGCTCGACGCCGAGTGTCCCCGTGGCCGCGGACAACAGATGCACATCCGTGCGGCGCGCGACGAGTTGCTCAAGGAGCCTGAGGTTGGCCGGATTGTCTTCCACATACAGCAGCGTGTGCATCGTGGATGGGGCTTCGGCCGGCGACCGCACGGGCGCGGCGGTCGCCGGGTGTTCGCCCGCCATTGCCGGCGGGGCGGCAGCGGGCAGTTCGACCCGGAACACGCTGCCCACGCCGGGCGTGCTTTCGACGTCGATCGTTCCCCCCATCAACTCTGCCAGCCGCCTGGCCACCACGAGACCGATGCCGGTGCCTTCCACGGGGCCCGCCTCATGCCCTAGGCGATTGAATGGCTGGAATAGCTGGTCGAGCCGCTCCGGTGTCAGCCCTGCGCCCGTGTCGTGGACGCTGACGCATACGCGATGTTCCGCCGTAGTCACCTGCACATCGACCGAGCCTTGCTCCCGGTTGTACTTGATGGCATTGGACAGCAGGTTAAGGAGGATCTGTTTCAGGCGGGTTCGGTCGGCACGGACGAAGCAGGGTGGTTCGACGGCGGGAAACCGCATGCGAACGGCGCGCTTCAGGGCCTGCTGCTCAAGCATTGCCTGGCACTCGTGCAAGGTGTCGATGACCGATACCGGCTCGGGGGACAGCGACGCATGGCCGGCTTCGATCCTCGCCAGGTCGAGCACTTCGTTTATGAGCTCCAGCAGATGCCAGCCCGCTTTCAGGATCTGGTCGATGCTGGTCTGCTGCGACGCAGTCGGAGCCGGGGACTCGGAGGCCATCAGCTGCGCGAAGCCAAGAATGGCGTTCAGCGGATTGCGCAACTCATGGCTCATGCTGGAGAGAAAATCCGATTTGGCCTGGTTGCCACTTTCGGCTGCCGCCTGCGCCTGCTTCTGGTCGTCGATGTCCGTAGAGGTGCCGAACCACTTAATGATATTTCCGTTGCCGTCCTTGAAAGGTCTCGAACGGCAAAGAAACCAGCGATAGACGCCATCGGCAGCTCTTTTCAGGCGGAATTCTATTTCGAATTCGCAGCCGTTCTTTATGGCATTCCTAGCGCGATCGTTGGTGATCAGCAAATCATCAGGATGGAGCGCCTGACCCCAACCCCATCCCGCCAACTGATCAAGGCTCATACCTGTATAGGTGACTCCCGGCCGGTTTACAAAGTCGACCCCACCATCAGGCATTGCCGTCCATACGATATGCGGCAAGGCATCCGCGAGCAATCTGAAATACTTCTCCCCCTCCTCAATAAGGGACTCGGAAGTTGGCAACATTGCCGATGGATGTGCATGCTCTTTTCGCATGGCCTGGCCCGGATCCTGAAGGCAACTATGTTCCCGGATCGACCGGAGGGGCGCACTTCCGTATCAACCGTTCGGCGGTCTTGGCGGCAAGGGGGGGGACTCGCGATTATCCAGCGTCACGGATCCTCCGCACGGTCGCAGGCTGCTGGGGGTCACCCCGAACGCCTGCTTGAAGGTTCGGCTGAAGTGCGCTGCATTGTTGAAGCCCCACCGATACGCGACGTCCGTCACCGTCTGCGTGCTCGCTGCACGAGAGAGTTCGCGGAAGCAGACCCTCAGCCGGCGGTCAAGGATCCAGCGGCTAACGGTCCTGCCCGTGCCTGCAAACGCGACATGTAGCGTCCGTACCGAGATGTCGTGTGCGGCCGCAATCGACGAGGCGCTCAAGTCGGGATCGTCCAGATTGTCCTCAATGTACTGCTCGATCTTCATCATCAGCGCCGCTCGGGGCGACGGCCGCCCCGACGAGACCGTAAGTGCTGAGTCAAGCATGTCGAAAAAGGACTGGCAAGCCGTCGCGAGAGCGGTGTCGGTGAGATAGTCGAGTTCCCGGGCGATAGCCTGCAGCTGGTCGCCTGCCACCGCGCAGAGGCCGGAGCCGACCCGTACCGGTACTGCTGCACCCGGCCGCGCAGCTGCGCTGGCTACTCCATAAGGGACACGTTCGCGCGGCAAAAGCAAGTAGACCTCGCGATGCGGTTCCACGGCTTCAAAGTCGTATGCCAGCTCGCTGTCCCAGATAAGCAGATGTTGGGGTTCGAGCACGACCTTGCTGCGGTCTGCGTATCGGCACTCTAGTCGTCCACCCAGATTCATCAGAACACCGACCATGGGCTCAACGCTGGAATCTGGACGTTGGCCGATGATGCGGCCACTGCGCAACTCTCCGACGGTCAGCCGGTCCAGCTTGCGGTACCGCGCTGACACGTTAAAACGGCGGGGCTCCGGAAGCGAAAGTGTCCACGTCATGTGCAGCTCGGGGAGCATGGCACTGCACGCGTCCGTAATGTGCTCTTGAGCCAACCCGTGGGTCGACCAGGTCGCTGTTGCTGCCATGGCAGTCCCTCCGTCGGCGAATGATCACGCAATACAAAGACTGATCTTGTAACCGGGCTGACGCCGTGTCAAGCGAGTGCCCGTGCAGGGTAAACCTGATCCAATCCTGCGCAAAACGGCAAATTGCGCGCGCTCACAGGCAAGCGAAGGGCCTTGGCTGACCGCTACATTGCAGCCTGACAACAGTCGTGAAACCACTATAAAGGAGGAGACAGTGAGCGCACTGCATCCAGTCGTCATCTACGGCGCCAGCGGCTACACCGGCCGGCTGGTGGCCGAGTATCTGCGTGAGTACAGTATTCCCTTTGTCGCCGCGGGGCGAAACCGGGCCAAGCTGCAGGAGGTCATGAACACTGTCCCCGGGATCGAAACTGCGGACTACGAGATTGTCGAAGTCGATGGCACGGTCGAGTCACTGACGGCGCTTTTCAAAGGCAGAAAGGTCGTCTGCAATATGGTCGGCCCGTTCCTGCGCTATGCGCCCCCGGTTCTGGAAGCCGCGCTGCAAGCCGGCTGCCATTATCTCGATACCGCCGGCGAGCAGGAGCACCATCTGCAGCTGCTTGACGAGTGGGGCCCGAAGTTTGCGGCGGCCGGGTTGGTGGTGTCCACCGCCGTGTCGATGCAATACGCCATTCCGGACATCGTCGCCCGTATCGTGTTGGAGACGCCCGGCATTGACACCCTGGAGTTGGGCGAGTACGTCAGCGCAGTGCCCACCGTCGGTTCAACCCAGTCGATCTTCGACGTGATCCGCACGGACTCCTACTATCTTGAGGATAACGTCCTGAAAAAGTACAAGGGCATTGTCCAGCAGGACATGGTCGTGCCTGGCACCGGGCATGTTGTGCCTGGCCTCCAATGGGGTGGTACCGCCTTGCCGGTATTCTTCCGGGACGACCGCCGGGTGCGCAACTGTCGCATGTTCGTCGCGATGCGCAACGACAAGGGCGACATTCCGCAACAAGTGCGCGCCGCAGAACGCATGTTCAAGGTTGTGTTCCAGTGGCTGCCCGAAGATAAGCTTTACCCCGTGCTCGACCGGGTAGCCGCCAGCATGACGCCGCGCACGCCACCCCGCGAGAACCGGCAGGTTCATCGCTCTATCGACTGGTGTACGGGTCGCGGCAACAACACCACGGCACGGGCGGTTATCCACAGCACATCCGGCTATCAGATCACCGGCCTGGTCCAGGCCTATGCCGCAATGCGATTGATCGGCAATACGTACAACGGCGTCGGGTTCCGTTCGCCCGCCCAATTGCTGGGGCATCGCGAACTCATGGGCGCCCTGGAGGCCTATGGGCTCGCGCACGTAACCGAGGAGACGGTGTCGTGAGCGAGATGGCGGTTTGGATTGTCGGCGTTGGCATGACCGCGTTCGGGGTTCGGACTGAGGCTTCGGTCAAGCAACTGGCGAGGGAGGCGGTGACGGAAGCGCTTACTGATGCCGGCGCTGACATTGGCGACATCGAGGCAGCCTATTTCGGCAATACCTGCCAGGACGTGCTGGAGGGCCAAGTCGTCGTGGCCGGCCAGATGGCGCTGCGCGCGATGGGTTTCGAACGCATACCGATGGTCAATGTCGAGAACGCGTGCGCGACCGGCGCCACGGCGCTGCACCAGGCGGTCATGCACATACGCGCTGGCGCTGGCGACATCGTGCTCGCAGTCGGCGCGGAGAGGCTCAACATCGGCGACAAGCAGAAGTCCCTCAGTGTATTCGACGGGGGCGTTGACGTGAATGACCGGAAAGGCGTTCGTGCGGTGCTGGCCGAACTCGGTGGTAGCCCCCCCGACGATGCACTGCCGCGCAGTCTGTTCATGGATGTCTATGCTGCGCTCGCCCAAGCCCACATGGATGCGTTCGGGACGACCAAGCAGCAACTCGCTCTGATTGCCGAAAAGAACCACGCGCACGCGGTGCACAACCCCCTTGCGCACTTCCGCGTGCCGATGTCGATGGAAGAAATCCTTGCAGCACGTCCGGTATCCGGACCGCTGACGGTTCCGATGTGCGCACCGCTTACCGACGGTGCCGCGGCGGTGGTCGTGTGCAACGCTGCCGGTTTGAAGCGTCTCGGAGCTCGCAGCCCGGTGCGGATACTGGCCACGGTATTGCAGACCGGCACGGTGCGCCCGCTGTCAGCCTGGGACCGTTCGGTCAGCCGGCTCGCGGCGCTTGCGGCCTACGAGCAGGCGGGAGTGGGGCCGGGCGATGTGTCGGTGGCGGAAGTCCACGATGCGTCGGCGTTTGGCGAGCTCCTACAGACCGAACTGCTTGGCTTTTGTGAGATCGGCGCTGGCGGCAAGTTCGCAGAGTCCGGTGCCACTAGGCTGGGGGGGCGGCTGCCCGTCAACCCGTCTGGCGGCCTGGAGTCCAAGGGCCATCCCATGGGAGCTTCCGGCATCGCGCAGATCTACGAACTCGTGCATCAGCTTCGTGGCAATTGCGCAGCCCGCCAGGTTCCCGGGGCGCGCATTGCAATCGCGGAAAACGGCGGGGGACTGTACGCCGGCGAAGAAGCCGTTGCCGCGATTACCATCCTCGGCGCTTGACCATCAGTCTGAACATATCGGAGGAGAAAACAATGACCTACGAGACACTTAACGTCCGGCGCGACGGCCGGATTCTGCGCGTTGACTTCAACAACCCGCCATTGAACCTAATGAACATCAAGATGGTTGGCGAGTTGTTCGAGCTCTCCGCGTCGCTCGTGTGCGACCCGGACACTGCCGTGGTGGTCTTTGGCAGTGCCAACCCGGAATTCTTCATTGCGCATTACGATCTGAACGACCTGCTCCGTTCCATGACCGACCCGAACGTGCCGCAAAGCCGCTATGACGACATCAATGTGGTGCAGGCGCTCACGACGGCGTGGCAAATCCTGCCTCAAGTGAAGATCGGCGTGGTCGACGGGATCTGTCGCGGGGGCGGCCTGGAATTCTTGCTCGCGATGGACATGCGCTTTGCCACCCCGGAGAGCCGGTTCTGCTTACCCGAGGTCAGGGGCGGGATCTTGCCCGCAGGGGGCGGTACCACGCGCCTGGCGATGCAAATCGGCCCGGCGCGGGCCCGTGAGGTGATCCTGTCATCCCGTGACTTCACGGGCGAGGAGGCTGCTGCCTACGGCATTGTCAACCGTGTGCTTTCGCGCGAAGAGCTGAAGACCTATACGAACACACTGGCACGCGACGTCGCGACGAGTTCGGCAGGCACCATCGCGGCGATTGCTGAAGTGTTCAAGGGCATGTCCGGTGCTGCAGTGGAAGCGCAGTTCGCGGGATTCTCCGGGGAAAACGCGGCACTGAGGAAGCTCCTTGAAGCGCCTGCGGCCCGCGAGTTTCTGGTGAAGATGGCTGCGCTACAGGACGTCGACCACGAACGCGATCTTCCGGCAACGATTGCGGCTGTTCAAGAGCGGCAGTAGTTAGCGACCGCACAAAGGAGACACTGAAATGACACAGACACTTGACCGCGATGAGTCCGTGCGGCCCGGGCTGCCTTACGTTGAACTGACCGGCTTCGAGATCCTGAGCGACGACGAGCGTGTGGTCCAGGATGCGACCCACAAGTTCGCGCGAGACGTGATGCGGCCGATGGGAATTGCAATCGACAAGCTCAGCGCAGAAGAATCCATCGCGCCCGGCTCGCCGTATTGGGACTTTATGCGAATCGCAGCCGAGTCTGGAATCGGATTCGATGCCGATCCGGGCGATGTGCCGCCGCATCTCCTGGCCCGTCTGCAGGCAATCGTCATCGAGGAGTTGGGATGGGGCGACATGGGACTCACGGTGTCGTTGGCCGCGGCCGCGTTCGCGAACATGATGGCCAAGCGAGTTGGCAACCGGGAACTGATTGAGCTGACCGAGGGCAAGCTTGGATGCTGGATCGCGACGCAGCCCGACCGCGGCTCGGACGGCACGATGCTATACCCGGCCGAGCGGCACCCCAGCGCAAGCTTGGGAAACAAGGGCAATCTGACGGCGAAGGTGAGCGGTGGCGACATCGTCATCAACGGTCAAAGCTCAGCCTGGGTATCCAACGGTCCGGTTGCGCAGGTCGCAATCATGTCGATCGCTGCCGACTACGGTGATGGGTTCTTCGACGACGGCGGCCACCCGCGCGGCGTCGAAGTCATCATTCCTCTCGACCTGCCCGGGGTGAGCCGTGGCAAGCCGTTGGAGAAGCTCGGCCAGCGGGCCTTGCCCCAGGGGGAGGTGTACTTCGATAACGTGAAGGTGCCGGTGCGTTATGCGGTGTCGCTTGGCAATGATTACTGGCGCGGACACGCAAGCACATGGTCGACAGCGGGCGTGGGCATGGGCCAGATGGCGACCGGCCTGGCACGTGGCGCTTTCGAGCTTGCGATGCAGTACGCCCATGAGCGACGACAGGGTGGTGCGCTGCTGGCCGAGCATCAAATGGTGCAATACCGGCTCGGCACCATGGCCCGCAATGTGGAGACCATGCGCGCGGTGGCTCGCCGTGCGACGGAGTACACGGTGCTCTCGCCGGCCAAGCATCCGTACTACACCGGCGGGTCCAAGGTGACCTGCACAGACCTGGCCTTTGAGGTGGCCGACGAAGCGCTGCAGATCTTTGGCGGATACGGCCTCACTCGCGAGTACCCGTTGGAGAAGTTCTTCCGGGACGCCCGCGCCGCGCGGATTGAAGATGGGGAGAACCATCTTCTGAACATGAAGTTTGGTTACCTGAACGCGCTGCTGTACCGCGGCAGCTTGTAAGAGAGAAAGTTGTATGGCTATTACCGATTTTTTTGATCGCGGCTGGCGCGCTGCCCCTGACCGGGCGGCCTTTATCGCCGAAGAGCGGACCTTCACCTACAAAGAGATTGGCGAGCTTTCGTGCCGCGTCGGCAACGCGCTGCTGAGGCAAGGCATCGATCGCGAAGCCAAAGGCGCGGTACTCGCGAGTAACGACCCGACCGCATGGGCTTGTGTGCTCGGAATGTGGCGCGCAGGGTTGGTGTGGGTTCCCGTGAACCCCGTCAATCCGCCTGAGGAGATTAAGCGCCTGTTGGACGGCTTCGACTGCGAAGTATTATTTTGCCACGAGCAGTATCTGCCGTTGGTGAAGTCGCTGCGCAGTCATCTGAAGAAGCTGCACACCTTGATTTCGCTTGGGGAGGATCCGGACGCAGCATCGGCTGCTGGCGGGATCACGCTTGCGGCGCTGTTGGACGGAGCGTCAAGCGCAGTCCCTGACTACATTCCCGAACCGGACTCCCTGGCCGGGGTCATGCCGACTGGGGGCACGACTGGCGCACCGAAAGGTGCGATGAACACGCATCGGAGTTTGTCGGTTAGCGCGCTGCACCAGATGTTTGCCGCACCGTACGCCTCGGACGAGCCGATCGTGAACCTCGTTGCGGCACCAATGACGCATGCCGCGGGCACTCTTACGCTACCGTGCACCGCGCGCGGAGGCACGATTGTCGTGATGAACCGGATGGATCTGAGCCAACTGGTCGACCTGATCGAGAAGCATCGCGTCACCGAGTTGTATCTGCCTCCCACGGTGATCTACCGGCTGCTGGAGATGCCTGGGATCGAAAAGCGGGATTTCTCCTCGCTGAAGTACTTCATCTACGGTGCAGCGCCTATGTCCACCGAGAAGCTGCGGCGCGCGATTGAAGTCTTTGGGCCGGTGATGTTCCAGGGATACGGGCAGGCCGAGGCGCCCTCCGCGATCGCTTTTATGCGGCCCGAGGAGCATTTCCGCGATGGCAAGATTGCCGAGGATGCAAGGCTGTCGGCGGCCGGTCGGCCGGCGCCCCTGGTGCGCGTTGAGATCCTCGACGAGAACGGCCAGATCCTCCCTACTGGAGAAGTCGGCGAAATCTGCGTGCGCGGCGACCTGTTAATGGCGGGGTATTACAAGGCCCCGGGCAAGACTGCCGAGACGATCGTTGACGGTTGGCTGCATACCGGCGACGTAGGCTACCTCGATGTAGAAGGTTTCCTGCACATCACCGACCGCAAGAAGGACATGATCATCACCGGCGGGTTCAACGTTTACCCGAGCGAGGTGGAACAGGTCGTCTGGACTCATCCCGCGGTGCAGGACTGTGCCGTCATCGGTATCCCCCACGCGGACTGGGGTGAGGCGGTGACCGCAGTGATCGAGCTGAACCGGGGGGCTCATGCGACCGAGGAGGAAATCCTTGCGTACTGTCGTCCCAAGCTCGGCGGAATCAAAACACCGAAGAAAGTCGTATTCGTCGACGCGCTGCCTCGCAGTGCCAACGGAAAGGTACTGAAGAAAGACGTGCGCGAACCGTACTGGCGGGACCACGAGCGCAGGATCTGAATCGCAAATGCAGCAGGCACGATCCACGTCCTCCGACGTGGATCGTGGCGCAGCGCACCGAAACCGACGACAGCAAAGACTGTCGTCTCAGCCTCTGGCTGAGTACGGAAGAAAGGGAGGAGCACCATGACAAGACCGGTGGCAGTGATCACGGGGGCGGCCAGCGGAATCGGCCTCGCAGTGGCCGAGCGGCTTGCGAAGACGCATCGCCTCGCATTGCTGGACATCAACGGCGAAGCCGCTGAGAAGGCCGCGGCGGATCTCGGTCAACCAGCCATCGGGCTGCGCTGCGACATCACCAATTCCGCGTCGGTGGTTAACGCCGTGAACCACGTGGTCGAGCACTTCGGGGCGATCGACGTCGCCGTGTCCAACGCAGGAATCGGCACAGTCGGTGCGGCGCGGCACTTGGATCCCGACGTTCTGGCTGCAGTGCTGGATGTGAACGTGACCGGAAATTGGCGGTTCATGCATGCTTGCCTGCCACATCTGATCAAGAGCCATGGATACCTGCTTGGGGTAGCTTCGGCTGCGGCGATATTCGCGCCCCCCGGCGAATCGATGTATGCCGCGAGCAAAGCGGGCCTCGAAGCGTTGCTTAATGCAGTGCGCGTAGAGGTCACCCACCTCGGCGTCGATGTGGGCGTCGCCTATCTGATGTTCATCGATACACCGATGGTGCGCGACGCCGATCGGGAACATGCTGAGTTCGCCCGGATGCGGACAATGTTGCGCGGTCCGGCCGGCAAGACTTATCCGGTGTCGCTGGCGGCCGACCGTCTGGTCCAAGGGATCCACAGGCGCAAGCGTCGCGTGTTCGTGCCGGGTTCTCTGCTGGTCCAGCACGTTCTGCGTGGCGCTATCTCGAGGCTTCTCGATGCTGAGTTCCAGCGCATTGCAACCGAAGTCGATCGCCTTACCGAGCATAAGGTAAATGCACGCGGAAGATTTTCGGCAGCACTGAGCGAGTCGGTACTGACGGCACGAGACGGCCGATCCGGAAGGGGCTGAGCTCGACGCATTCGCCCTCAGCACGCGGTCGCACTCGCGCTGAGAGCATCCGCCTTCTTTGAAGAATAGAAGGGGTTTTTCAGCTCAAGAGCTGGAGCCTGAGGGGGGCGCGTACCCGCTCAGGGGCGCATTGAATTTCCCCAGTTCCCAGCATTTTACTGGGCGAACCTACCGCGCGCCGGTTCAGCCCAGCAGCTTATCTGCGTGCGGACGACACGCGAAATTTTAATACCTAAATAAATACGGAGACAACCATGGGGCGGTGGCGATATGCCAGGACGATGAGCCTGGGCAGCGCGGCATTTATTGGAGCGATTGGTAGCAGTGTACACGCACAGAGCGCCGGGGATAACGTCGTGAGTATCGGATGGGCTCACATCGCCCCACAGACAGGCAGCGACCCTGTCAAGATCACCAGCATCGGAGGGGTTCCCATGAATAGCGAGGTGCAGGGCTCCTCAGTCGGTGCGCGTAGCCTCGAGACGATTGGGATTCTCGCGGAGCATTACTTTACTGATCATGCCGGTGTGGCGTTTCTTGGCGGATTTCCAATGAGGACGCAGCTAGAGGGGCGAGGCACGTTCGGCGGATATGGCGTGCTGGGAGATGCCCGCACATGGTCACCTGAGTTGTTACTTCGCTATCACTTCGGTGAGCCGGACAGCCGCTTTCGCCCGTTCGCCGCCGTGGGCGTCTCCTATACATGGTTTACCAATGCGCGGATAACTAACGATGCGTTTATTACGCAAAACTTTGGGCCGGGCGGGTCCGCAACTGCCGAAGCCTCGAGTTCATGGAGTCCGGTCGTTCAGGTTGGACTCGACTATCGGATCAGCAAGCATTGGTCAGTGGGTGCGCTGGTCGGCTACATGCCCAGTGACACTAACGTTACGTTGAAAGGACGTACAGCACAGGGCGTGGAGATCGTCAGTCAAACTAAGGTGAGACTGCGTCCCATCATCACCTTCGTAGGCGTCTCGTATATGTTCTAGCGCGAGCTCGGAGTCCTATGCGGGCCGTTGAAGTGCCTGCACTGGGATCGCACCTCGAGAACGTGGGTAGCCTAGGTTATTCAGGCTGGGGTCAGCAAGAGCTTCTCCATAAAAGCCCTTCGTTCAGCCTTTTGCTCATCCGTTCCCTGATGCGACAGCAGTGCCTCTGACAGTTCATAGCTATATAGCGCAAATGCTCGTGCGCGCGCTTCCGCGATGCTAAACCCCAGAGCGCTGAAGCATTGAGCAACATAGGAGAGCCGCTTAGCATCCACTTCGTCCAGTATCTGGCGTGCGCGTTCGTCGCGTCGTGCCCAGGCGCGTCTGGCCAGCTCGGTGGATGCGGCTTCCTGTGCCGGAGCGCCGCGAAATGGAAGCGACAGAAGGTCCTTGATCAGTTCCCGCGGGGCAAGGTTGCGCCTCTCAAATCGATAAATGATTTGCTCAGTGGCCTCATCGCGCCAGGACTCCAGCATCCGGCGCAACAGGTCTTCTCGATCCTTGAAGTGCCAGTAGAAGCTGCCGCGCGTAACCGCCAACTCCTAGAACAGGGCAGCCTGGCGGGGATCGATTGTTGGCACAGGGGCAACGGGTGTGGCTTTGCTGCGTCCCGTTGCTTGGACAACATCCAGCACCCAGAACGAGTCTGGCTGCGGTGCTTGTGCCGCGTACAAGCGGTCAACGAGGTACCAGCGCAGGTCGACCTGGACTGGCTCTCCGTTCGTTGGGTCTGGCATAGTGGCGAGCATTGGTGCGACAAAGCGCTGGATAAGCATGGGCAGCGCTGGGCCACCGGCAATGGCGGCACCCACCGCTGGCCCGGCATCCAGCAGCGCAGGGTGCGCCATCACAGCCGCAGCAAAGGCGCGCACACCTGCGACCAGTCGCTCTTCGCTGGCGTCGAGCTCGTTGTCCTGCTTCGTGCACAAGGCGACTACCGCGCGCTGCGCAGGATCGGCGGCAACAGCCTTTGCAGTGGGTCTCGTCGCCTTGCGAACGTTGCCCCCGACTTTGGCGGCAGGCTTGCGTTTCGCAGGCTTCGGCACGGCGGGACTTGCGGCTTTGCTCAAGGCCATTCCTTTGAGAGTTGGGTCGGGGGCGCCACACCACTACGCCCCTCGCTTGATCGGGGGCAACACGACGCTTTCCAGCGCCTGGCCTGGCGGGATCCATTCCACAACCGGCGTCGCGAGGCGGGCATAGTGCTGGCGCTTCTCGGTGACTTTCCTGTCGTATTCGGCGTTGCCGACCATCCCGTAGACCTCAATCACCGTTTCCTTGGCGGTGTCGCGCAACACGAAATCCGGGTGCACGGGCGCCTGGTCGACGTGGCGCAGCGGCTTCACAAAGGTGCGACCCTCACGGATCAGCCGGTCGGCCATGGCGAGCTCGTAGCTGGAGTCGCCAGGAATGAACACTGCGTTGGTGAGCATTGCTGCGACTTCCACAGCCTTGAGGTAACCCTTGTCGGAATGGCCCACAGCGAGGATGGCTACGCAACGTGCTCCGTGACGCCCGATCCCAGACAGGGCCGTGCCGTGCGCCTGGAGCGTCCGCCTATATCCCTCTTCCGACAAGTAGTAACGTCGGCTGCTCTGGCGCAGGACAAGGACGCCCCCGAACTGGCTGGGCTGGATGGATTGGATCTCACCGATGAGGAGTCCGCGGCGCTTCTCGTCGGCTTTTGGCTTGAGCCTGTTCAGGAACGTGCCCAACTCGCCATTGATCTCGGCGCGCTTGTCGGGTTCAAATCGGCGGAGGACGTGCAGAATGTCCGCGGCCGGCTGTCCATTGATCAGGCCGTTGCCGATTTCCGCGGTCAGACGGGACCAGCAGGTAGCCCAGCTCCGGCGTTCATTGGCCGACCAGTTGTTCAGGCCCGCGGCCTCCCAGGCATACTCGAGGAAGGCCAGCAAGCCTGCCGTCCGGCGGCCGGCCCCTTTAGCTTCCCCGGATGGCACCTGCGCTGGCGCCGCCGGCAGGGCGCGCGGCAGTACCGTCAACGCGAGATCCAGGCGGATATCGAGTACGCCGTCCCTCAGCACGAACGGAGCTGTGGCTTCCGCGTCCTCCGATCGCGCAGCCCAGGCTCGCCCGAAAGGACATTCCTTCGCGTGCAGGTGGGCTTGATCCGGCCATCTCGCCAGCAGGTACGAGGTGCCGTGGCGCCGAATCTGCAGCTTCGGGTAGGGCGGTCGCGGGACACAGCCGCACTCGGCATAGCCAGCGGTGCGCTTCGCGCGCTCCAGTACCGCGTTATATCCGCCTTCGCTCTCCATCAAATCGGAGAGCGCGTACGCGCGACCCATGATGTGTACGAAATGGCTCATTTGCGCGGCTCCAGGGTCTTCAGTCCGTGCTCGCTAGTACCGAGGCTGGTAAGGCACGCCGGCGTTGAAGCGGCTTTGCCAGTGGCGCAGATAGCGGCGTGCGAGATCTGGCCGGTCCCAGATCACCAGGACGTTCTCGCTGTTCCTGCGAGCCGCCGCATCGCTGTAATTGAAACTACCGGTTTCGACCGTGCGGCCGTCGACACACAGGAACTTGTCGTGATGGATGGCGTATGTGCTGATGGTTCGCACCGGGATGCCAGCGGTGACCAGCGCGCCGAGTGCGGCGGCGGCCTTGCCGCTACGGTCGTCAATCAGATTGTTGCGCTGGTCGACCACCACCTGCACATCCACACCGCGCCGGCGGGCGTCCAGCAGCGCTTTCGTGACGGGGGCGGAGGTGAAGCTGTAGGCAGACACGCGGATCGATTGCTTGGCCGATCCAATCACCTTGAGCACGAGATCCAGCGCGCCGGCGTCAGGGGAAAATGCGGCCTCGATATCCGTCGAGGCTGCGGTGATTGCGGATGCCGCTTCGGGGAGGCTGAAGCTGAACGCGTGCGCGATGGCCGGCAGCAAGGCGCCAGCAGCCAAGGCGGCCGCTGCGATGTGGTGTTTACGCATAGAATTCCTTCGGCATAGCGACGGCAGGAGGGTGTCCCATTCTTGCCCTGCGACGCCAGGCGGCCCGCTCAAATGGGAGCCGAAAAGAGACGGGATTCGGCTGACCGTGGGCTACTTCCGGGGCGCCTGGAAGTCGTCGTAGTGCTGGTTGCCCATGTCGTGGAAGGTCCACGACAGCAGGAACACCAGGATCGACAGGATCATGCCCAGGGCCCAGGATTCCATCGCGTAGCCGACATAGGCGCCCACGAGGGTGTACAGAAGTGTGGCGACGCAACTCACGACTCTGCGCGCCCGTTGGCTGGACAGCACCAGGAAGCCCAGCAGGGCTGCTAGGGCGAGGCCGGCATATGGGTTCATTCCTTTCATGATGAAAAAGGTGGCGAGGAACAGGCCGGCGGTCATGCACTCAAAAAACACGAGCGACGACCAGGACTGGTTTGCCTCCTTCTGAATGGTCGCGCGTCGGATATCTGTTTGGTGGATCATTTCGGTCCCTCGCTTGTTTACCCAATATTGAGACGGGAGAGCGCTGCCAGGACCGCCACCGCGATCAAAGCACCAAGGCCAATTGCAATTCGCACGGTGGCCGGGCAGGCTTCGGTTTCGTTCCAGGTGCAGCGCCGATTCGGCTTCTTGAACAGCTTCATGATGTCTCCTCGTCTCCTCAGTACCTACTGGTAAGGTACTGCCGCATTTGCCTGGCGCAACTCCCTCGTTCGAAGGGAAGGGCTTGGCTGTCGCCTCACTGGAGGATCTCGACCTCGACCCATTCCGCCTCGCGCATCACGCCTTCGCAAATGCTGCCCTCGACCAGATGGCGGCGTGGATAGCGAAAGGTCCCATCGCCGCGTCCTCGGCCGGGGATCCATCCGGCGGAAAGATGACCGCATACGACGCATCGAAACCGCGTGACCGGTTCTCCCGGGCGGACAATCCCGCCGTGCGAGGGTGCGGGCCGCCTCAACGGTCCGGCTCCAGATGGCGGCCAAAGGTCAAGGTGATCGCTGGCCACCATCGCTTGCCTGCCTTGGCGAACAGGCGGCTCTGTTCGGCGCCCCGGATTTGGACGTAGACGATCGGGGCGCCTGTGCGCTGGGAAAGCCAGGCGACACCGGGCCGAGCTGGCAAAGGGGCGGCGCCCGTCCCTATCGCGCCCTCGGGAAACAGCATCACGGCCTGATCCCGATTCAGCCGCTGCGAGAGGGTGCGCATTGAGTACGGGGAGTTGCGATCCAATGGGACCACGTCGCCGAACCCCATGCGCGCGAGCGCCCGCATGCCGGCCATGGCGAACCTAGAATGCCGCGCATAGTCGGGATCGACGCCGAACATGAGCGGTACCGGGCTGGCCAGGGCAACCAGGACGCCGTCCAGCAGACTGACGTGGTTGGCGACCACGATGACGCGGCCACCCCGCAAGCGCGTGACGACACTGTCTTCCAGCTCGACATTGACGCGAAATGCGGCCAAGACGGTGGTGCGAAGTATCTGGCGGAACGTGGTCATAGGTTCGGGCTCAGTTGTGGCACGGAGTGTCGTAGCCGCCGGAAGCGAGTGCCCAGCCGTCGTACGAATCCTCCCGTTTGCCGGGGCACCCGCCAAGGCACGCCATGGCGGGAAGGAACTGGACCGCCTCGCTCTTGCGGACGATGCGTTCCCAGTGCAGTACCACCGCATCCGACGCCCAGGCATCCTCGACCGCATAGAGGGCGATCGGCCCGCCGTTGCCCTCGTTCGCGAGCCGGCGAGCATTCAGACTGGCCAATCGCTTGAGGACCAGCACCATCTCGATGATTTGGCGGCGAGTCTTCTTGGTCGGAACCAAATCGATGGCGACTTGGATCGGATCGACTCCATTGCGCAAGGGCCGGCCGATCATCGCAAGGCTCAGTACGACCTGGAAAGCCGTGAAAGGCGAATGGCACAGTGTCCGCGGTGGCGGCAGGACTGCCATCGTGAGCCGAGACGAGGCCTCGGAGGGGACGCTTGGGTCAGACCAGGCCATCATGCAGATCTGGCGGCGCCACTGCTCGCGCGTCAGAGCCGGGGCCAACTGCCGACTGCTCTCGCCTTGCAGGATCCGGACAACCCGGGCTGTGGTGAGCTCGCCCTTCGCGGTGTTCGCTCGCGCGGATGTGACTGCCAGGTTGCCGGGGGCATAGCCGGCACCGTTGTAGATGCGATCGACCGACCAAGTGGTATCGCTGGCCGACGAATGCTCCAATGTGACGCGCGTCACCGGGCAGTAGGGGAGGTCGATTGTGCGCAGGTAGTCCGGGGTAATGCGGTCATCGAAATGCCGCAGGCGGCGCCAGGCATTGACGCGGAGCTGCAGCCATTTGCGCACGTACCGATCGCCGCGCGGCCGCGTGAGCAGGAACTTCTGACTGCCATACCGGTGGCCTTGGAAGATTTGCGGGGGCAGCGCCTCGGCGGCCTCTCGGACACTCGACGGAAGGTGCAGGCCATAGCGGGCATAGTCGTAGCCGATATCGAAGCCGAGCTTCGGATCCAGCACGGTGGATTTTATGGTGCAGGAAGACTCCATGATCACGCTCCATTTGCATTGCAGATAGAGCCATCATCGCGCGCGATTTTTTGGTCGCAACTTACAAATCCAGCGGGAAATAGCTTTAGATTCCAGACGCGCCGCGGCGGTGCCGAAAGCGATTGCTTTTCCATTCGCACTCCAATCGCCGGGGTTGCCAATCACCACGATTATCGAGTCAACGAAACTCAGCAGTTTGCCCCATGCTACTCGACCTAAAGGGCGACGTTCTACTGCCGTCGCGGCGGCGGTTCCTGCAACAGAGTGCTGCGGCAGTAGCTAGTCTCGCGCTGCCAGTTCCGGGATGGAGCGGGGACTTCTGGTCCCAGCCGCGCGAGCTATGGCTGGTACGTGCGAAGACACGGACTACGACAGAGACGGTCAAGACAGTCTACTGGGCGGACGGCAGGCTCATTCCGGAGGGTTACATGGCCGTCTGCCAGCTCCTGCGCGACGTGCAGCTCAACCTGGCGGTGCAAATCGACCCGGTAACGCTCGATATCCTCCGCGGCGTGTACGGTTGGCTACGTTACTTCAGCGTTGACGAGCCAGTTACGGTGCTCTCTGGCTACCGGCATCCGCAAACCAATGCGCGCACCGAGGGTGCGGCATTCAACAGCTTGCACATGCATGGGCAAGCTGTGGACATTCGGATTCCAGGTGTGTCGGCGAGCCGGGTCGCCCAGCTCGGACGCTACTTGTCCGCCGGTGGCGTCGGCTACTATCCGGCGAACGGATTCACGCATCTTGACCGTGGGAGGCTACGTGCGTGGGTCGGTTAGCCGGCCAAAATTGAGCAATAAATTGGCCGGATATCGACTTCTGCGCTATATAAATCAAAGGGTTAGCATAGATAAACGGTGCCCACGTGGGCAATTTCGTCGGGGCGGTCGCAGCGAATTGTCCCGGCGAATCAGCAGCACTTGGCCTTGGAGTCGATCAACATCTGTGCAAGAATTCCAGCAAGCCTCCCCGAGAGGCAGAAGGAACGAACGGACATCCGCCTGGCGGTTTCGGATTGGACCTCATTCCGAAGGCGCTCCGCGCCCACCTCCATTTCAATCGCCGTTCCACGGCAATGTCTGGAGATCACGATGCCCGCAATTTTTGACAAGGTTGAACGCAAAGCTATTCAAGCGGCTTCCGAAGGCAACACGTTTCGTCGCACCGATCGAGCTCAAGCCAGTGCTTATGCACGTTGGCCGCTGTTCGAGCCGGCGTTTTGGGGCAGTTTGACCAAGGCAGCGGAACAGCCCGAAGAAGCAGCCCGAGTAAAGGCCCTCGTAGAGCAAATGTTCGAAGCCGGAGCGGATGAATCGCCCACCGTGCTGCGAAACCTCGAAATGCTGTTCAAGCTCGCAACCGCGACCTCGCGTCGCGCACGCGTGCTGCACTGACAGCACCTCCGCAATCCGAAGTCCCGGGACTTCCAGAGCCAAGCGTTCTGGAAGTCCCTTTTTCCTTTTGGTTCAGCCGTTTTCGGTCTCCACGGCAGCCGACGGTAGGACCGCTTGTCCTCGTTTCTCAGTACCGCAGAAGCGGGACGTACTGCGATGCCTTCTGGCTGCAGTGTCGCCGATAGGTACAACCGGGACGAGCGCGGTAGCGCAGACGCAGGCGCTTCGAGGCCGGCCCGAAATGTCCTTCACCATTACCCCAACGCGGCGCGCCGGCGGGCATGCGATGTGGAAGCTCCAAACGGAGCAGAGCTTCTCCGTCGATTCCGAGAGCGCCTCAATGCTCCAAGATTTTGAGTTGGAGCGACTACTGGAAATGCATGATCGGGGGATGGTGGCTGGGCAAATTACCGCCGGGTACAAATGGTACCTACAGTTCGGATGCCTTCGACTCTCCCATGCCCAACAAGCGGAGCACGACGAAGTTTGTCGGCGCACGGCCTTTAAGGATCTACACGGCCTCACGCTGGAATACGATATCGACAGGCTCGCATCAGCTTCCCTGTGTTTCGGCCAACTACCGCAATCGGGGCGCGGCGCCTGGGCCCAAGCGGCGGTCCCTCAGGCAGAGCTGGACCTCAGTATCGAGCCCTGATTTTTTTCGGACCCGCCATGGTTGCCCCGCATCTGCCCTTGCGGACAGCTGCGGGGCAACGACCGGCTTCGCTTGATGTTGGTAGTGCGAGCAGTGGCCCCTGGATCGTTGTGAAACCAGGGGCAATCTGGTGGTCGCTGTGTTGGGCGCTATCCCTTCCAGCGGGCAAATGCTGTCGCCTGTTTTGTCGACAACGCTTCCAATGGTCGATTGGCGTCCCCGTTCCATCGCATCTCGGCCCAGACGGTCGCGAGCTGAGATGCGTCCGATGACAGCCTGTGGTCCTTCGGCGGCTCTTGTCGCAGACAGCGGACTAGTGCGTCTTGGATATTCTCCATCGAGGGCATTGCAGGACTCCTATGTCGGTTTGCATTATTCAGGGTCGGTAGCTCGCCGGGCACCCTCACGTTTCGGTGGCGCTTTCTTCCTTGGCAGTCGTGCTAACGCCTGGAGGTGAGCCTCGAGCGCTGTGACCCCAAGGCGTTCGGCACGCAGCGGCAGGGGGATGCCTCCGACTACTTCGCTCAGGGTGCGATGGAGAAGGAAGGCGAGAACATCCGACTGCGGCCGTCCGAAGTATTGCGATAGACCCCGGAGCACATCGATATCCCGGTTTCCAGTACGGATTCTCAGATTGCCTTGTTCCTCATCCCCTTTTTCTTCCTTGATCAGCGCGGCGACGCGTCTGCATTCTGCCCTTCCGACGTTCAACGAAAAGCGACGTCTTGCCTCATCGCCAACAGCGGCGGCGGACACTCGGCCAAGGGTGGCTTTTAGCGTTGCGATCTGAACTGGAGTGAGCCGCACTTGAGTTGAGTTCCTCTGTTTCTTGACCATTTCTTCACTTCCTTCGCTCGAGCCATCGCCCGAACTTCTTACCCATGTCCCAACCGGTGGGCACCGGAACTGTGTTTCTGTTTTTTGCCGCAAATTCCCTTCTGCGGTTTGGGGCGTGTACGCCGTTTCGTCGTCACTGTCGCTCTGTCTCGTCACCTCGCTTTTCGGTTATTGGATATGTTGGCGCATTGCGGCACTCGCGGATTGCGCTGATCAGTAGCGCTGGCCTAACGACTAGACGATAGTTGGCACAACCAGTCGTGCAACATGCTGTTTGGACGAAGCGAATGCACGGCGCGTGTGACCGCGACGTAGGCAAGGTTGGCTTCCTGCAGGTCCAGATCGTCATCCGCCAGGTCGGGGAAGTCGTCCGCCATGACGACCCGGGACAAGTCATGTCCCTTCGATTTATGGGCCGTTGTCAGTGTCCGATCGGCGGCCTGCCCTGCCGGCGCGAGGGAGCGCTGGATCGCGTGAATGAGGGCGGGAATATCGCCTCCATAGATACCGACCACCTTGATGAGTCGCTTCGTTTCGGGGTCTTCGGCGGCGTCGGCATAGCGCTTCATCTCTGCAAAGGATCGGAACTGGCGCACGAGCGGGTCGCGGATCTGATCTGGGCACTCGATGAAGAGCCAATAGGCGTCGAGTACCTGGGCGAAGTTGTAGCCATCGATGCCGCCTACGAAGGCTAGGGACTCACCCGCCTGGACACCAGCGGCTGCTTGAGCGAACACCTCGGCATTGGTACGACATAGCCAGGCGTGAGGGCCGTACGGGTGGAAGTCTTGAATCTGGGTATCGGGTCCGCCGCCGACGATGACGCGCTGTTCCCCATAGAACTCCTGCAGCAGCTTCGTGGCCATGTCGGCAATCTGTGGCCCGAAGCGGAAGCTGCGGCTCAGATGGTAGACCTGAGACGCCGTGGCTGGGTCCATGGCGTTGACGCTGCCCCGGTACTGATAGATGCTCTGGTAGGGGTCGCCGACGATGATCTTCGGCTGGCTCTGGTGGCGGAACAGCGACAACGTGGCCGGGTTGCTGTCCTGTCCTTCGTCCAGCATGATGAAGTCGTAGGGAAGGGTCGGGCGGGAGAGCTGAAATAACTTCAGGTACCCGTCATGCACCATTGGCGCGTCATCCCGCGGGTCTGCCATCCGTTGCCAGAGGCTCTTGGCGACCGCTGCCACGTGGGTCCTTCGCTCCGCCGTAAGCGAGAGGTCGCCACCGGCTGGTGCGAGCTGCGGAAACGCGTCGTGGTTAGAGCAGATGTAGGCGTTTACGCACTCGACCACTTCGCGTCCCAGCTTCCAGTCGTCGCCCAGGCCCATAAGCCTCATCGCGTCTCCGACGCGCAGGTTCGCGACCAGCTCGTGGGTGTAGCGACTGCCGAACCGCGGATAGGCCAGGGCGTGCACTGTCTTGCAGGTGGTGTTAGGAGGAAAGGTTTCGCGGGCAGCGATGGCAGCGGCCCGGTTATAGGCCAGATAGAGTCCGCGCTTTCTCGGGTGCGCCGCGGCCTTGAGCCGCAGCGTCGTGGTCTTCGCCCCGCCGGCGAAGGCGATCACCATCACCAGGTCGCTATCCAGTGGATCCGCGATGATAAATTCCTGTTCTTCTGTCAATTGCATCACTTTGATTCCTGGCGGCATCTTGCGAGTGCGACCGCAAATTCCGATTCATTTTCTGGGTGTTTCTCTTGCACGCCACCCCGAAAACGATGCAGAATTGAACCAGTTACCCCTTTTCAAATCGCCGCAGCAGCGGCAGGTACCGGAAAGGGGGTGAAATGACAGAACTAGCAGTAGGCAGGGGATATATGCGTCTGCTCGGGAAGCTTCAACCCGAGCGCGAGTGCGACGAACCCGTGCATATTGCGCGGATCATTTCGCCCACTTGCCGGACACAAGACGAGCTTGGCCTGATCTATCCCGATGGCGCATTGCAGCGCCGGGATTTGGCCCGCGCACTCCCCGTATTCGACCACCGTGATTTCATCGCGCGTACGTTTTTGCGATATCACGCGCGCTTTTTTGATAGCGAAGGTCGCATCCATCAATTCCATAAGGCCACTCCGGATTCGTTCGTACTTTACGGCACGATCGTCACGGACGGCGCCAATCGTCTCGTCGACTTCTGCGTGCAGTCCGGCAGTCGCCTGGAATACAGCAGACAGCTCATCCGCAGCGTGATCGCCGCCCTGTGCGTTGGCGAGACACAGTAAGGAAAACCAACAACCATGAAAATGCACCCAGACGATCAGGGTGGGGTGAATCTCGCCCTGCCCGAAGAGAAGCCCGAAGCGGCAGCTGTCAGCCCGTCTCGGGGACGCAAATCCAAGAAGCAGCACAGCCTGTTGATTGCCGGCTTCCGCACCCTGGATATCGAGCTCGCGCTCATTCAGCGGGGCAACACGTTCTTGGTCCGCAAGTGCTGCGTTCAGCCGTATGCAGAACAGGCTCGTACTCCAGTACCGGACAAGGACACGGGTATAGCAGCGCTCGTCAGCGAGTTGGCCACTGCCGGCATTACCGGTCCGTTGGCCCGCATGCGCTGCGCGCGCTTCGGGTTTTAAGGCATCTTCCCACAACTCGTGAAGCCCCTCGGGGCTTCCGTTTGCGCCATTCAAGCGGCGTAGACGGAAGGTCCGATACCTCCTGGTTTTTGTTGCGGCATCCCGCCGCATTGTCACAAACGCCACCCAGGAGATTCCAAATGGCTCACGAACTACAACTCTCTCTCGACGGCACGGCTTCCATGGCCTACGTCGGTGCAATGCCGTGGCATGGCCTCGGCCAAAAGCTTACCGAGAACGCGACGATCGAGGACTGGCGCCGCGAAGCCAAGCTGGATTGGCAACTGCACCGCAGCACGGTGCAGTTCATGAACGGCCAGATGCACGACTTCCCGGAACATCACGTGCTCTACCGCAGCGACAGCAATGCGCCGCTGGCGGTGGTTTCCGATCGCTACAAGGTCGTCCAGCCGGGCGAGGTCCTGGAGTTCTTCCGCGACCTGGTCGCGCACTCGGGCTTCACGCTCGAGACCGCGGGCAGCCTGAAGGGCGGGCGCCGAATCTGGGCGCTGGCCAGGACGGGATTCGACGCGGAAGTGGTCGACCATGACCCGGTGAAGAACTACCTGCTGCTGGCCACATCTTGCGATGGCTCGCTCGCGACAACCGCGCAATTCACCTCGGTTCGCGTGGTCTGCAACAACACCCTGCACCTGAGCCTGCATGGCGCGCAAGCTGCGCTGGCCAGCGCTTCGGTAATCAAGGTGCGCCACAACACCGAGTTCGATCCGACGGTTGTACAGGACCAGCTCGGCCTGATCGGCGAGAAGGTCTTCGGTAGCTTCATCGACCGCATGAAGAACTTGTCGCAGAAGCCGGTCTCGGCCGCACAGGCTGACGCCGTGCTGCAGTCCTTGATGAGTTCGATTGCAACCCCGGATGTCACCAAGTCGCGAGGCTACAAGACCGTCATGGGGCTATTCAACGGCGCCGGCAAGGGCGCCGGGTTGGACGGTGTCAGGGGTACGGCATGGGGGCTGCTCAACGCAGTCACCGAGTACCACGATTTCCATATCCGCGCACGCGGTCAGGACAATCGCCTGAACTCAGCTTGGTTCGGCATTGGTGCCAACGCCAAGGAAAAGGCGCTTCAAGCGCTGGAAACACTGTAAGTACCGCCGCTGCCAGCCATCTGGCTGGCGCGGCGCCACACCTGGAGAATTGCCATGAGCCAACATCACTTTGAAACTGTCCACGGGACCAACCGCGTAGACGTCGTTCTCGGCTGGGACCGGCCGCTGCACCACTTCTTTCTGTGGGTGGAGCGTCTGAACGTGCCCTGCAATGCGCCGCCGGCACCAGTGTTGGCCTTTGCCGACGTGGATGAGGGTTCGGATCCATGCGATGGGCCGGAAGAACGATCGGAGGACTTCATCTATCACAACCTGGACGACACCGCCTCGATGGGTGCCGGCCTCTCTTACTTCCGCAACAAGCTCGCCGCACTGGGCGTGACCGTGCCGGAGACCATGTTCACCCAGGTCCTGCGCGACAAGGCACTCAACATCGGCAACCGCCATGTGGTCTATCAAGCCGATGGCTCTTTCGAAGGGTAGACGGCGTGACTGGTCTTCCCACTACTTTGAAAGCTCGGCACTGCGCCGCGTTTTCGGACTGCTGAGGCAGTCCAAAGATGCACGGCATCTCAGTATTTTTTCATCGCCGCTGGAGCGGCACTGTAAACCCACGAGGGAACCACATCCTCAAGGGATGGGTTCACCTCTAAATCAGGAGAGCCCAACATGCAAGTTCCTGCAATACCCGAAGTCACTCCTGTCCCCCAGGAGACACCAGAAAGCCTCGCATCCCCGACCCTGCCGATGAGTCGCATACGGCCGGGGCGCTACAACCCACGCCGGCATTTCGATCCGAAAACGATGGCGGAACTCGTCGCTGGCATTCGTGCCGCGGGCGGCGTTATGCAGCCGATTGTCATCCGGCCAGTGGAAGACGGGTACTACGAAATCATTGCCGGCGAGCGGCGCTATCGCGCCGCCATGGAAGTCTATGGCATGGAATACAACATGCCGATCATGGTCAAGGATGTCGATGATGAGACGGCTGAGGCGATGGCGATCATTGAAAACGTCGCCCGCGACGACATGGCGCCGTCTGAAGAGGCGGTCGCTGCCGCCAGGATGGTCGGCAAACTCAAAGGCGACCGGGAGGAGGCCGCGCGCATATTCGGCTGGTCCCGCGCGCTGCTCGACAAACGCCTGGCACTCATGAACTGTAGCAATGAGGTGCTCAATGCCCTCAATGAGCGCAAGATCCAGCTGGGTCACGCCGAGCTGCTCGCCGCCCTTGCCAAGGACAAGCAGGACAAGTTCCTGCCTGTCATCGTCTCCGAGTCGAAGACGGTTGCCGAGTTGAAGAAGGCGATTGAGACAGTGTCCTGCAGCCTGGCGAGCGCCATTTTCGACCAGACGGAGTGTGCAACGTGCCCGCACAATTCTGCGCTGCAGACGGAGATGTTCGGCGAATCCATCGCCACCGGTAACTGCACGAATCGCACGTGCTTCAACACCAAGAGCGAGGCGCAGCTGGCTACGATCGAGCAAGGCCTCAAGGATGAATTTCCGGCGGTTCGGATCGTGCGGACAGGCGACAAGTTCACCCGGATCCAACTGGTCGTTGGCGGGGCAACCGGGGTTGGTGAGGAGCAGGCCAAGGCCTGCCATGCCTGCCAGAATTTCGGTGCTGCCGTCAGCGGCCTGCCGGACTCGATGGGCAAGATTTACCGGGGTCAATGCTTCGACACGGCCTGCAACTCGCGCAAGGTAGCCGCGCGGATCGCAGCCGAGAAAGCCGCGGCGGTTCCTCCGCCGGCATCGAAGAAGGGCGGTAAGACGGGAACGGCAGCGGCGGCATCTGGCGCCGGCACTGCCGCTGGCGCGACGCCGATGGAGAAGCCAGTCACGGCCGTCAGCGAGACCGACAAGGTGAAGAACTACCGCGTTGCCTTGTGGCGCAAGTTTCTGCGGCGCGAGGCTGCATCCGATCCTGCGGTGGCAAACCAGTACCTGCTTGCCATCGCGCTGGCGGGACAGGCGCGGACTATCGAGGGGACGCTGTTGCGCAAGTTGTACGAGCGCATCGTTCCCGACGAAACGTGCAGTGCCACGGATCTCGACAAGGCGCTCGACACCGCGGCCGCTCTCACCGAGGTGCAACGGCAAAACCTGACCGTCGCGCTCACTGTCGCGGCCATTGAGGGGCTGGATGTGCCATCGCTGGTGCGTCTTTGCAAATACCAGAAGCTCGATCTGCGTCGGTACTGGAAGCTATCCAAGGACTTCCTGGACCTGCTGACGAAGTCGGAGATGAAGGTCGTTGCCAACGAGATCGGCCTGCTGGCCGCGCTCGGCGATAGCACCGCGAAAGTCTTCAACAAGCCGAAGCCCGAGCTGATCGAAGCCCTCCTGAAGGTGGAGAAGTTCGAGTACGAAGGCAAGGTACCGCGCGTGCTGCTGTTTTAAGGCACCGCATTCCCCCAATTCTGAGAAAGGAAAATTCCATGTTCCAACAACTTGCAACCCTGCTTGGGTCGTGTGAGAAGCTTGTCCTGACGCTCGCCCTCAAGGGCGAACAGATGACGGTCTTCGTTGCGCCAGCCGTCAAGGGTGGCGCTGAGTCGGGTCTGAGCCTGCCGCTGGTCCTGACGGCCACGCCGGCGGAGCTGGATGCCGGCTTCCTCGACGCGCTTGCCGGGTACACGACGTCGCGCCGCTCGCTCAGCGAGCAGGTAGAGGCGACAACCGCCGTGCTCGATGCCGCCAAGACCGCGCAAACGCAGAGGGCCTCGAAGGCGATCGCCAACGCTGGCAAATCGAAGTCCAAGCCGCAGCTTCCGAATGAGGAGAGTGAAGGCGAAGATGACGAAGAGTCCGCCGATGGCACTACCGAGGCGGAAGCCCCGCCAACTGCAGCTCCCGCCAGCGACGGACATCCTCCGGAGTCCAAGGGGACGGACCTCGCCGCATTGCTCGACGACCAATAGGAGGCACACCATGGCCATCGAAGTGACGCGCCTTGTGCGCGAGTTCCTCTACAACGGCATGACGTTCGTCGATCCCGGTCCTGCGTTCAGTCCCGATGATGTGCGGGACCTGTACTCGGCGCAGTACCCGGAGCTGACCACCGCCAAGGTGGACGGCCCCGAGCACAAGGGGGAGACGGCAACTTACACCTTCGTCCGCGCTGCGGGTGCCAAGGGGTAGCCATGCGCCATCGGGACTTGATGAAAGCCCTGGCGGATCCCGACAGAGCATTCGATCAGCCGCCCGAGAGGGCGGTTTTTTTACAATCGAAGGAGATGCAAGCATGCTGCTCAGCCCTCGGCAAACTAGTGGCGGTGTCGATGGAGGCGTCGCCGCAATCCCGCAATTTCAGCGGCTTGCCGCTGCCGCAGATCGACCTGCCCATGGTTTTCTGACGCTGCCGGAAGTCTCGGCCGACGTCGCGGTCAGGGGCCAGGTACGTTTCCATACCCCCGAAGCCGTGGCGGCGCTGGCGCGCGCGCAGTTTGATACCGCGCCGCTTCGGGCGCGGGACATCAAGGCACCCAGCGGGATCGCCGATGCCTACGCGCAGGCGCTCTTCAAATGGTTCGGCCGGCAGCATCGGCCGTTCAGGTACCTCAATCTGACGTTCTCCATGATGGACGCGGATACCGTCCGGTCGGAGATTTCGCATCAGTACGAGGCAGAGTCCTTTACTGGCGACGCCCCGCTTTACCTCGCGGTCAGCAGTGATGGTGAAGGGATCTTCGAACTGCACGCGCGTGCCGAGAAGTTCACGCGCGCGCACCCGCAACTGTTGGCCACCGCCGTGCGTCTCGTTCAAGCGGCGTCATGGCAGACCACATGGATACGGACCCCGAGCGAGCTGCTCCATCACTTTTCCCATTTTCACTGGGATGGTGACGAGATGGCTTCCGATGACGACGCGCTGGAGCACCTCACCGAATGCCATGGCGGGGACAGCGAGACGCTGCAGAACTATCTGCCGTCGGTGGTGCGGGAAGAGCTGCGGCCAGCAGCCCTTTGCCTAGCGACGAAAGGAGCGGGCCGACGCCCATCCCGTAGGAGTTTTGGACTCGACGTTGCAACACTGGAAATGCTGACCTGTCGGCGAGGTGTAGGGCGATTGTGCCGGGAGCTAATCCGGCTGCGCGACCTGGTTCGCCGCGGCCGCGAACGGAACCTCTTCGACTACGCCTATCGGGGCAACCCGGTGTACTCCGCGGCGGCACTGGTCTGGCAGAACGACGACCGGATCCAGCAACTTTTCGACGACATCTACACGTTCGACTGGGAAGGCGGCGAAGCGACGATGCATATGGGCTTCATCCCGATTGCCCAAAATGCGTCGGCCATCCGCCGCCAGTACGCCGATTGGCAACTTGCCCTTCAAACGCTGGCCAGCATCGATCGGGTGCTTGGCCACCTCACAATTTCGGATCCACTATGACAAAAATCGCAATGGGATCTGCCGGCGTGGAGATCAGTCTCACCAATGCCGTGCTTCTCTACAGCCAACAGGACGGACGCATTTCGTACGGAACCATCCACCCGATCCTGGCCGCCCCCAAGGGTGACAGGCCTACGATCGGCGCGGGTGTGCCACTTGACCGGTTCGGCCTCGTGCAGTGCCTGCAATCTCTCGCCGAGAACGCGATCCCACAGGCGGAGTTTCTGCCTGCGACCGTGTTGTCCATTGGAGCGCATGCAGTGACCTGGTGGTGCCCGCCGTGCATGCGTCGCGTGTTCTTCCAGTGCAAGGAGCTTGGCAATCGCAGCAGCATCGTGCCGCACCCCGGGCTTGTGTTTCAGGCCGCTGTCGACGGATTCCGCGTGTTCGCCCTGCGGGACGAAGGCAGGCCGACGCCGAAGACGAAGCTCTACGAACCTCCCTACTTCAACACCTGGGACGCTGGAGAGATCTGCGTCGGGTCCGCAAAGGTCCCTGCGAGGATCGGCGTGAGCGCGATTCGTGGCTGGGAGGCTGCATTTTTCAACTCGGCCTTCACGCACCCCAACCACGGCGGCAAACGGGTTGCCTACAAGCGCGGCGTGTTTGCGTTCTGGAAAGACATGCTGGACGGCGCGTTCGGGAAGGCATACCCAAAGGACGTCCTCGTTCCCTTCAAACACACTCTCGGCGATCTGATCGCCAACGAGCTCACATCACCATGAACCCTTTCGATTCCACATTGCAACGCTCCTTCCCGACCGTCATGGTCCCGACGAGGGAGCCCGTCGCGGGGATGACAACAGCAGGCGAGCGCTTGCTTGTCGCGAGCAACGGCGTATTCATCGAGATCTTTCGGCCCTGGATCCGGCTCATCCGCCGCATCAGCAGCTACGCCGTCTCAACGGCCATCCCCTATGGGGTTGTCGAGGAGGTGACCGAACTGCTGTGCGGCCGAGTTCCGCCAGAGCTGATCGGCGCCTTTGCCGAGCAGGCGAGAGCGGCGTGTCCCAATGAAACTGGTGGGTGGATTGTCTGGAACCCCGGGACCAAGGTGTTTCGCTTGGTGCCGGTGGTCGTGCTGTCGCATGACAGCGCCAGCCTCCGCTACGACCGACCGCAACTCCCCGACGGCGAAGTCCTGGTGGCCGATTCCCACTCGCACGGGCGTTTCGCCGCCGGTTTCTCAACGACCGATGACCAAGACGATCGCTTTGACGTGAAGTTCGCGGTTGTGCTTGGCCGCTGTCATACCCGAAGCATGGATGTCGCCTTGCGACTCTGCGCGAAGGGGATCTTCGAGCGTTCACGCAACATTCCGGTGTCCTGGTTGGATGCCGTTGGAGAAGCCAATGACTTTGCTACAACATAGGATTCCGCCGTGCATGATTAGTGGGGCGTGGAAGGTGGTCGTGGTCGGTGCCGGCGGCACGGGCAGCGTCCTGCTGCCGAACCTGGCGCGACTGCACCATGCCATGCTCGAGCTCGGCCATCCCGGTGGCATTGACTGCACCGTCTACGACGACGACACCGTGAGCGAAACCAATGTCGGCCGCCAGGGTTTCTACCCGGCGGACGTTGGCGGCTACAAGGCGCTGTTGCTGGTCAACCGGCTCAATGTCCTCATGGGCACACGATGGGTCGCGGTACCCCGCAAACTGGACGCCGCCGAGGCAGTGCACGCCGATCTGGTGATCGGGTGCGTCGATACCCGTGCTGCGCGAAAATCGATTCTGTCGGCGAGCGGCCAGGGCGGGGGAGCCTATTACCTCGACTGCGGCAACGAAACGGATCGTGGCCAGGTCATCCTGGGGGAAATCAGGCAACCTCACCCGGGGCGCCTGCCCCACGTTGGGGACCTGTTCCCGGATCTGGTCGACCCGGCTGGCGACAAGGAAGACACCGCGCCGTCTTGCTCGATGGCCGACGCACTGCGCAAGCAGTCATTGGTCATCAACCAGGCGATTGGTGTTCAAGCCTTCAACCTGCTGTGGACGTTCTATCGCACCGGCGCACTCCCGTATTCGGGGGTGTTCGTCAACCTGGCGACCGGCCGGACCAATCCGCTGGCGCTGGACCCGGCGGCCTGGGCGAGATTTGGGTACGTTGACCCAGTTCCGCGCCCGAGCAAAAAGGAAAGCAGCAAGCAGCGCAAGTCGCCGCGCAGCCGCACCAGTGCGGCGCAGGCAACCGCAGTTTGAACACAGCAATGCAGTAACCCGCGCCACTTTCTGTGGCGTGTTCCCTCAAGACCCATCGGGCGAATGTCCATGCCCGATGGCATGGCTTCGCCCGCCTCAAGAAAGGTGAAACCATGAAAAAGATATTTGCAACCCTTGCCGCAATCGCCATGCTGACCGGCTGCACCGTCGAGCACACGTCCTCCAATGTCTACCGAGGCATGGAGGCGTTGCACGGCGGCCAGGTCGAGCACGCGTCGGTCGTACGGGTACGTGCTGTCATCATCCAGGGTAGTGTGACGCCGGGCTACGGCGCGTTCTCGGGTCTTGCCGGCATTGCCGGTGCGATCGTGGGTTCCGTCGTTGGCTCGCAGG
Source organism: Cupriavidus sp. GW823-FHT07A04 (assembly GCF_058794615.1). Lineage (NCBI taxonomy): Bacteria > Pseudomonadati > Pseudomonadota > Betaproteobacteria > Burkholderiales > Burkholderiaceae > Cupriavidus > Cupriavidus sp. GW823-FHT07A04. Next base: position 206,858 of record NZ_JBXAHA010000012.1, read on the forward strand.
CCATCGGTGGTGGCCGTGGCAGGTATGTCGCCGCGGCCATCGCCGCCCCGGTTGCGGGTATCGTTGCGCAGCAGGTTGCTGAACGCGCGTCGAACCCCAGCCGGCAGGGCTATGAGATTGTCGTTCGCACGGATCTGGGGCGACTTGTCGCCGTCACGCAGGACGCCGATCAACCGTTTGCCCCTGGCGATCGGGTGATGCTCGTGTCCAGCGGCGGCGCCATGCGCGTAACCCGTTAGCAGTCCCCGGGGCCTCGCCCACAGCAATCAGCCGCTCCCCATGTTGGGGGGGCGGCTTTTTTGTTTTACGGCGGCTTGCGGGATGGGGGAGCGGTGGCGGCGGAGACGGTATAGTTCAGGGAACGATCCGACGGCTCAGTTCGGCCAGAAGCGGCCGTGCGCCTTCGCGCTCAGCCGCGCCTTCGTGGTCCAAGCACCCTGGTGCGTTTCGCTGATGACTTTGTCGTGTTATTTGCGTACAGGGATGATGCGGAGCGCGTCTTGCAGGTGCTGGGGAAGCGACTGGGTAAATACGGGTTGGAATTACACCCGGACAAAACCCAGATGATTGATTTCCGCTTCCGGCCCAAGCCTGGTCATGATGATCAACAGGGAGCGTTGGCCACGACCTTCAAGTTCCTCGGGTTCACCCACGTGTGGGTGACCTCGGCGAAGGGCAAGGCGGTAGTGCGACAGCTGACCGCAACAGATCGCGTTGCGCGTACGCTCAAGGCGATCAACCGGCAATGCCGCGCTATGCGGACCTGGCCGGTGCGGGATCAGCACCAACGCCTTTGCCGAATGCTGAAGGGGCACTATGCATACTTTGGCATCAGCGGTAATTCGGAGCGCCTGGCGACCATGAAGTTCAAGGTCGAGCGTATCTGGCGCAAGTGGTTATCGCGACGGTCGAACAAAAGCCCTCTGCCATGGGCTGCGTTCAAGGGGATCCTGGAACGGTTCCCTTTGCCGCGGTCTCGGATCGTCCATCGTTACATGCCTCTATGAGCGAATCTGTACGATGAGGAACCGGATGCCTTAATTGGGCTCGTCCGGGTCTGTGAGGGGCGAGGGGGGAAACCTCCTCGTCTACTCGGAAGCCTGGACGAATGCCATTTCCAGCAACACGGATCGCGCTGTCGCATGTGGGTGGCCCCGGAAATCCGCGATCCGGTGTTGATGCATGCGCCGACGCGAAAGTCGGTGGCATGTTTTGGCGCCGTCAGTCTGAGCACGGGTCGCTTCGTCTGGCAGGTATGCCCTGTCTTCAACGCAGAAACGTTTGCATCCTTTCTTCGCCAACTACTGCGCCATCGACGTCGCGGCAAGCGCATCGTCGTGGTCCTGGACAACGCCAAGTACCACCATGCCGTTCTGCTCAAACCGTTACTGCACAAATACAGGCGGCACATGACGTTGTTGTTCCTGCCACCATACAGCCCGCAACTGGCGCCTATCGAACGCGTATGGAAACTGACACGGCGCCTGGGGTTACATAACCGGTACTTCGCCACCCTCGTAGAAGTTCTCTCGGCAGTCGACGCCTGCTTCTAGCAATGGAAGAGACCAAACGAGGTACTACGACGACTATGCTGCATTATTTAAGACGTTGTGTTTAATTGCGGGCGCACGGCTCCGTGATGCGCTTTTTGAAGTATCCGTACATGATGTTTTCTCGATAGTTATCACAGCACGTGCTGCCTTCAGGTATAGCGTCCAAGGCACGCGCGAACGCGTGTATTGTATTGACCAGACAAACAAATGGATTCGCAATGAAAGAGCTGGCTGCATACCTACAGCGAATTTGCAGTTGCGCAAACATCGATCTAAGCGACAAGGAGTGGGCCAGCAAGGCTGGAATTCCGGACAGAAAAGGGTGGTATTTCATTCGAACGACGACGCCACTCGACGTGCTGCAACGACAGACGTTGTGGAGCGCCACCTATAGCAAGAAGAGGAGCGGTGAAGTTGTCCCGGTTAAGAACCTCAACATTGCTGCGCGAGCATTGCGCTATCAACCCGACCTTGCTCCGTACTGGAACATCGCCAACGTCTATTCAGGTATGGCATCTAGCCTGCTATCGCGCGCTCGTGAGCACACTTTTCCGGACCCGGGTACGGGCGGGCTCGCGTTGTCGAAGTACCAAGAGCTGGCAGGCTACGAATGGCAATTCTTCTTCGTGACAATGAGTAGATTTCGCAGCGAGATTTCGTGCGACGACATGCTGCTTCGACTAGGGGAGCAGATTTGGCGCGCGGAGAACGGCTGGCCGCTGCTGTGCGGCGACTGACAGAACAGTCATTGAAGGCGGGTCCGGGCCAGAATCCGTTTCCGTAATTATACGGGCGCCAATTAAGGGAGACCAACGTGGCATTGAACAACACCAACAGTCCACCCAAAAAATCGTCGTGGAAACGGCAGATTGTCTGGTTGATTAGCTTCGCCGTAGCGTTCGTTGCAGTCAAAGCATACAGGCAGCATACCGCCGACGGGGAAGCTTTAGCCCAGGGGACAGCGAATGCGACTGCGTCGATGCGCGCGCTTCAGGACCAGGCTGCCAAGCAGCATCCTGAGATGCCGCGTGGCGAAGCCGCCCGTGAGGCCGCGGCGTCGCAGAGTCAGGCTGACCTGGCCGTGAAATCTGGCGCGCAGAAAGCGGACGCGGCGGCTGGGCAGTTTCTCGGATACTACCTCGTCAATGTTCGGTCCCGGCCAGATTACTGCAAGTCGCAAGGGGTCGACATCACAGTTTTCGTCGAAGCGTTCAGGCAACACAACGCAGCTTTCTATGCGAAAAGCCGTGTGATTAATGCCAGAGGACCGTATTCGGCGGATGCGCTTGAAGACATGCTGCTACAAGCAGATGGGACCGAGCCTGGAGCAGACCATCCGGTTGAACACCGAAGATGCAGCCGCACGACAAAACGTAAATGCTGCCGTGATTTGCCAGAGCCTTGCTGCTTCGCCAGAGGAGGCTGTGCAACAGTTGGATCTGCAGCGGGTGAACCCGGCACTCTATCAGGCAATAACGGACGCGCAGTAAGGGCTCCAGGGTGCTACCGGCTTGGACAAATCCTGACTATCGCCACATAACCCGCGCGGAAAGTGACTTACCGACCAACTTTACGGGGCGATCGGCGGTTGCCCGTTAGAAGCAGTCGTTACGGTGGCGCGAGCCCGAACTGCGGTTTAGGGTCGAACTCGGCCGTCGTTCAGCATTCCGCGGCGGGATATCAGCTTGACTCCAAACTGCCCACAATGCGGCTTTGAACCAAAGAAAAGAGCCACGCCCGGGTAGGGCGTGGCTTGGTACAGCAGAGGTCGCTGCAGTCGACATAAGGCCAGGCGCGGAAGCGGGAGCCTATCGTCGATCGCGGATGAGCTCCGCTATGCTGCCGTGGGCGTATCGAGTTCGCGTAGGACCTCGGGATGCACTTTGGCCACCTTGAGCAAGGTGCTCGCTGCGCCAGTGGGTTTCCGTCGCCCTTGCTCCCATCCCTGCAACGTGCGTTTGGACACGCCAGGCAGTTGCGCAAATCGGGCTTGTGACAGCCCAGTTCGGTGGCGCGCTTCGGCAGCCTCGGGCACGGCGAACTGCCCTACCGCCGTGCTTTCACCTGCGGTTATTTCGCGAACAGATTGCAGTAGCTCTGCAGCCAGATCACGCTTGGCGTCGCGTGCTTCAATTTCGGTGTCGGTCATTGACGAAGTGTACGCCATTGGCGTATAGCGTGCTTTTCAGACTGAAGTGGGACACGCCGCTTGTGGTGGCACGACCTCAGTGACCGCAGCTACAGCACGCTGTTCGACTGGCATCGTTCATCCCTTTGGCTTCTATTGCAGTCGGATGAACGGAGTGGCTGGGTCGGCAAACGGGCGTGCCGCTTGCGAAGCCCAAACTTGCTTGGCCAGGCGGCCGTAGAGAACGACGGCACCGGTAATCTGGGTGTCTTCCAGATGGGTGATGCGCGGGTCGCTGGTGAGGCAGATGCGCAGGCTTGCGGTTTGGAGGTTGTCGAGCGGCTGGCTGTCGCCAAGCCGGGAATTGCTGAGGTCCATCTTTTGCTCCTTTGCGTCATACGACGCAGTTGAAAGAAGCGCAGGGGATACCCTGTCCCAAGGCGGTTGCCTTGCGAAAGGATTCCGGACGGACAAGCAGGGGTTCCACCCTGGCGCAGGCCAGGGCGGAACGGGGTTACGACTTCGGCGCGGGCCTCGCCGAGTCAAAGTAGGCACGTTCGGCGTCGGCGATTCGGACATGACCGACGGCGGCGAACAGGGTGCCAAAGTGGCGGACAGCCGCATACGCGGCAAAGCGGCGTAGCACTGCGATTTCCTTCTGGGAAGGCTCGCGCGCTACCGCCATTGCGATGTTGGCGATCGGGCTTTGTGCCGGTCGGCGCTCCACCGTGAGCGTCACGCGCGCAAAGGTCTCGCCGTTCTTCTTGATGGTGCCCGAGACAAATCGGTAGGTCTGCGCTTGGTTGTTAATGAGTGCGAGCGCCTTCTCCGGTGTGCACGGGCGCATTTTGCCGGTCCCAACGTCCAGGTGATGGATGTGCAGCGGATGGCCGGTGATGGCCGGATCCCTGGCCTCCAGCACGGCGTTACCCTCACGCTTTGTGATTTCGTCCAGGTCGAGCATGACGAGATGCGTCGCCGTGGCGGTCACAAACCAGAGCATGTCAGTGGCATTCTGCCACTCATCCAGATAGGCCCGATCGTGCTTGTAGAAGTCGTCCTGGTAGTGCTGCAGCGGCTTCAGCGGACCTTCGACGAAGGCACGCATCTGCTCGAAGAGCGTTTGGGACGGAAAGCCCCGGGCCTGGATCAGCGCCATGGCGGCATCGTCCTTGGTCCCAAAATATCCCAGAGGCTTGCTGCCCTGCTCGGCGCACCATTGACCGTTTCCGCCAATGAGCGAGCCGGCGCGCAAGCCATTGATCGCGGAGTAGACATCGTAGCGGCCAGACGCGAACTCTTCCAGGCGGAAGATCGGGTTATGGCCCGCTACCCGCGCGGCGGGTTGAGCTTCGATTGCGGTGTTCAACGTTTTCTCCCTCTGCCGAAATCTCGGCGTTAAAAAGGAGATGAGCGCGAAGAGAGGCGCATGCCGATGCCAATTTGAATGGGCAGACGCTCCATGGACAATGCTGGCGGGGTGCGTTGACCGGTTGATCTGTCAACGGGTCGGTGTACTGTTTGTTTCCTGCCGCTGTCGCGACGTTCCAATGATAGCGGGTTCCGCAGCGATTTGGCAGTCGAAGTCGGGGGAAAGCACGTGTCTCGCGGCCGTGGGTTGCAAGACGTCTGATTGTTGTGCGCCGCCGGGATGCCCTGAAGGGTATATCCGGCGGCACGATGGCTCAGAGCGCAGCGTCCTTGAGCTTCTTCAGCGGGCGAACCTTGACCTTCACGGTCGCCGGCTTGGCTGCGAACCATTGATCTTCGCCCGTGAACGGATTCCTGCCGAAGCGCTTCTTCGTGGCCGCCACTTGCAGGGCGGTGACCTTGAGCAGGCCGGGCAGCGTGAACTCGCCCGCGCCCTTTTTGTGCACCGCGCTCAGGACCGTGTTTTCCAGGTGGGCCAGCACGGTCTTGACGGTCTTGGCGTCCAGCTCGGTCTGGGCGACCAGGTGGGCCAGCAAGCTCGCCTTGGTGAAGGTTTCCTTCAGCGGCTTCGCTACCGGCGCAGCCGCTGCGGCTTTCTTTGCCGGCGCGGCCGCCTTCGGGGCAGGTGCTGCTGCCTTCTTGGCGGCAGGCTTGGCCGGGGTCTTTACGACAGCTTTCGCTTTGGTTGCCATGGATTTCTTTGTCTGGTTACTCGTTGATATTTCGCCGTAGAGGCGTCCGCGAGAATAGCAAACTCTATGCGGTATGTGGGACTTGGGGATACCAATACTTACAACTGTGCATCGATGGTGGTCCTTAGCCGGTCACAAGTTCGCGTGCTGGCCAGCCCAAGCAGCTTGCCGACTTCATCGCGGTTGCGCCCGGCAAGCAGCAGACGCCGGCAGTAGGTGTTGCGCAGCACCCGCGGGCTCATGTCTGGCGCTTCGAAGTCGATCGCGACGAGCGCCGCTCGCACGATCTTGCCAAGACTCATATCCGTGATCGGCTCGCCGCTGGCCTGGAGGGAGAACACGAGGTCGCCAACGACCGGAAGGGTCTGCCGGCGAACGCACCACTCGGTCAGGATCGGCACCGCGAACCCGGCGAGGGGGATCGTGCGGGTATCACGCGCGCCGTGGGCTGGCACGCGCAGGTAGGGCGGGGCAGCATCGGGCTGCAGATCCTCCCGGCGGGCCGTGCGGCCTTCCAATGCCGTGACGCCGGTGCCGAGGAAGAGCGCCACGATGGCGCGGTTGCGCAAGGCCGCCGGATCATCCCCAGCGTGCGGCTGCACCCAAGCCTGCAGGCGGGCGTCCGCGTCCTCTGGCAGGTAGATGGGATCCGGCTCGGCCTTTGGCCACTGACCGTCGCGGACCAATTGACCGGCTGGATTGCTCTTGCGCACGCCGATGGCCACCAAGTGGCGACACAACCGGTCCAGCAGTTTCAGATAGCGCATGCGCGTGGCGGTACTGTAACTGCGCGCGTCGGGCGACTGCCAGAAGGTATCGATATGGTCTGGGCCGAACGTGACGACGGTGGTGTCGGCGGCCAGCAGATGATGCCGAAAATGCTCGAACATGGCCTGATGTTGGATGATCGAGCGGGCCGCGAAAGGGCGCCGGTCCGCGCCGGCTGCCTCGCGGCTCTGCCAATCGGCATAGGCGAGGGTGGGATTGGTGAACCAGAGGCTGTCAACGGGTGTCATGACCGCATTTATATACTGAATTCCGCTTTCCCCGCACCCCTACCGCCTCTTCGAGGCGGACATAGCCTTCAGGTTAGCGGGGTAGAACCAGGCGGACAGATGCTTGCCGCCGTCATGACCGGACGGGCTGTTCAAGATGCAGCGTTCAAGGGTGTCTGGCTCGAAGCGCCATTCCAAGAGTACGTGCGCAAGGAACTCAGGCGCTCACCTCACATCGCGGCCGAACTGGAAGAGCATCCTGCAGCGGCGGGAGGTTTGACAGACCTGAGCCTGCGGGGGATCTCCATCGAGCTCAAATCGGTGAAGAAGAGGATCCGGCAGATGGATGACTGCCAAGCGTACGTCGAGCAGGCAGCAAGCTACGCGGTGGCAAAGGGCAAGCGCGTTGCGCTTCTCTGCATCCTTGACTGCAGCGAAAAGAACTCGGCGCCGTGGCCTGCTGATGACGGTATTGCGATTCTCAAGTCTGCAGCTCCAGCGAACGTGACCGTTGTCACCTTGGTGATCCAAGGGAACATCACGCGACCAAGTCAACTGTCTCCATGAAGCAAGGGCAAAAGGGGGGACGCGCACCAAATTGGATGAGTTCGAACTTGCTATCAAAGCAACAACCTCTACGAGTTTAGAAGAAGTGCGCCTACGCGCTTGCCCGCATCGGAAACGCCGCATCGCGTCGTGCTAGCAGTTGCCGCTGCCTTTCATATATTGCTGAACGTTCGCTATTCAGGGATCAAATCGGCAATTGCGAAGTCCGCACCGGGTTGCCTCGAACCCAATCGCGTTGCGCAGGAGCGGCTTTTTGCGCCGGCATGTCGCCCCCGCGTGTTTGAACGACTGGTGTCGAGGTTCAAGCTGTCGATCGTGGCTGAAGTCGTCCAATGACCGGTGTCCGTGATCGCTGCCGTTGGGTCTCGGACCGTGAATGACTCAGATTCAGCCTAAAGCGGCCGATCAGGAAAGCCCCTGGACTGGCTGCTCCTGTTAAGGGTTGTCTGATGCCTGCCCTCATGCGCAGGCCTGCGAGCCTGCGCCGGAACTGGCGGGCAGGCGTCGGACAAGCCTCGAGGGAGGAAACCGCGGAATGGAACGATGCCGCCTGAGCGAGCTACGCCACTATGGGGATTGGAAGGGCCGCAGTTCGGCCGGACACGGTGGTGAGTTCGGGTGGCCGCAAGGAAACGGTGACGAGAAGCGCGGCGGCAACGCTGGAACCCCCTTGTTGAGGACGGCGCGTCGCGCGGCAAACTGTGCCATTGGGACACCAGGCGCAGCTGTCCCCTTTGGGCTCGGGTTGCCCAAGAGCCGACAGTCGGAATTGGCCTTGATGGACGCATGGGCTCATGCTGCGCCTCGCCGCCGCGGGGGGGCGCGGATCGCTTGCCCGCGAGTGAAGGTGTCGACGACGATCATCGGTGCGCCGCAGTGCGGCCACACGAAGGTCGGTTGGGCGTGGCCGACCAGCGCCTCGACAGCGTGCGGTGGATCGACCGCAGGCTCGACGTGCAACAGCGCACGCACCCTGGCCAGCGTCTGCCTGCGCGCGGCGTTGGCGAGCAGGCCGTAGTGGCGGATGCGGTGAAAGCCCCCGGGCAGCACATGCAGCAGGAAGCGGCGCATGAACTCGTCCGCGCCGAGCGTCATGGTCTTGTAGCGGGTGCGGCCCTTGGCGCGGTAATCCTTCCAGCGGAAAGTGACGCCGCGCTCGTCCAGGGCAAGCAGGCGCTGGTTGGATATCGCCACCCGGTGGGTGTAGCGCGACAGATACGCCAACACCGCCGCCGGCCCGGCAAACGGGCGCTTGGCGTAGACTACCCACTCACACTGGCGCAGTGGCGCGAGCCACGCGGCGAAGGCCGTCGCCTCGGCGAGGCTGGCATGCTCGCCGAAGAACTGCAGCCGCCCGGCACGATGGGCCTGGTGGAGTTCCTCGAGGAAGCGCCGCCGGAACAGTCGGGAGAGCACCCGGACCGGCAGGAGGAAGCCCGGCCTGCAGGCCACCCAGCGCGATCCGTCGCCCGACAGCCCGCCGCCGGGGGCGATGCCGTGCACGTGGGGGTGATGGGTCAGCGCCGATCCCCACGTGTGCAGGACCAGGGTCGCACAGATCTTCGCGCCCAGATGCCTGGGATCCACCGCGATGGTGCGCAGCGTTTCGGCGGCGACGTCGAACAGCAAGCCGTAGATCACTGCCTTGTTGGTATAGGCGATGGCGCTGACCAGCGCCGGCAGGGTGAACACCACGTGGTAATACTCGACCGGCAGCAGATCGGCGCAGTCCGCCTTGAGTGCGCAAGTTCAGCGATTGGAGCGGGAGTTTGGGCGTGCGTCTGCTGAACCGCAACAAGCGACAGCCTGTAACATTGACGGATGCAGGACGTGCCGAAGCCTTGGTGGCGTTGAGGCATCTGGATCGTGCCGAACAGGTGGGCAGGCTGGCGGCGCGCGGGCTGGCGGGTGTTGTTCGGATTGGCTTCGTCGCTTCAGGCGTAAGCAGCGGGGTGCTCACGCGGTTGATGCGCGAGTTCCGTGCTTCACATGACAATGTCCGTATCGAGGTGGTGGCCATGGAGACCCCGCGCCAGCTTGAGGGGTTAGTTAGCGGGGAGATAGATGTCGGGATCGGCCGCCCCCGGCGTACGTATCCGCAAGGCTTGACGGCGGCTCTCGTACATAGTGAGCGCCTGATGATCGCGATGGCGGAAGATCATCCGTTGGCGAGAAAGGCCGAGCTGTCCGCCAAGGATCTGAGACATGCGTCCTTCATCTCGCCCCAGTTTGACGAAGAGGAAGGGTTCGGAGAGGTATTGTCGGCATTAGGTGCCGTCGGTGGCTTTAGGGCGATTCTCGACTATCGTGTTCAGGACTTCATCTCTGCGATCAGCCTGGCTTGCGCAGGATATGGTGTGGTTGTTGTGCCCGAGTCGATGAGGAATTTGTTCCAGCCGGGCATATGCTATCGAGCGATTCGGGATTTCGAGTACACCGTCGACCTGGCCTTTGCAAGGAGAAAGCGCGAGTTGTCGCCCGCAGTCCGGGCATTTGTTGGCGCGTCGTTGAAGGGGTCGGCACAGAAAGACGGTGCTACCTAATGGGCCGGCTCCCTTGCGCTGGGCCGACGTCCACGCGAAGCTCCAGGGGGCTAGATGAGGTTCACTTTGCCTGCAATACGGTGAAACGTTTGCTCCGGTATGCGCTTGCGCAACGGAAGTTCATGGAAACCCCCAGAGACGAAGTCGACGTATTGAGTGGGCAGTGGGTCGGATTGATTGGCAACGACTGCGCGAGTATCTGTTTGCCTCAGTAGGTGCAAAGAGTGCCACCACGTCCCGCGACCGACGCACCGGAGGCTACTCAGTACGTCGGTGCTCTCAGGCTCGGCTCACGGCTTCAGTGCCAGCTTGACGACACCATCGCGTTGATGGCCGAACAACTCGTAGGCGGCGACGACGTCATCCAGCGGATAGGTGTGGGTGACCAGATGGTCTAGCTTGATACGCTGGCTAGAGGTCACGTTGAGCAGTCGACGCATGCGTTCCTTACCACCAGGGCAAGTGGAGGTCACAATCCGCTTGTTGGCAAGACCGGCCCCAAAGCCGTCCAGGGGCACGGGGATATCCTTCGAATAGATGCCCACGCTAGACACGGTACCGCCGGGACGTGTCACGTTGACGCAGGTCGCCATCGTTTCATCACGGCCGAGGCATTCCAGGGCCACGTCGGCTCCCACGCCATTCGTAAGTTTCATTACCTCGTCCAGCACATCGCATTCTTTGGGATTAAGAAGGACGTCAGCGCCCATCGACCTGGCTTTCTCGAGTCGTGCTTCGACCGGGTCTACTGCGATCACCAGGCCGGCGCCCTGGAGCCGCGCGCCCGCAGTGGCACATAGTCCGATCGGACCTTGGGCCACGACAACAACGACATCGCCAATCTTGATGCCTGCGGACTCGGCAGCGGAAAAGCCGGTGCTGACGATGTCCGGAATCAGGAGTACGTCCTCATCGCTCAGATTGTCGGGAATCAGTGCAAGGTTTGCCTGAGCGTCTGGCACAACGAAATACTCCGCCTGGCAGCCGTCCAGATAGTTGCCAATCTTCCAGCCTCCCGCCACTTTCCAGCCATTGGGGGCTTGGCTGCCGCACTGGGAATGGAATCCCATCAGGCAGGACGAACACTGGCCGCAGGGCGTCACTGCCGCACACAGCACGCGCTGTCCTTCTTGGTAACCCCTGACTTGGGAACCAAGCTTTTCGATGATCCCGATTGGTTCGTGCCCCAGAGTGAGTCCGCTGCGGACAGGGTATTCGCCCTTGAGGATATGAATGTCCGTGCCGCAGATTGTGGTCGTCGTAATTCGAATCAGGGCGTCCGTGGGCCCGATGTCGGGAATCGGCTTGTCTTCAAGCGCAATGCGCCCCGGTTCAACGAATACGGTGGCTTTCATCATAGCCATGTGAGGTCTCCAGTTATTCGGTCGAGGTGGATCGACCGAGTTGCCTTCCGTCATAGACTTATCGACCGATCAGTGATCGATCGATAAACTCTAGCAGATGCGTCTGTCCGCTGCAGACTCGACTAGCTAGGTATTTACCCTGTGGTGCAGCTCTCAGGCCGCATAGGCCGGATAGTCGGTATAGCCCTTTGCAGATCCACCGTACCAGTGTTCCATAGACGCCTGGGCGAGCGGGACGTTGTCTTTCAAGCGCGAAACCAGGTCGGGGTTCGCGATAAAGGCTCGGCCGAAGGCCACAACATCCGCGGTTCCTTCCCCGACGAGCTGCTTCGCCTTATTGCCGTCGATGCCGCCATTGACAATCAGTGCGCCGGAGTAAGCTGGGCGGACGATCTCCAAAATGCGCGGCAAGTCGTGACGGTCGAACCACCCGTTCGTGTCGGCAACGTGCAGATAGGCCATGCCGAACCCCTGAACCATGGCGGCGACATACCGGTACGTCGGCGCCGGATCGGGGTCGCGTACGTTGTTATAGTCAGCAAACGGTGAGATCCGAACGCCGATGCGGTCGAGCGGAAATACTTCCGACACCTGCTCGATGATTTCCCGCAAGAAGCGCGTCCGGTTTTCCAGCGAGCCGCCATATTGGTCATCGCGCTGGTTGGTACCGGGCGAGAGAAACTGATGCGGCAGATAGCCGTTGGCAGCGTGGACTTCCAGACCATCGAAGCCAGCGGCCTTGGCGTTTTCGGCGGCACGACGGTATTCCTGGACGGTGGCCTGGACTTCCTCGGTCGTCATTGCGCGCGAGGGCGTGGCGTGGATCTTGGTATAGACGCCGTTTTCCAACTGTCCCCAAACATGGAGGAGATGCAGATCGTCATTGACGGCCGACGGCGAAACAGGGGCCTTCCCGTTGAGGATGGCAAAGGAACTGGCGCGACCCGTATGCCAGAGTTGGGCCACGATGCGACCGCCGTGCTGGTGAATGCCGTCCACTACACGGCGCCAGCCTTCGGTCTGTTGGTCGCTGTAGATGCCTGGCGAGCGTTCAAACGACTGCGAGTTCTGCGTGACGTTGATCGCTTCGGAGATGATGAGCCCGGCGCTCGCACGTTGTGCGTAGTATTGCGCCATCAGCGCGGAAGGCACGTCGTTGGCGTCGGCCCGCGAACGGGTGAGCGGTGCCATGACGACACGGTTGGCGAGCTCGATGGCGCCGAGCTTGAATGGGTCGAAAAGACTGGGCATGGGTACGTTCTCCGGTTTGCATACCGCCATGTCGTTGTGGATGGACAAACGCAGGCGATGCGAAGAACGAAGTCTGAAAGAAAGCGCAGACCGGATAAAGCCGTTTTCCGTACCAGGATATGGTCCGCCGGGGACCCAATTATCTATCCGTTGTCAGCGCTGCTCCCACGGTTGGCCATCCTTCCAGATTTCGACCAGAAGGTCGATAAAGGCACGAATCCTGGGCGAGAGATGACGCTTGCTCGGGTAGATGATCCGGATAGGATCCGGTGCTGGCACAAACTCTTCCAGGACTGGAATCAGGGCCCCGCTGCGCAGTGCGTCGCCAGTAATATACGTGGGCAACTGCACGATCCCGAACCCGGCAAGGGCGGCCGCGCGCATGGCTTCCGAACTATCGATGCTCAGGCGACCCTGGGTGTCGAATACGTAATGGCCGTCCGGCGTGTCAAAGTGCCATGCTCGAGGGCGATCCGCGCTACGCAGCGTGATGATGTCATGCTCATGCAGCGCCTGTGGCGTTTGTGGCGTGCCCCGTCTGGCGAGATAGTCGGGGGAAGCGCAGGTCAGAAATCGTTGCGTTCCGATGGTTCGCGTCAGGATTGCGGAATCGTCCTTCGGTTCTCCGATACGGATAGCAATGTCGAAGCCTTCGTCCACCAGATCGACAAAGCGGTCCGTGAAGGCGATGTCGGCGCGAAGTTCGGGCCACTGCTTAAGGAAGGTGTCCAGCACTGGCAGGATGTGCCGCTGGCCGAATGACAACGGCGCCGTCAATCGTAGGGTCCCCGTTGGCTTGCTTCTGCGCATGGCCATGGTGGCATCCACATCCTCGAGATCCTCAATAATCTGCCGGCAACGCTCATACATGATTCGCCCTTCGTCCGTCAGGCTGAGTTGGCGTGTGGTCCGATTCAGCAAGCGCACACCAAACCTCGCTTCAAGACGGACAACGCACTTGCCGATGGCCGAACGGGTCAGCCCCAATGAGGTCGCGGCAGCGGTAAAGCTGCCAGTCTTGACCGCTGCCACGAAGGCAGCAATGTCGCCAATCCGGTTGAGTTCCATTCGTTTGTCGTCTTTGCGTTCTCGCCTGGGTGTTCCGATTCCGGGATATGGGACCGCACGTCCCGAATCATCGGACTAATCTTGCCGTCTGTCTATATGCGCGCTCGCCGGGCTTCGATAGCCAAAGCTGCGCACCGATTAGGAGTTGAAGCATGCATCCCCCCGCAGTTCTACGTGATCGTCTGGAAGCCACCCTGACAGCGTTCCTTGACTATTGGTCCGGTGAGAATGTTGGCGATGCCCACACACTGTTTAGCCCCGCGGTGCAGTTCCAATCCAGTCACCGCGGCGACGCGCGCGGGCAAGAAGCGGTGACCACGATGCTGACAGTCGATTTTCGCGACCGCCGAGTTGTTCATATCACTGGCTCGAATGAGGTGGTGCGGTTTAGTGGCCGGGAAGGGGTGATGAGTGCCTATTTCTTCGGCGAGGTGCGTGATCATAAAGCTCCCACTTCCAGTGCGGTGCTGTTCGGAGGATTCGTGACATTGAAGATGTGCATGCGCGAAGACACTCCCCTGATTCATGACATCCGGATGCAGGTCAACTGGGTTCAGGGCGATGCAGCCCTGCTGGCGAATTGGACGTTACCCGTCCAGGACCGCGCGTGGCAGCCGGGTGATCGCGTTGCAACGATCGTCAGCGAAATGGATTCTCCCTGGGCTCGTACCGACCTGCGTGCAGCGGAATCGGATCAACATGCTGTGGTTGAAGCCTGGTATCGATACGCCTGGGCTCTGGATCAAGGAGACTTCTCGCTGCTCGCGGGTTGCTTCAGCGAAGATGCGCAAGCTGTCCTCACACCAATGGGCCATCTGCGCGGGCGTAGAGAGGTGGTGGGGACACTCAAGGCGTTTCGTTTTCCGTGGCCATGGATGCAACACTATGGCACCCCACTGGGGATAGAGATTGACAGCGAGCAGGGTACGGCACGATTGTGGATTGGCAGATTGATGCCCGGAAAGACCCGGCAAGCGGACGGCTCGCGCTTGCTAGGCGCGCACTATCAAATTTGCTTGCGTCGCCATGATGCAGGGCCATGGCTGATCGAATGGATGGAATACGTGCCCGATGGTTCAGCGCCTGACCTGATCGACAAGCAAGCGGGGCGATGAAGTATCGCCCCGCGTCCTCCTCGTACATCTGACGCCGTCTAGTCGACAAGGGCGTCCTGCAGCGACTCGGCTGCATACTGATGCGAGCGAAGGCGTGCGCCCACGTCGAAAATCCGGCAGTCGATCATCAGTTCGTCCGCGCCGGTCCGTTCGACGAGCTCATGCATCCACGCACCCACCTTGGCCTTATCCCCGGCGACCGTGCACGCTAACACCTGATTGAGGACGTTGCGCTCGTGATCGGGGAGGCTTTTCACATACCCTTCCACCGGACGTGGCAGCAATCCGGTGCGCCCCATGTGCAAATTGAGCATCCACTGCTGGTGGGACGAAGCCAGGAACTCCGCCTCGTCACTTGTGTCGGCCGCAAAGACGTTCACGCCCACCATGACGTAAGGCGCCGAGTAGTGTGGGGATGGTCGGAAATTCTGGCGATAGTGAGCGATGGCCTGGTGAAGATAGCGCGGGGCAAAGTGCGACGCGAACGCGTAGGGCAGCCCCAGCTTGGCCGCTAGGTCGGCACCATAGAGGCTGGATCCGAGAATCCAGACGGGCACATCATTCGGCTCATGTCCCGCGCGTACGGGCTGCCTGCCGTTGTCGGCAAGGTAGTCCATCATCTCCATGACGTCTTGCGCGAAGTCGCGCTCCGGCGCGCCTCGGCGCAGGGCACGGACAGTGGCGCCGCCACTGCCAGGCGCGCGACCGACGCCGAGGTCGATTCGGCCCGGATGCAGCGTGTTGAGGGTGCCGAACTGTTCCGCCACCACGAGCGGGGCATGGTTCGGCAGCATGATGCCCCCCGATCCGACGCGAATGGACGACGTCGCCGAGGCGATGTCTCCAATGATCAGGGGCGTGGCGGCAGATCCGATGCCGGGCATGTCGTGGTGCTCCGCAATCCAGTAGCGCTTGTAACCATGTTTTTCCACGTGGCGGGCCAGTTGTCGCGACGCGTCGAGTGCATCGGAAAGCCGCTTGCCCTCGCCGATCATCACGAGGTCCAGTACTGAGAGTGCTGTCATTCTTGCTCCATTTGCTTCAGACCGTCGCCACATCCTCTGTGGCGACGTTGAAAGGGGGATAGTCGGTGTACCCGTGGGCACCGCCGCCGTACAAGGCTTCCTCGCCCGCCTCTGCGAGCGGCCAGCCGTGATACATCCGGGCAACGAGGTCCGGGTTGGCAACGAAGGGTCGGCCGAACACGGCGAGATCGATTTGGTTATCGTCGATGGCACGCGTGGCAGACTCCGCAGTGAAGCCGCCTGCGAGCATCAGCGTACCGCGATAGGCCGCGCGGAATGCCTGCTGAAACGTCGCCGAACCCAGGTGACTGGCATGAACGTATGCGAGACTGCGCTGAGATAGCGCTTTGGCCAGGGCGAGCCAGGTGTCTTCCTCGCCGTCAAACGGATGCAGGTCGTAGAGGCGCGCAAACGGAGAAACGCGCACGCCAACACGTTGGCTGCCAATCTCCTGTGCGACCGAGTCGATCGTTTCAAGAAGCAGGCGGAGCCGGTTGTCGACCGCGGCACCGCCATACTGGTCGTTACGGGTATTCAGCCTGCCATTGACGAACTGCTCGAAGAGAAAGCCGTTACCGGCGTGGATCTCCACGCCATCGAAGCCGGCCCGCATGGCGTTACGCGCAGCGTCACGGAAGTCAGCAACAATCTGGCGGATACCATCAGCATCCAGTTGAACTGGCGTGCTCACTGGTACCTGTGCAGGGCGTCTTTCCTGATCGTAGGCCTGCACTGTTGTGTTGGCGGCCGGAATCGCCACAGGGGCAACTGGCTGACGTCCGCCTTCCTGCAGCGAGGTATGCGAGACCCGGCCGACGTGCCAGAGCTGGACGAAGACATGCCCGCCTGCGGTGTGAACGGCGTCCGTAACGCGCCTCCAACCGTCGATCTGTGCCTGAGTATGAATTCCCGGAGTGCAGAGGTAGCCGCGTCCCTGCGCCGAAACCTGCGCGCTTTCGGTAATGATCAGGCCGGCGCTGGCGCGTTGGGCGTAGTAGAGCGCCATCTGCTCGGTCGGCACTGTATCGGCGGCACGTGCCCTCGTCATCGGCGCCATGACGATGCGATTTCGCAGCGTCAGCATGCCAAGCTGGTAGGGATCAAAAAGTGCTGACATGGAACCGTTCCTTGTCGGGCCCAAAGGCAAAAGCCCTGGGCCGACTGCTTCAGATATGTGAGGGAAAATCGGACAACACGTACTCGGCAAGCTCCTCCAGGATTTCCTTGTAAGGCTGCCGGCTGACCTTGGGGTTGAGCGCAACATGCGACACACCCGCGGCCTGTGCCTTCTCGAGGTAGGCGCGCAAGCCATTGCGCCCTGCGCGAAAGCCGCCCGGCATCCGCTGGAAAGGCATGTCAGGGTTCGTGCCGAGATCGAAGAAGCCGCCGATTCCCAGTGGCTTGAACAGGTCCGGGCCGGCGGCCGCTCGCACCTGCGCACGCCATTGCGCGCCGAACTCGGTCAGCCTGTCGACCGGCGGGGAGCCTGTCAGCAGACCGTCGACATTCTGGGCTAGCCAATCCATGCTCTGCTGCGCCTGGCCTACGGCGACGGATGGGACGCGGCCGTACGGGGCTTTGGGTACGAGATCGAGCGTTCCGGGAGAGCCGCCGAAGCGCGTCGAGCGGAAGTTGGGAAAGCGCTGTTCCGCCAACGTACGAAAGACCGAGTAAGCGTCGCGATAGCGGTCCCCACGGGATCCGTAGTCGATTCCGAGCATCGGGTAGTCGCTCTCGCGATCTCCCGAAGAAAGGCCGAGCACCAGCCGCCCGCCGCTAAGTTGATCAAGTGAGGTCGCCTGCTTGGCGAGATACATCGGTTCCCGGGTCGGAAGAACGATCCCCGTGGTGCCGAGCGTGATGCGGGTCGTCGCTGCCGCCAGGTAGCCGATATAAACCATCGGCTCAAAGATCTGGGCGACATCGCCGTAGGCAGGATCGTAAAACGGCACGTCTCGCATCCAGAGCGCGCCAAAGCCAAGAGCTTCGGCGCGTTGCGCCATCTCCACGTGGTCTGCCATGGTCGGCGCCGGCTTGCCCGGATGGGTTTCCAGTGGAAGGATAAGGCCGACCGTCAGGGCCCCAGGCCGGAACAGGCGCTGGTAGCCGGGATGCTGTTGCAGATAGGGATGCGGATGCGACGCGCGGCCGGCCTCATCGGAAAGAGAATGCACGCTTGCCGGTGCCTCGGCGTGTTGGGATTGCTGCAGGGAAGTCGAGTGGGCTGACATGACGCTTGTCCCGTGTATGTCGATGCAGGAAGTATTATTGATTCCCGATCAGCGATAAACTGGTTCATGCGCCCATCATACGGTCCCAAAATTCCCCAATAGAGTTACATAATGCCGAAAAAGCATGAAAACGGTGTTTGCGGATTCCCGCATCCGGATCGATTGGGGCATCTTTAGGCCCCGGAACGGCGCGATCCGTAGGGCGTTGCCTCGCCCGAATTTACTGCGGACGCCTGCATTGCCCATCAAGTCGCAGCACGCACACGCGCCATGGCTGCCGGCGCGCCGTGTAGGAACATGTCCACCTTCTGGCGAATGACCGTTTCCATATCGGTTGGCACCTTCAGGCCATAGATCCACTTGCGCACGCCAATGTAGAAGATTGCCGCATGCAGGCCCCAAATCATCTCGATCTCGGCATCTGTTTCCGCTGTATTGCGTGGCGCGGGAATGTCGAAGGCTGCGCGTACCTCCGCCAGCACCGGCAGGAATACTTTGGTGCGGAGCTTGCTCAGGTATTTGTTGTTGATGCCTTCATGGGTTAGCCCGGCAAAGATAAAGAGCCGGATCCACTCCTCGCGCAGAATCACCGACGAGTAGTCCAGGTAGAAGATATACAAGCGCTCGGTCAGCGGCAACGAGCGATCGGTGATCTGCCGGTCCCAGTCCGGACGCCATTGGAAGACTTCGTTGTAGACCCGCTCGATGAGCGCTTCCTTGCTTTCAAAATAGCGATAGAGCAGCGGCTGCGTGACGCCGATCTGCCGTGCCAGTTCGCGCGTGCTGCCGCCGAACCCATTCCGGGTGAAATGTTCGATGGCTTTCTCGACGATCTGCTGTTCCCTTTCTTCCGGAAGCAAGCGTCGTGCGGATTTCATTGCCGATGCGTCTTGGCTGGCAGTAGCGCGTGGCTCCATGAGTGTCTTTCTCGGTGGTGCTGTTCGAAGTCGCCACGATTCTACCAATCATCCGATAAATAATGAAAAGATCGCTACCTTTTTCGAAAGTTGAGTGACTTTCTCGCCTTGGCACTGGGACTGCAGAGAGTTCGGATGGCCAAAGCGACCCGAAAGACATGGGACCGCAGTTCACCGCCGCGAGTACGGCAGCATCCTGGTCAATGGGTTGCTGGCCGACGACATGTACCTGGCAGATGCAAGGACGCCGGCGGAAGCGAAGGGGGCGCGACCTGCTCGAAGTCATCCAGGCCATTCCCTAGGACTGGGATGAGTGCTCGGACCGCCTCGAGAGGGAGGAAACCGCTGCGCCCCCGACCGGCGACGGGACGTTCCTTGCCGCCGCGCCGCTGGAAGACCCTCTGCAACTGACCTTTCAGGTGCCGCGCGTATTGGAGAGGCCGAGCTCGCATGCGACCCGCTGGTTTTGATAAGCGTTGCGTTCCCATATCGCGCGCTGAACGATCGGTCACCGAGAAGACATAGATGTCGGCAAAGGCTACCAGCATCGAGAACAGCGCCGGATATTCATATGGATAGACGGCGGTTGCATGCCCCAGCACCTGAACCCAGACGGTCGGGCTAAGGACAGTCACGATCACCGCGGTGGCGAGACCCATCGAGCCGCCCAGCACGGCGATGGTCGCATCCTTCCTTGGCTTATCGGGCTGAGCGCGGCCGCCGTGGCTGCGTTCTCGTTGCTACGTTGATTTCGGGTCGGCAACACGCTGACCAAGGGGAAGGTCATGGACAGCATTGATCTGCAAGTCCTGCGGGACGCAAAGGAGTGGCTGGATGCGGGCATTGGGTCACATTGGCCACGGTGACGCACACATGGGGGTCGAGTCCGCGCCCAGTGGGAGCATGCTGGCCTTGCGCGACGACGGCCGCGTTTCCGGATCGATTTCACACCTGCTTGTTCGGTGGCTGCGCTCATCGCGGCGTGAGTTTCCTTAGCCAGTACCCGTTGGGCAAACGCACTGAGTCTGTAAACGCTCATTGTGGATGCAAAGCGCGCCCAATTTGACTGACAGGATTCGATTCAACGGGCGCTCTCCTCCGACATTCGCTTGATTTCAATCGCGTCTTTTTTCTACTTTGCCTGTGCAGCGTCGGTGTCCGCGTCGGCCTCGCCCCCGGCGCCTTCGAGGTGCACATCGGCCATGCCCCCATTGAGCTGGTTCAGAAAGTGCACCAGCGAAACCTTGTCGTCGAATCGGAAGCTCGCCAGGGCCTGGCGATAGAATTCATAGATCCGGGGCTGCAGGCTGGACCAGAACGCGCGTCCCTTTGGGGTCAGCACCACGTTCTTGGCGCGCCGGTCCACGGTGTCAGCCACCCGCACCACGTGTTCGTCGCGCTCTAGGCGCTTGAGCACGCCATCGAGGCTTTGCCGGCTGACCACCAGATATTCGGCCAGCTCCGAGAACGACATGCCTTGCGCGGCTTGCGGCCGCGTCAGCGCGCCCAGCACTGACCACTGCACCGTCGTGATGCCCAGGTACTTGATGGTCTGCCGGTCCAGCGTGTTGCCCGCCTGAAACAGCCGGAAGAACAGGCGGTTGTGGACGGACGAGACGGACTGGTCATAGGAGGGGGCGGAATCGGTCATGGCTCAAATTGCGGGTAGCGCGGCTGGGGCAGGCGCGATGGCGACATTCTACGGCTGTGGTGCCGCCCGCGCCGGAATACTGGATGCGCCGGATAAGTGATTCTTCAGCAATGTATGACATGTAGATTGCATGATTGTTCTTGTGAAACGCGGTTTTATCGCAAAAATATATCAGGTACTTGACGTATATTCGAGGGATGCCTAGTATGTGTTGACGCAACCACCAGAACAAACGAGGACCCCATGGAGACACTCGACAAGATCCTGACGCCGCTGAGGATAGGTAACCACGTCATTCCCAACCGGATGGTGATGGGCGCGATGCATACGCGGCTGGAGACGCTTGACCGGCCGCGCGAGCGCCTTGCCGCCTTCTATGCGGCGCGCGCCGAGGGCGAGATCGGGCTGATCCTGAGCGGCGGCTTCTCGCCGAATCCGGAAGGGGTCATGGAGGCGGGCGGGCCGCTTTTCAACAGCGCCGATCAGGTTGACGAGCATCGCGCCGTGACCAGCGCCGTGCATCAGGCGGGCGGCAAGATCGTGCTGCAGATCCTGCATGCCGGCCGCTATGCCAAGGTGCCGGAGTGCGTGGCCCCTTCGCCGGGCAAGGCGCGCATCAATACCTTCTCGCCGCACGCCCTCACCACGGATGAGGTCTGGCGGACGATCGCTGACTTTGCCCATACCGCGGCGCTGGCGGTCGAAGCCGGCTATGACGGCGTCGAGATCATGGGGTCGGAGGGATACCTGATCAACGAGTTCACCGCCGCGCCGACCAACCGGCGTGACGATGCCTTCGGCGGCAGCTTTGAAGCGCGCATCCGCTTCCCGCTCGAGGTCGTACGCGCGGTGCGCGAGCGGATCGGCCGCGATCCGATGCTGGTCTACCGGATTTCCGCGATCGACCTGGTCGAAGGTGGCATGACCGGTGAAGAGGTGGCCGAATTCGCCAGGCGGGTCGAAGCAGCAGGCGCGGACCTGATCAACACCGGAGTGGGCTGGCATGAGTCGGCCGTGCCGACCATTGCGGCCACCGTGCCGCGGGCGGCGTGGAGCGAGGCGGTGAAGAACGTCAAGCAGGCGGTGAGCATTCCAGTCATGGCTTCGAACCGGATCAACGCGCCCGGAGCCGCGGAACAGGTGATCGCTGCGGGCGTTGCCGATCTGGTTTCCATGGCGCGGCCGCTGCTGGCCGATCCAGAATTCGCCCGGAAAGCACGGCTTGGCATCCCCGAAGAGATCAATACCTGTATTGCTTGCAACCAGGCTTGCCTCGACCGCATTTTCACCGAGCGCACCGCGACGTGCCTCGTCAATCCGCGCGCCGGCAGGGAAATCGAATTTCCCATTGGGATCGTGTCCGCCCCGAAGCGGATCGCCGTCGTGGGGGGCGGGCCAGCCGGGATGGCGTTTGCGATCAACGCCACGGAGCGCGGCCACCGCGTCACGCTGTTCGAAGCGGATGCCCAGCTTGGCGGGCAGCTCAACCTGGCCAAGATGGTGCCCGGCAAGGCCGAGTTCCACGAGATGCTGCGCTATTTCCGCGTCAGGCTGGACAAGCTGGAGGTCACGCTGCGGCTCGGCGAGGCCGCCACGCCCGAGGCGCTTGGCACGGGCTGGTTCGACGAGATCGTGCTGGCCACGGGCGTGTCGCCGCGCGTGCCGGACTTCGCCGGCGTGGATCATCCCAAGGCCGTGTCCTATATCGATGTGCTGAGCGGCAAGGTCGTGCCCGGCCAGCGCGTGGCCATCATCGGCGCAGGTGGGATCGGCTTCGACGTTGCCGAATTCCTGCTAGGCGATGCCGAGGAATCGCTCGATCCGCAAGCCTTCTTCCTCGCGTGGGGCGTCGATCCGCGCAGCACCACGCCGGGAGGCCTGACCGTAGCGGCTGAAGCCGCTACGCCGCGCCGCAGCGTCTTCATGTTTCAGCGCAAGGACGAATCCCTCGGCAAACGGCTGGGCAAGTCTACCGGCTGGATCCTGAAAGCCAAGCTGCGCAAGGCCAATGTCGCCATGACGGCAGGCGCGACCTATGATGCCATCGATGACAAAGGCCTGCACTACACGGTCCAGGGCAAGCCGCATGTACTTCCCGTCGATCACGTCGTCCTGTGCGCGGGCCAGAACTCGAACCGCACGCTGCACGACCAGCTGGTGGCGCGTGGTCTCAAGCCTCGCCTCATCGGGGGCGCCGATGTCGCCAGCGAGCTTGACGCGCTGCGCGCCATCGACCAGGCCACCCGGCTCGCTGTCGCCCTCTGAATTTCACTCACTGACTCCGCCAGCCTTCCGCAGGAGACACCCGTGCCCACCAAATACGACCAGGGCCTGGATAAGTGCCAGGCCAATTTCCAACCCCTGACGCCGCTGCATTTCCTGAAACGCGCCGCCGACGTGTTCCCGGAGCGCGCCGCCGTGATATATCAGGATCGACGCTATACCTGGCGGCAGTATGCGCAGCGCTGTGAGGCGCTGGCCAGGGCTCTGATCGCCGCCGGCATCGAGCGGGGCGACACGGTATCGGTCCTCGCGCCGAACGTCCCGGAAATGCTCGAGGCGCACTTCGGCGTGCCGCTGTCCGGCGCCGTGCTGAACAGCATCAATATCCGTCTTGACGCGCCAGCCATTGCCTTTATTCTTCAGCACTCCGAGACCCGGCTGCTGTTCGTCGACAGCCAGTTTGCCGCCGTCGCGCGCAAGGCCGTCAGCCAGTCCGGCCGCGAGATCCGGATCGTCGACATCATCGATCCAGCATCCGGCTGCGACGAGCGCCTCGGCGCCATCGACTACGACACCTTCCTGGAGACCGCAGCGCCTGACACTGCCCTGCGCTATCCGGCCGACGAGTGGGACGCCATTGCCTTGAACTATACGTCCGGCACCACCGGAAATCCCAAGGGCGTGGTCTACCACCACCGCGGTGCCTACCTGAACGCGTTGGGCCAGTCTATCAATGCCGAGATGCCTGGCAGCAACCCCGTCTACCTGTGGACGCTGCCGCTGTTCCACTGCAACGGGTGGTGCTTCGCGTGGGCCATGGCGGCGATGGGGGGCACCAGCATCTGTCTGCGCAAGGTGGTGGCCGACGACATCTACGCAGCCATCGAGGCGCACGGCGTGACGCATTTCGGCTGCGCGCCGACCGTGCTCGATTTCCTCGTGGATGGCAAACCGGCCAACTGGGTCAAGCCTACTCGGCCAATCCGGATCATGTGCGCGGGGGCATCGCCGCCGACGGCGGTGCTGCGCAAGGTGTCGGCGCTCGGCTTTTCCTTGCTGCACGTATACGGCATGACCGAGATGCACGGCGTCAACACGTTGTGCCAGTTGCAGCAGGAGTGGCGCGAGGAAGGCGAGGACGGTTTCTTCGCGCATCTGTCCCGGCAAGGCGTACGCAGCGTGGTGATGGAAGACATGGTAGTGGTCGACCCCTCGTTCGCACCGGTGCCTCGTGACGGCCAGACCATGGGCGAGGTGATGTTCCGCGGCAACCTGGCCATGAAAGGCTATCTGAAGAACCCCGAGGCGACGGCGGAAGCGTTTGCCGGTGGCTGGTACCACAGCGGCGACCTCGCCGTGGTGCACGGCGACGGCTATATCGAGATCAAGGACCGAGCCAAGGACATCATCATTTCCGGCGGCGAGAACATCTCTTCGCTCGAGATCGAAGAGGTGCTGTACACGCACCCGGCCGTCCAGACTGCAGCCGTGGTGGCGGTGCCCGACGCCAGATGGGGCGAAGTCCCGTGCGCGCTGCTGGAGTTGAAGCCACAGTTCGCGGGGGCAGTGAGTTCGGGAGAAGTGATCCGGTATTGCCGCGAGCGGCTGCCTGGCTTCAAGACGCCGCGCCACATCGTCTTCGAAACGCTGCCGCGCACGGCGACCGGCAAGCTTCAGAAATTTGTCCTGCGCAAGCTGGCCGCCGCGGCGGTAGCCAGCCGGACTTAGTCACGAATTCACACAGGAGATTGCAGTATGCGAGGTCTGAACGACAAGGTGGTCATCATCACCGGTGCAGCCGGTGGGATTGGCAAGGCGCTGTGCCAGCGGTTTTGCGAGGAAGGTGCGCGCGTGGTCGCCGTTGATGTCAATGCCGATGCGCTGGAGCAACTCAGCACGTCGCTCAAGCACACCGGCTCGGGCGTCACGGCGGTCAAGGTCGACATTACCGACCATGGCGCCGTGACGGCGGCGATCGACACCGTTGCGCAAGAGCTCGGCGGCATTGACGCTCTAGTCAACAACGCCGGCTGGGACGTGGCGGCGAAGTTTCTCGAGACGACACCGGAGTTCTGGAACAAGGTGATCGCCATCAACCTCGTGGGCCCGCTGAACCTGCACCACGCCGTATTGCCGTGGATGGTCAAGGCGAAGCAGGGCAAGATCGTCAATATCTCGTCCGATGCCGGCCGCGTGGGCTCGTCGGGCGAATCGGTCTACTCCGCATGCAAGGGCGGCGTCATTGCCTTCAGCAAGACCATTGCACGCGAATGTGCGCGCAACAATATCAACGTCAACGTGGTGTGCCCCGGTCCCACCGACACAGCATTGCTGCAGTCGTTTCTCGGCGAAGGCGAATACGGTCAGAAGATCTATGAAGGCCTGAAGCGCGCCATCCCGTTCAATCGGCTCGGGCAGCCCGCTGACATTCCAGGCATTGTCAGCTTCCTCGCGAGCGACGACGCGAACTTCATCACCGGCCAGGTCATCAGCGTGTCCGGTGGCCTGACCATGCACGGCTAAAAGCAAGCACACACCATGAACCAATACACCGATATCCTTTATGAAGTGCGTGCGGGCGTGGCGCGCATCACGATCAACCGCCCGGAGAAGTACAACGCGCTTCGCGGGAAGACTTGCGACGAGCTGATTGACGCTCTGAACGCCGCCTCGTGGGACAAGTCCATTGGCGTGGTCGTGCTGACGGGTGCCGGCGACAAGGCGTTCTGCACCGGTGGCGATCAGTCGGCGCATGACGGCGGCTACGACGGGCGCGGCGTGATCGGCCTGCCTGTCGAGGAATTGCAAGGCATGATCCGCGAATGCCCGAAACCGGTGATTGCACGCGTCAACGGTTATGCCATTGGCGGCGGAAATGTGCTGGTCACGTGCTGTGATCTGGCAATTGCCTCCGATACCGCGCAGCTGGGACAGGTGGGGCCGAAGGTCGGTTCGGTCGACCCAGGATTTGGCACGGCGCTGCTGTCGCGTGTCGTGGGAGAGAAGCGGGCGCGCGAAATCTGGTTCCTGTGCCGGCGCTATACCGCGGCCGAGGCCCTGAACATGGGTCTGGTTAATGCCGTGGTGCCGCACGACCGGCTCGACGCGGAAGTCGACAAATGGTGCCAGGAAATCCTGGCCATGAGCCCCACGGCACTGGCCATCGCCAAACGCTCGTTCAATGCCGACACCGATTCGATCCGCGGCATTGGCGGGCTGGGTATGCAGGCACTCGCGCTGTACTACGAGACTGACGAATCGCAGGAGGGCGTACGCGCGTTCCTCGAAAAGCGCAAGCCGCGTTTTCGCGAAGTCTATGAAGGCAAGCGCAAGCAGCCGGATGGAGGCCAGGTATGACCATCGGCCTGCGCTACGATGGCGAGCTGGCCGTGCTGACGATCGATCGGCCGGCTGCGCTCAACGCCCTGAACCTGGACATGCTGGAGACCCTGTCCGGCCATGTTGACGATATCGAACGGTCCGGCGTGCGCGGCGTTGTCATTGTCGGCGGGGGCGAGCGCGCGTTCTGCGCCGGTGCGGACATCGCGGAATTGCAGGACCGCACCCCGCAGCAGCACCTGGATGGTTCGGTGTTCGGGCAACAAGTGCTTGGGAAACTGGCTGCGTTGAGCATGCCCAGTGTTGCGGTCATCCGTGGTGCGGCACTAGGGGGCGGTCTGGAACTCGCCATGGCATGCAGCTACCGGGTGGCGTTGGCCGGCGCGAAATTTGGGCTGCCGGAGATCAAGCTCGGCTTGATCCCGGGCTACGGCGGGACGCAACGGCTGCCACGGCTGGTCGGCACAACCCGGGCGCTGGATCTGATTATCACCGGCCGAATGATCGCCGCAGACGAGGCACTGGAGATCGGCCTGGTCGACCGGCTGGTCGAGGGCGGCGCCCCGGTCGCTGTCGGCAAGGCGCACTTGGCCGACGTCTCGGAAGGCGGGCCTTCCGCCGTCCATCTGGCGCGCGAGGCGGTGTTGTCTGCGACGCGGCTGGATCTGGATGCCGGCCTGCGCGCAGAGGCCGCATTGTTCTCCCGGGCCACGCGAACCGACGACGCGCGCGAAGGCATCGCAGCATTCCTTGCCAAACGCGCGCCGCAGTTCACCGGCAAATAACGTATCGCGGAAAAGAGCGGGGCGCCGATGGTGCCGACACGGCGCTCAATGCCGGTTACAGCTAGTGGCGACCAGAGCGCAACCGGCACCATTCCATGTAGGAGGGTCAATCGATGACATTCGAGAACATCAAGGTCACGACAGGGGCGGCAGTCGCGCGCATTACCCTGGACCGGCCAGAAAAGCTGAACAGCCTCGATGAGGCAACGATGATCGAATTGCTTCGTGCCGTCGACCTGGTCGCCAATGACCAGACATCACGCGTACTGGCGATCACTGGCGCGGGCCGCGCCTTCTGCGCTGGCCAGGATCTGGCCGATCCGGCGATGCAGATCGTGGATGGGAAGCTGCCCGACATCGGCACCCACGTCGAGCGGTACTTCAAGCCTCTAGTCATGAAGCTGCAAGGCCTGCCTGTCCCGAGCGTTGCTGCTGTGAACGGTCTGGCTGCGGGCGGCGGGGCGTCGCTCGCGCTCGCCTGTGATGTCGT
Organism: Cupriavidus sp. GW823-FHT07A04; assembly: GCF_058794615.1. NCBI lineage: Bacteria > Pseudomonadati > Pseudomonadota > Betaproteobacteria > Burkholderiales > Burkholderiaceae > Cupriavidus > Cupriavidus sp. GW823-FHT07A04. The sequence goes on from NZ_JBXAHA010000012.1 coordinate 234,226, forward strand.
GGTGGCGGCAAAGTCCGCGTATTTCCTGCAGGCGTTCTCGAAGATCGGGCTCACACCAGACACCGGCAGTACCTGGTTTCTGACGCACCGGGTAGGAGTCGCCCGGGCCATGGGCCTGGCACTGTTCGCGGACAAGTTATCGGCAGAGAAGGCCGCCGAATGGGGACTGATCTGGGACGTACTCGAGGACGCCGCATTTGCCGCGGGCGTTGACGAGCTCCTTGAAAGGATGGCATCCATGCCGACCAAAGCCATGGTGCGTACGCGACAGTTGATGCTTGCCGCCGCGGTGCATTCGCTTGAACAGCAGTTGTCGATGGAGGCTACCTTTATTCGGGAGCTTGGCTGGAGCCAGGACTACCAGGAAGGCCTTCATGCGTTCAGCGAGAAGCGACAGCCCACGTTTTCCGGCACCTGAGTCCGTGCTGGCCACACGGCATGACAAACGGCTAACGGCCATCCGCGGCTAGCATCACATCAAGATTGTTCCTTTCTGCTCGTTTCCAAGTCACTCGGGCTGCGCTTCGATTCACTTCCCCATCTAACCTGAGATATTCATGACTTACGCTGCACCGCTTGACGACATGCTGTTCAATCTCCGGCACCTGGTTGAGCTCGATGCCATGACCGCTCTCGACGGTTTCGAGGACGCCGGCATGGCAACGGCGGCAGCCGTACTGGCGGAGTGCGCCCGCTTTAACGAGGAGGCCATCGCGCCGCTCAATGCTCTGGGAGACCGCGAGCCGGCTGTCCTTATGAATGGCAAGGTGACGACGACACCCGGTTTCAAGGAGGCGTTCCATCGCTATGCGGGGGGCGGATGGCTTGGCGTCCAGCATCCCGCGCGGTACGGTGGACAGGCGCTACCCCGTGTGATTGCCGCCGCGTGTTCCGAAATCGTCAATGCCGCCAATCTGAGCTTTGCGCTTTGCGACCTGCTCAGCAACAGTGCCATCGCGGCGCTGGTAGCGGTGGGCTCGGATGCGATGCGCGACACGTATTTGCCAAAGCTTATCTCGGGCCAATGGACTGGCACCATGAACCTGACCGAGCCCCAGGCCGGCAGCGACCTGGGGCTGGTACGCACGCGGGCGGAACGCCAGCCCGATGGCACCTACAAGCTCTTCGGCACCAAGATCTTCATCACCTACGGCGAGCATGACCTGACCGAAAACATCATTCATCTGATCCTGGCGCGCGTCGCGGGCGCGCCAGCCGGCGTGAAAGGCATCAGCATGTTCCTGGTGCCCAAGGTGCTGGTGAACGCTGACGGCTCGCTGGGAGCGCGCAACGACGTGCATGCGGCGAGCCTCGAGCACAAGTTGGGTATCAAGGCAAGCCCAACCGCTGTCATGCAATATGGCGAGCACGGTGGGGCAACCGGCTACCTGATCGGTGAAGAGAATCGTGGGCTGGAATACATGTTCCAGATGATGAACTCTGCCCGCTTCGCCGTTGGTGTGCAGGGTGTCGCCGTTGCCGACCGTGCCTACCAGCAGGCTGTCGCGTATGCGCGCGAGCGGGTACAGGGGCGTAGCGTTGGTGCGGAGGCAGCCGGCAGCGTGCCGATCATCCAGCATCCGGACGTACGCCGCATGTTGATGGAGATGCGCTGCAGGATCGAGGGCTGTCGCGCGATGATTCTTGCCGGTGCTGCGGCGGCCGATATTGCCGAACGGCACCCCGACGCCGAAGTGCGGCAGTCCGAGCACGATTTCTACGAATTCCTGCTGCCGCTGATCAAGGGCTACTGCACGGAAATGAGTCTCGTCGTGACGTCGCTCGGGATCCAGGTGCATGGCGGCATGGGATTCATCGAGGAGACCGGGGCTGCCCAGCACTACCGTGACGCACGGATCCTGCCCATCTATGAAGGCACGACCGCGATCCAGGCCAACGACCTGGTCGGGCGGAAGACCCTGCGCGATGGCGGTTCAGTCGCGCGCGATCTCGCCGCGCGGATCGAGCGGACAGAAGCGGAGCTTGCGCAATCCGGCAATTCAGCCGCCAGTGCGGTGCGGCGGGCGCTGGAGACTGCCCGCCGGGCTTTTCTCGCGGTGGTGGCTCATGTCGCGAGCCGCGGCCGCGACGAAGCGGAGTCGGTTTACGCAGGGAGCGTTCCCTATCTGATGCTGGCGGGCGAACTGGTCGCCGGATGGCAGTTGGGACGAGCACTGCTCGCTTCGGAACGGGCGGCCGCGGCCGGGGAGCGCCCGGCGTTCATGGCGGCGAAGGTGGCCACGGCACATTTCTTTGCCGAGCACGTACTAGTACAGGCACCTGTCTACCGGGACCGCGTGCTGGCCGGCGCCGGCAGTGTCCTCGCCATGGCCGCCGACCAGTTTTGACGGTGTTGCACCCGGGAGTTTGAAGCCTTCCCGACTGTCTTTGGCGCAGACATGTTCGCAGGCACGAGTGTCCTTAGCACTGGGTCGAAGACACCTCCAAAGCCTGGATTATCCCCAAAATGGCCGTTTTTGGAGCTGGCACCGAAGTTGCAGATATGCGGGTATGGACAGTGAATGTCGTCGAGGAAAACGCTGTCCGTCACGATAACGAACGATTGGAGACATCCATGAAAGCACCCGCACTGCGCTTCGGCGCTCTTGCCGCCCTGGCGGCGTTCTGCCAGGTGACTTCCGCTGCCGAGCCCTTCCGTCTTGGCGCACTGGTAGACATGACCGGTGTCTATTCCGGCATCGGCGGTCCTGGCGGTATTGCTGCCGTCAAGTTGGCAGTTCAGGATTTCGGCGGCAAGGTTCTGGACCGGCCCATCGAAGTGTTGGGTGCCGACTATCAGAACAAGGTCGATATCGCTTCCACCCGTGCCCGGGAGTGGTATGACCGGAACAATGTGGAGATGATCATCGAGTCCACGGACTCGGCCTCGGCGCTCGCGCTGCAGAAGCTTGGCGAGAGCAAGAAGAAGGTCACCATCTTCGCGGGTTCCGCCACCACGGAGCTGACGGGCAAGCAATGCTCGCCTTATGGCATTCACTACGTCTACAACACGTACGCGCTGGCGAACGGCACGGCCCGCGCGATCTTGGAAGAAGGCAAGAAGGACTGGTTCTTCATCACCGCCGACTATGCGTTTGGACATTCGCTCGAGTCGAATGCCGTCGGCGTGGTGGAGCAGTCGGGGGGCAAGGTCGTCGGCAAGGTCCGCCATCCACTCTCGGCATCGGACTTCGCATCGTTCCTGCTGCAGGCGCAGGCGTCGAAGGCGCAGGTGATTGCGCTGGCCAATGCGGGGCGCGATACCCAGAACGCGGTGCGCCAGGCTTCGGAGTTCGGACTCGGCGGCGGCAAGCAGGTGGTGGCGCCGCTGCTGATTTTCGATAGCGACCTGAAAGGCATGGGCCTGAAGGCGGCGCAGGGGCTGCAGTTCACCACGGCATTCTATTGGGACTACAACGACGAGACCCGCGCCTTCGGCAAGAAGTTCTTCGCGCAGACCAAGATGATGCCGACGATGGTGCAGGCGGGCATGTATTCGGCGGTGATGCATTACCTGAAGGCGGTGCAGGCGGCCGGCAGCGCGGACCCCGACAAGGTCATGGCAAAGATGCGCGCGACGCCGGTCAACGACTTCTTTGCCAAGGACGGCCGCATCCTGGCAAACGGGCTGATGGCGCATGACATGTACCTGGCTGAAGCCAAGAAGCCGTCCGAATCGAAGGGCGAATGGGACCTGCTGAAGATCCGCAAGGTCATCCCCAGGGACAAGGCCTTCGAGCCCCTGGAAAAGAGCGCCTGCCCGCTCAAGGGCTGACGCACACGGGAACTGAAGTGGCCAGGTAGCTGGCCACGCTTCAACGTCCTTGTCTCCGGGCGTCTTTCCACGGCCGCTGCGCTGCTCCGGCCGTGTGGAAGACGCTTCCTCTCCTTTTTAGATTGGCTTTCCACCTGTTATGCCGGATTTCATTCTGCAGACGCAGCGGTTGTCCAAGTCATTCAGGGGCTTCACTGCCGTCAGTGAAATCGACCTGAATGTACGCCGCGGCTCGATCCACGCCTTGATCGGGCCGAACGGCGCGGGCAAGACCACCTGCTTTAACCTGCTCACCAAGTTCCTGGAGCCGACCGCCGGCACCATCCTGTTCAACGGCATCGACATCACGCGCGAAAAGCCGGCGCAGATTGCGCGGCGTGGCGTGATCCGCTCGTTCCAGATATCGGCCGTGTTCCCGCACCTGACCGTGCGCGAGAACGTGCGCATTGGCCTGCAGCGTCAACTGGGCACCGCCTTCCAGTTCTGGCGCGGTTCTCGTTCGCTCGACGTGCTCAATGCCCGCGCGATGGAGTTGCTCGAGCAGGTCGGGCTGATTGAGTTTGCCGAGACCGTCACGGTCAACCTGTCTTATGGTCGCAAGCGCGCGCTGGAAATCGCCACCACCCTCGCGATGGAGCCTGAACTGATGCTGCTCGACGAGCCGACCCAGGGCATGGGCCACGAAGACGTGGACCGCGTGACGCAGCTGATCAAGCAGGTCTCTGCCGGCCGCACGATCCTGATGGTCGAGCACAACATGAATGTCGTGTCGTCGATCGCCGACAAGATCACAGTGCTGCAACGCGGTGCGATCCTGGCCGAAGGCCCGTACGCCGAGGTCTCGAAGGATCCACGCGTCATGGAAGCGTATATGGGCACGGCCGACGCCGCGCTGCAGGGTGCGCACTGAGAGGGGAGCGGAAATGGCAAACGACAAAACACCCGCCCTGGAGATCCGGGACCTGCATGCCTGGTACGGCGAATCGCACATTCTGCACGGTGTCGACCTCACGGTGAACCGCGGCGAAGTGGTGACCCTGCTGGGCCGCAACGGCTCCGGCCGCACCACCACGATGCGCGCGATCATGGGCCTGACGGGCGCGCGCAAGGGCTCGATCAAGGTCAACGGTCATGAAACCATTGGCTTGCCGACGCACAAGATTGCGCACTGCGGCATTGGCTACTGCCCGGAGGAGCGCGCGATCTTCTCCAGTCTGTCCTGCGAAGAGAACCTGCTGCTACCCCCTTTGCTAAAGGGCGCCAATGGGGAAAACGGCATGAACAAGGCCGAGATCTACGACATGTTCCCGAACCTGAAGGAGCGCCGCCAGAGCCAGGGCACGCGCCTGTCCGGCGGTGAACAGCAGATGCTGGCCGTGGGCCGGATCCTGCGGACGGGGGCGAACCTGCTGCTGCTCGACGAGATCTCCGAGGGGCTGGCACCCGTGATCGTGCAGGCGCTGGCACGCATGATCCTGATGCTCAAGAAGAAGGGCTACACGGTGGTGATGGTGGAGCAGAACTTCCGCTTCGCCGCGCCGCTGGCCGACCGCTTCTACCTGATGGAGCACGGTGCGATTGTCGAGCGCTTTGCCGCCGGCGAACTGCAGGCCAAGATGCCGGTGCTCAACGAGCTGCTCGGCGTGTAACGGAACGGGGGACCGCAATGAATCTTGATCTTGGAATTCCCTTGCCCGCGCTGCTGTCGCAGTTACTGCTCGGGCTCGTGAATGGTGCGTTCTACGCGATGCTGAGCCTGGGGCTGGCGGTGATCTTTGGATTGCTCAACGTCATCAACTTTGCACATGGCGCGCTATTCATGCTGGGCGCCTTGCTGGCGTGGGCCGGCATGGAGTACGCAGGGCTCAGCTACTGGGTGATGCTGCTATTGTCACCGCTGGTCATCGGCCTGTTGGGCGTGCTGATCGAAAAGACGATGCTGCGCTGGATCTACAAGCTCGACCATATCTACGGGCTGCTGCTCACGCTGGGGATCACGCTGGTGATCGAAGGCGTGTTCCGTTCGATCTACGGCGTCTCGGGCCTGCCGTACTCCGCGCCGGAGCTGCTGCAGGGCGCCACCGACGTAGGCTTCATGCACCTGCCCAACTATCGGGCCTGGGTCGTGATGTCGTCGATCACGGTTTGCCTGGGCACCTGGTTCATCATCGAGAAGACCAAGCTCGGCGCCTACCTGCGCGCGGGCACCGAGAACCCCAAGGTGGTCGAGGCGTTCGGAGTCAATGTGCCGCTGATGGTCACCCTGACCTACGGCTTCGGCGTGGCATTGGCCGCGTTCGCCGGGGTGCTGGCCGCGCCGGTGATCCAGATCTCGCCGCTGATGGGCCAGAACCTGATCATCGTGGTCTTTGCCGTGGTGGTGATCGGTGGCATGGGCTCGATCCTCGGCGCCATCGTCACCGGCCTGGGCCTGGGCGTGATCGAGGGCCTGACCAAGGTGGTCTACCCGGAGGCGTCATCGACGGTGGTGTTCGTGGTGATGGTGATTGTCCTGCTGCTTCGTCCGGCAGGGTTGTTTGGCAAGGAAAAATGATGACCGAATTCTCTCTCCCTTCAACGGTGACGCCGGCGGGTGGTGCGCGCGCGTCGTGGCATAGCCGGGCATCGACCTGCGTGGCCATCGGGCTTGTCGCGCTGTTGCTGCTGGCGCCGCAACTTGGTGTCTATCCGGTCTTCGTGATGAAGATCCTGTGCTTCGCGCTGTTTGCTGCGGCCTTCAACCTGCTGCTCGGCTACACGGGCCTGCTGTCGTTCGGCCATGCCGCCTTGTTCGGTGGCGCCGGCTACATGGCGGGGTATGCCATCAAGACCTGGCATGTCACGACGGAGGTCAGCCTGCTGATCGGCGTGGCAACTGCCGTTGCGATCGGATTCCTGATGGGTGTGCTGGCGATCCGCCGCCAGGGCATCTACTTTTCGATGATCACGCTCGCGCTGGCCCAGATGTTCTTCTTCATTTGCCTGCAGACACCGCAGACCGGCGGCGAGGACGGGTTGCAGGGGGTTCCGCGCGGCGCGCTGTTCGGGGTGATCGACCTGTCCTCTGACGTGACTTTCTACTATGTCGTGGTTGCCGTCTTTGTCGCGGCGATGGGGCTGATTGCGCGCATTGTCGGCTCCCCCTTTGGCCAGCTCCTCCAGGCGGTCAAGGAGAACGAGAGTCGCGCCATCTCGCTGGGCTACAGTACGGATCGCTTCAAGCTGATGGCTTTCGTGCTTTCCGCCGCGCTGGCGGGGCTGGCGGGAGCGATGAAGGCGCTGGTACTCGGCTTCGCGACGCTGGCCGACGTCCATTGGGCCATGTCGGGGGCGGTCATCCTGATGACACTGGTGGGCGGCATGGGGACCGTGAGCGGGCCGGTCGTCGGTGCGCTCGTGATCGTGATCCTGGAGAACAAGCTCGGCGAGATTGGTGCCGGGCTGGCCGGTATCACCGGGATCGAATGGTTCGCGTCGCTTGGCGAGTCGGTCACGCTCGTGACGGGCGTCATCTTTATCGTGTGCGTTCTGCTGTTCCGGAAGGGGCTGGTGGGCGCGGCAATTGGCCGGATCCCTTCGGCGCGCTGACCGGTGCGGCACGACGGTTGGCCGCCAGGTCATTGCTACCGGACGCCGCTGGCAGGGGGATTCAATTTTGCCAGCGGCTGTCCAGCAGACGATGCAGCAGCGCGGCGTTCACCCCGAAGCGATCGTAGATCGCATCTTCAAGACGAGCGCGATCCGGGAAGCCATAGCATCCGGCCCTTGCGGCTTGCCCGCCAGTGCCAGCCAGGTCAAACAGCGCGCGCATCAGGCGCTGCGTTGCCAACAGGTCGACAAAGCTCTCGCCTTCACTCATCAATGATCGGGACAGTCGTCCCGGGCAATCGATGCTGAGCTCCTGCGATGCCGATGCGAGCCGCCACGGTCTTTGCGGTGACCGGAATACCGCCAGGGCCAGCGTGCTCGCGATCGGCTTGTGCCGCCGCTCTCCTGCCTCCGCCTGCGGGCCCGACAGCGGCAGCTGGCGGAACGCCACGCGGGCCCGCTCCGCCAGCACAAGTCGCGGGGACTCGAGTGGCCGAATCGTGTGCCACACGCCGTCGTGGCTTGCCCGCATCTGACCCGGCACGATCAGTTCACAATCGCCCTTGATGACCTCTGCAACGACGGGGAACGGGAAGCGCAGGCCGCGCAGCTGGACGCGCGCATACGCCGGCGATTGCAGGATGAGCGAAAGGGGCGCGACCTCCGGCGGCACGGCATTGACTTCGGCCATCCCGGTCATCTCTGGCAGGATGGCCTATCAGGCTTCGCCCGCCAGCAGCGACAGGCCGAGGCCGGCGCGGCGCCACAGCCACGGGCTCGGACGATAGCGCATGTTATCGGTCAGTGCTTCCATATTGCGCAGTGTCTCGAGCACCAGTTGCGGGCCGACCGCGTCGCCGAGCGCCAGCGGTCCCTTCGGGTAGCCGAGGCCGAGGTTCACGGCAAGGTCGATGTCCGCCGGCGTGGCGATGCGCTGCTGCGCGATATCGCTGGCGATATTGATGATGCAGCAGAGCACGCGCTGGGCGACAAAGCCGGCCGAGTCACGGATCAGCGTGACCGGCACGCCGTCGGCGGCGAACAGGCCGTGCGCGGCGTCACGCGCGGCGGTGCTGGTGGCCGGCGTGGTCATCAGCGTGCGGCGCCTGGTGGCCTCGAACGGCAGCAGCGTGTCGATGGCGACGGTGCGGGCCGGGTCCAGGCCCTGTTGCAGCGCGCTGGTGGTGGCATCCAGGCCCAGCGGCGTGACGATGATCAGCGCATCGGCCGATGGCTTGTTGCCGCCTTCCGAGCTCACACCCAGCGCGCCCAGCAGTTTGGTCACCATGGCATGGCCGCGCTCGCTGTCATGGCTGACCCACACGCTCGACGGGCGCGCGCTCGGCACCACGGCGGCGGCCGGCACCTGCTTCTGGCCATCGGCGTAGCGGTAGAAACCGGCGCCGGCCTTGCGGCCGATCAGCCCTCCGACCGCGCGGATCGCGGTGATCGGCGACGGACGGTAGCGCGGCTCCTGGTAGAACTGGTTGTAGATCGACTCCATCACCGGGTGCGATACGTCCAGCCCGGTCAGGTCCATCAGTTCGAACGGGCCCATGCGAAAGCCCGCCTGCTCGCGCATGATGTTGTCAATGTCGGCAAACTCGGCCACGCCTTCCTGCGCGACCTTCAGGCCTTCGATATTCATGCCGCGGCCGGCATGGTTGACGATGAAGCCCGGCATGTCCTTGCAGCGCACCGGCGTATGGCCCATGCGGCGGGACAGTGCCATCAGCGCATCGCCCACGGCGGGATCGCCCGACAGGCCGTCGATGACCTCGACCACCTTCATCAGCGGCACGGGATTGAAGAAGTGGTAGCCGGCGATGCGGCCCGGGTGCTTCGCCCCGACGGCGATCGCGGTGATCGACAGCGACGAGGTGTTCGAGGCGATGATGGCGTCCTCGCGCAGGATCGCTTCCAGCCTGGCTACCAGGTCGCGCTTGACTTCCAGCTTCTCGACAATGGCCTCCAGCACCATGTCGCAGCCGGCCAGGTCTTCCAGCGCGCCGCAGGGCTTGACGCGGGCCAGCGTGGCCTCGGCGTCGGCGGCGCTGATCTTGCCCTTGTCGGCGAGCTTGGCCAGCGTGTCCTGCAGGTACTGGCGGGCGGCAGCCACAGCTTGCGGGTTGGCGTCGTACAGGTTGACGGTCAGGCCAGCCTGGGCGGCGATCTGCGCGATGCCGCGGCCCATGGCGCCGGTGCCGACGACACCCAGCGTGTCGATGCTGGCAATTGAGGAAAAGGTTGTGTTCATGATGTTCCGGAGAGCGGGAAAGAGGGGGGCGTCGCAAATAGCACGACAGCCGTGGGACGTCCCACGGCTGCAGGCGGGCATGGCATGCGCCCGGGGTCGGTCTGGCAAGCTCAGTGCAGTGTCAGCACATACTTGCCGGATACCTGTCCCGAGGCCAGCCGCGCCAGCGCTTCACCGGCACGCGCGAGGGGCAGGACGCCGGCGATCTTTGGCTTGAGCGCACCTTGCTGATACAGGCGGAAGATTTCCTGCTGCACGGCCAGCACCTTTTCCGGCTGGCGGTCGCGATAGTCGCTCCATTGCAGGCCGCTGACGGCGATGTTCTTGACCAGCAGATAATTGGCCTTGATCTCGGGAATGCGGCCGGCCGCGAAGCCGATGACCACGGCGCGCCCGCACCAGGCGATCGCGCGCAGCGCGGCATCGAAGACATCGCCGCCGAGCGTGTCGAGCACCACATCGGCGCCGTGGCCCGAGGTGGCATTGCGCACCTGGTCGCGCAGCGATTCGCGCAGGTCGGGGTCGGAAAGATCGATCACCGCGTCGGCGCCCAGTTGCCGCACCGCCTGCGCATGTTCGGCGCCGCTGACGCCGGCCAGCGCGATGCCCCCCAGACCCTTGACGATCTGGATGGTCGCCGAGCCGACGCCGCCGGCAGCGCCGGTGACAAGCACGGTTTCGCCGGCACGGAATCCGCCACGCTCCACCAGGGCAAAGTAGGCGGTCTGATAGACCAGGCCCATGGCCGCCGCGTCTTCGAACGGCATGGCATCCGGGATACGGAAGCACGAATCGGCAGGCACGCTGACGAGCTCGGCGAACGCGCCGTATTCCAGTTGCGCCACCACGCGGTCGCCTGGCTGGACGTGGGTGACATTGGCGCCGACCGCGCATACCACGCCGGCGGCATCCTTGCCCGGTGCGAATGGGCGTTGCGGCAGGATCTGATACTTTCCCTGCACCACCAGCACGTCGGGGTAATTGACCGCGGCGGCGCGGACTTCGACCAGCACGTCGCAGTCACCAACCTGCGGGTCGGGAAGGTCGCCGACGGTGACGGCATCTGGTGCATTGAATTCCTGAATAACGATGGCTTTCATCTCGGCTGACTTTAACGATTCAGAAGTTGGTTGTGCGCACCCAGGGCCGGGGAGGCGGCCGAGCGATCCGGGCGGCGAAATGCGGCATCAACGGGCACCGGCAAGGCCGGCAGGGTCCCGCCCGCAGCGGTGGTGACGGAGCGGTCGAACAGGCCGCGCGCCTGGAAATGCGGGTCGTGCCGCGCTTCTTCCAGACTGACGACACGGCTTGTGCAGACATCCTGTCCGGCGAAGCGGTCTTCCCAATAGGCAACCGGATGCAGGGCAATGGCGGCAGCGACGGCCTCGATGGCCCGGTGTGGTGACATCTTCGCCAGCGCGTTGGCATCCAGCCCGACCAGCGCGACGAAGTTGTCCCAGAACTTGTCTTCCAGCGGCGCCGCGGCCAGGAAGGCCCCATCCGCGGTACGGTAGACCTGGTAGCGCGGCGTGCCACCCGTGACCAGCCCGGATGCCGGTGCGGGCCAGTCTCCCAGCGCGCCATTGCCAAGCCCCCAGTACTGGAACGTAAAGAGGTTGTCTGCCATGGCCACGTCCAGGTGAACGCCCCTGCCGGTCTGGTCGCGCTGACGCAATGCGAGCAGGATATTGATCATCGCGGGATAGGTGCCGCCAGCGATGTCGGCGATGAGGGCAGGCGGCAGGACCGGCGCGCCATCGTTGCCCGCCGTCAGCGACAGCGTGCCCGATGCCGCCACGTAGTTCAGGTCGTGTGCGGCTTCCGACGCGCGCGGACCGTGCTGGCCGAAGCCGGTGATCGAGCAGTAGACCAGCCGCGGGTTGACTTCAGCCAACGCGGCATAGCCCAGGCCCAGGCGATCCATGACGCCGGGACGGAACTGCTCGATCAGGACATCGGCCTCGCGGATCAGCGGCAGCAGCTGGCTCAGCGCCTCCGGCGACTTCAGGTCGATGGCAACGGACATCTTGCCGCGGTTGAGCAGCACGAAGTTCGCGCTGTCGTCATCGACCTTCGGCTCGTACGAGCGCATTTCGTCGCCCCGGCCGGGGCGTTCGAACTTGATGACTTCGGCGCCCGCCTCCGCCAGCAGTAGCGAGCACAGCGGTCCGGGCAGCAGGGTGCTGAAGTCCAGCACCTTCACACCGGTCAGCGGTTGACTCATGACAAGCCTCGCTTTGCCCGTTCTTCACGCTCGGCGGCGACGCGCGCGCGCCGTGCCGGCGCGTAAGGCTCCTGGCCGAGGGCTTCGTGCAGCGCCCGGGTGACGCGGAAATGGTGCGCCAGGCCGGTGCGTTCCAGCAGCGAGATCGGGCCCTCCGGGTAGCCGAGGCCCAGACACAAGGTCTTGTCCAGGTCATCGGCGCTGGCCAGCTTCTCATCCAGGCGGCGCAACGCCGCGTTGAAGTACGGGCGGATCAGCCTGTCGACGATGCGGCCGGGAAAGTCGTTGCATACCGCGACAACCAGCCCTGCCGCCTGGAACACCGCCCTGGCGGCTTCGATCGCCGCAGGGTGCGTGCCCGGTTGCCTGACGAGCTCCACCAGTGGGCTCGGGTCGGCGTCGCCCAGCCGGAAGCGGGCGAATCCAACCACATTGGAGCCTTCTTCCCCGCGGTGCTCGCCCGTATGGGAACCCAGGCATTCGGTATCCAGTTCAATGGCGACGAACGTGCGCGATTCGTGGCCTTCGCCATTGCCGAATGCGCTTCCGGCGCCCGAGCCCAGGTAGAACAGCCCTTCGCCATGTGGTGCGGCTTGTTCGAGGAACGGGTGGAAAGCGGGAAAGGAACGGCTCTCGCCGGTTTTTACGATTTCGTAGCGCATATCAGGCTCCAAACATCTTGGTGTCGCCGTAGGTGTGGAAGCCCTTGCCGGTCTTTTTGCCCAGGCGCTTCGCAGCGATCATGCGGCGCACCAGTGGCGGGCAGGCGGCGCGCGGCTCGTGGGTCAGGCCGTGCATCGCTTCGCACAGCAGCTTCTGGGTATCCATGCCGACCAGGTCCAGCAGCTCGAGCGGGCCCATCGGATAGCCGAGCGCGGTCTTGATGGCGGTGTCGATGTCGGCCGGGTCGGCGACGCCCTGTTCCACCAGCCGGATCGCATCGTTATTGAACGGGATCAGGAAGTAATTGAGGATGAATCCCGGCGTATCCTGCGTGGCCACCGGCTTTTGTCCCATCGCCACGGCAAAGGCCCACGCTGTCTTGAAGGTCTCCTCCGAGGTGGCCAGGCCTGGCGACATCTCGATCAGCTTCATCAGCTGCGCAGGCAGGCAGAAATGCATGCCAACGAAGCGGTCCGGCCGGCCGGAACCACCGGCGATCTCGGTGATCGAGATCGTGGACGTATTCGACGCGAAGATCGTTTCCGGCGGGCAGACCTCATGGAGCTGGCCAAACAGCTGGTGCTTGACCGTCAGGTCCTCGAAGATGGCTTCGATGATGATGTCGCAGCTTGCCAGGTCGTTCAGTGCGGTGGTGCCTTCCCAGCGAGACATGGCCGCGGCAGCGGCGCCGGCGGGCAGTTTGCCGCGCTCCTCGGACTTCTTCAGGAACGCTTCGGTCTGGCCGCGGGCGCGGTCCAGCGCCTCCTGCCGGGCATCGAATACGATGGTCTTGAAGCCCGCGCGGGCTGCAACGATGGCGATGCCCGCGCCCATGGTGCCGGCGCCCGCGACGCCGACGGTTTTGATGGTTGTCACGTCCGTCTCCTATTTCTTCAGGAAGCTGCGCCCGATTAGCTGGCGGTGTACCTGGTTGGTTCCTTCCCAGATCTGGGTAATCTTGGCGTCGCGCATCAGCCGCTCGACGCGGTAGTCGTTGCAGTAGCCATATCCGCCAAACAGTTGCACGGCATCCGTGGTGATGCGCATGGCCGCATCGGTGGCGCGCTGCTTGAGCATCGAGGCTTCGATGCCGAAATCCTGGTCGCCGGCATCCACCATCCCGCCCACGCGCCAGAGCCACGATTCGCACAAGGCCAGCTCCGTGGCCAGGTCTGCCAGCATGAACTGGATGCCCTGGAATTCGAGGATCCGCTTGCCGGACTGGCGCCGCTCATTGATGTAGTCGACCGCGTCCTCGAACGCCGCGCGCGCGATGCCCAGGGCATGTGCCGCGACGCTGGGGCGTGAGCGGTTCAGCGAGCCAAACAGGATCTGCAGGCCCTCGCCGGGTGCGCCAATCAGGTTGGCACGCGGCACACGGCAGCCATCGAAGGCCAGGCTGGCGGTGCTGGACGCGCGGGTGCCCATCTTGTGCTCGGTGCCGAGGACGCGTAGGCCCTCAGTTCCCTTTTCCAGGATGAGCACGGAGATGGCTGCCTTAGGATCGCTGATCTCGGACCATTTTCCGAACACCAGGTACAGGTCGGCCACGTCGCCGTTGGTAATGAAGGTCTTGCCGCCGTTGATGACGATGTCGTCGCCGTCCGGGGTAAAGCTGGTGCGCATGCCGGTCGCATCTGATCCCGCCGAGGGCTCGGTGATGGCCAGCGACGCGAGGCCACCGTCGGCGATGCGTGGCAACAGCCGGCTCTTCTGTTCTTCGCTGCCGTACTCGATCAAAGGCTTGATGGCGTGGAAGTTCGTCGCCCAGACGATGCCGGTAGAGGCGCAAGCCTTGGAAATCTCCCGCACGCAAGCCAGGTAGCTGATAAAGGACAACTGCGCGCCGCCATAGATGTCGGGAATGAACATCGCGTTCAAGCCCAACTCGTTGATGGCTTTCACGTTCTCCCACGGAAACGCACCGCTGCGGTCGTACTCGGCCGCGCGTGGCGCGATCTGGGTGTTGCAAAGCTCCTTGACGCTGTCGAGGAGCATGCGTTCCTCGGACGACAGCGGCAGCCGAGCGTCCATCCGGTCCAGCATGTTCATGTCTTCCTCCGTTGGTGGGGCTGTGTAGCGGCTGGGCGGTGGCTATAGCGCCATGCCCTGGCCGCCATCCACATAAAGCGTCTCACCCGTCAGGAAACGCCCGGGCAGCCGGAACAGCATGGCGGCAAGGTGTCCGATATCGTCTGACTGACCGGGGCCTCCGACCGGAATGCGCTTCTTGAGAAATGCCTGGAGTGCGCCCTCGTTCAGTTCGCCACGGTTGAGGTCGGTCTCGATATAGCCCGGCGCGATATTGACGACCTGAATGCCGTCGCGCGCCCATTCGACGGCCAGGCAGCGCGAGATCGCCCCCACGGCGGCCTTGGATGCGCAATAGGCGGCATTGCCGCGCACGCCGAGCTTGTCGTAGAACGAGCCGATGTTGACGATCAGCGCCGAGCCGGCCTCGCGCAGGTAGGGGTAGGCCATCTGGCTGGCCAGCAGGACCGAGGAGGCGTTGGTCTGCATCACGCGCTCGAAGTCAGCGATCGGGAACGATGCAGACGGCCCCTGCACGTGGATGCCCGCGTTGTTGACGAGGCCGACGATCGGCTTGCCGAACAGTGCGGGCACCTGGGCGAACGCCGTGGCGACGGAAGCGGCATCGGTGATATCGCAGCGTAGTGCCGCCAGCCGCGTTTGTGCATCGGCATCGAGCGAGCCGGAGTCTGGCAGTTCGCCCGAACGCGAAACGCAGGCCACGTGCAGGCCGATGCGTGCCAGTTCCACGGAAATGGAGGCACCAATACCCCGGCTGCCACCGGTCACGATGACGGCGCCTTGTGTGAAATCAGGCATCCTTGAACTCCGGTGTGCGTTTCTCGATAAAGGCGCGCATACCCTCGACGGCGTCATCGGTCTGATAAGCCAGCGTGGACAGATCCGCTTCGATCTCGAGCCCGGCCTCAAGTGTGGTTGCCATGCCGCGAACCACCGCCTCGCGCGCAAACTGCGAGGCGCAACGGCTATAGCCGATGAACTCGGACATGAAAGCCTTGCCCAGTTCGACGGGCTCCCCGTGGGCAACCACGCGATTGACCAGCCCAACGCGCTCGGCTTCGATCGCGTCGACCGTACGCCCGGACATCACCATCTCCAGTGCCCGGCCCTCGCCAACCAGGCGCGGCAAGCGCTGAGTGCCGCCGTAGCCCGGTATCAGGCCGAGCTTGATCTCCGGCACGCCCATGCGGGCCTGGACCGTCGCAATACGGAAAGTACAGGCCATGGCGAGCTCAAGCCCCCCGCCAAAAGCATACCCGTGCAAGACGGCGACCGACGGAATTGCCAGTTTGGCCAGTTTGGCGAAAGTACGTTGACCTAGGTGGGCGCCCTGGCGCTGCTGCATCAGGCTGCGGTCCATCAGTTCCTTGATGTCGGCGCCGGCGCAGAACGCCTTCGGGCCTGCCCCGGTTACGATCAGGGCGCGGGCGTTGGAGGCTGCCACCTGATCAAGCGTGTAGGACAACGCTTCGATCATAGTGAACTGCAGCGCGTTGCGGGCTTCGGGCCGGTTAAGCGTGAGGATCGCGTACGGACCGTCAAATTTGATATCGATCGACATGGTCATGCTCCTGCCGTGGCGCGGGCCTTGTAGCGGACCGCTACCGGCTTCAGTTCGCCGCGCATGGTCATCTCGACCAGGTCGCGCTTCAGGATCTTGCCGCTTGGCGTCAGCGGGAACTGGTCCAACCCAAGGAAGTACTCCGGCATGTCGTATTTGGAGAGGCCGCAGCCGGCCAGGTGCGCCAGCATGTCGGCCGGCTCCAGCGTCTGGCCCGCGCGGACCACGACTGACAGGCAGACTTTCTCGCCGAGTCGCTCGTCCTGCACGGGATAGGCGGCTGCACGCTCGACCAGTGGGTGGCGCATGGCCAGTTCTTCGATATGTGCCGGATGAATGTTGTGGCCGCCGCGGATGATCAGGTCCTTCTTGCGCCCCACGATCACGATGCAGCCATTCTCGTCGATGATCCCGAGGTCGCCGCTCATGAACCAGCCATGGATATTGAACGACGTTTCCGTGGCAACCTGATTGCTGAAGTAACCCAGCATCAGCAAGCCACCGCGCCCGCCGATCTCACCGATCTCGCCCACTTCAGCCTCGACGTCCCAGTTGTCCTGCTTCCACAGGCGGACTTCATACCCGCGGCACGCGCGCCCACAGGTAGACACAATGGTGTCCGCGGTGTCGGACGGGATGGTGTAGTTGTGCGAACCGTTCTCGGTCATGCCGTAGACGTTCTGCGGTGTGACGCCGAGCGTCAGGAACTTCTGCGCCACATCACGCGGGATGGCCGAGCCCGCCATGTAGAACGTGCGGACTTCGCCAAGCGAGGTCAGGTTGCGTTCGCGCACGGCCTGCAGGATGTCCATGGCGTGGGTCGGGACTCCCATCACATAGGTGGCACCCGTTTCCAGGACCCAGTCCAGGGCCTGCTTGCCGGCACGCAGGTTGGTCATGACCAGCTCCGCGCCCGCCACCAGCACCTGTTCCAGGGCCACGGTGGCGATATGGTGGCTCATCGGGCTCAGCGTCAGGACCGTGGTATCGGACGAATGTCCCCAGTCGTCGACCAGTGCGCGCCCGTTGGCCAGCAGCGTGTTGTCGCTGTGCATCACGCCCTTGGGCAGGCCGGTGGTGCCGGACGTAAAGGCCAGGTAGACGATCTTGTCCGGGTTCAGGTCCGGTGTCGACAATGCCGCCGGCGGCAGGCGATCGGGAAACGGATGAGCGTCGGCGGGCAGGGTCAGGTCGCCATTGGCCTGGCAGGGCATGGCAAACATGGCGGCGAGCGTCGGAATGTCGGCGGCATGCCCGAAGATCGAGTTGCGATCCGAATCGGCGCCGTAGCCGGGCATCGCGAACAGCGCGCGGCACTGGATGCGGTTCAGCAGTGTGCAGATCTCGTCGACGGTGTAGTTCTGGTGCAGCGAGGGGCAGCAGACATAGCCATTGCGCGAGCAGGCGAGGAACACGATGGTCGCCTGAATCACGTTGGGCAGCCATATGCCGACGCGGTCGCCCGGCTTCAGGCCCTGCCTGTGCAGCGCCTCGGCTACACTGTCGACCCAGTCGATCACTTCGCGCCAGGTCAGCCGGACATCGGCGTCGCGAAGAGCGGCCGACGTAGGCCGTTCGCGTGAATGGCGCCGGGCCAGCGTGTAGAGCGTCTCCTGCTGCCAGATTCCCGACAGGTAGTAGTCCCGCGCGTTCTGCGGATTGTGCAGCGTCAGGATGTTTTGCATGATCTTCACCCGGGCATCAATGGCCAAATTTGGAAGCATCGGGCTTGCGGCGTTCGGCAAACGCCGCAGCCAGCTCGTCGTGTTCGCTGGTATCGAGATAGCCGCGCAGCAGCAGGTCATGCGCCATGCGGGACAGGCCGCTGACGCCGCCGTGGCGCGCGTTGAAGGCGCTCTTCAGGGAAGCGAGCGCAAACGCGCCGCGCTCAGCCACCTCCAGCGCGTACTCGCGCGTGGCCTCGGCCAGCTGCTCATCCGGGACCACGCGATTGATCAGGCCGATCTCCAGCGCCTCGCGTGCCGTGATCTTGGGATTGCGGTACCAGATGTCCTTGGCGCGCTTCTTCCCCACCAGATCTTCCAGATACCAGGTGCCATAGCCGGCATCGAAGCTGCCAACCATCGGACCAACCTGGCGGAAGATGGCCGACTCCTTGGCAATGGTGAGGTCGCACACCACCTGCAGCACGTTGCCGCCGCCGACGGCAAATCCGTTCACCGAGGCGATGACGGGCTTTTGCAGACGGTCGATGCTCTCGTACATCTCTAGCGTCGGCAGCACGCCGGCGTAGAGCGTGGTGTCCTGCATCCCGTCCTTGCGTCCGCCAGTGCAGAAGAACTTATCGCCCGCGCCGGTGATCACGATGACGCGGGTCCGGGTTTCGCGGCGGATCGCGTTGATGCAGTCACGGATCTCATGGCACATGGTCTCGGTGAACATGTTGCCGTCGTCGGGACGGTTCAGCGTGATCGTGCCGATGGGGCCGTCTTCCTTGTAGAGAATTTCGGTATAGGACATCGTGTCTCCTGATTAGACGATTTCTGAGTCGATGAGGCCCGCGATGCACGTCGCGGACATGGAAAGCTCTTCCCTGAGAATGCGCTCCGTGTCCTCGCCCAGCGCCGGCGGCGGGTTGCGGAGCACGGCACTGGCACCGTCGAAGCGAATTCCCAGGCCAACCTGCGGCACCAGGCCGGCAGCGCCCTGGGTAGCGAAGAACATGCCGCTCTCGCGCAGCGGGATGTCGTCGGCCAGTTGGTCGATGCTGTTGATGGGTCCGGACGGGATGCGGTGCTTGGCAAACAGCGCCAGCCAGTGCTGGCGTGGTTGCGTCGCAAGGAGTTCGGCAATGGCCTGCACGATCGCCTGGCGCGCTTCGCGCCGGCGGGCGTTGGTCTCGAATCCCGCTTGCCGCGCGTAGTCCGGCTGCCCGACCGCCGTCCAGAAGCGCTGCCAGATGGCGTCGTTGCCGAGTCCCAGCGTCATGGGGAAATCCGCGGTATCGAAGACCTGATAGATGGCGATCACGGAATCGGTCCCACCCGATCGGTTCGGCGCCTCGCCGGAGCCCAGATAGGGCACGATCCGCGGCGCCATGAACCGCGCCATGGTCGCCACCATCGACACATCGATCTGTTTACCGGCGTCCGTGCGTACCCGTTCGAACAGCGCGGCCAGGGTGGCCATGGCGATATCCTGGCCGGACAGCAGGTCGGCGGCCGGGGTGCCAACCTTCTGAGGCGGGCCATCCGCCTCGCCGGTCAGATGCATGACCCCGGAATAGCCCTCGGCGATCAGGTCGTAGCAGGGCAGGTCGGCGCGATCGCCCTCGAGCCCGAACCCGGTCACGGAGACATGGATCAGCCTGCCGTTGATGGCCTTGAGCGTCGCATAGTCGAGGCCGAGCTTTTCCTGCACACGCTGCGCGGTGTTGAGGACGACGACGTCGGCGTTGCGCACCAGTTCATGCGCCACCCGCTGGCCCTCCGGGCGTGTGAGGTCGATGGTCATGCTCTGCTTGTTGCGGTTCATGCTCAGGAACCATAGCGACTCACCGTCCAGGAACGGCGGCCCCCAGCTGCGCGTGTCGTCGCCGCCATGGCGTTTTTCCACCTTGAGCACCTCTGCGCCAAGATCGGCAAGCAAAAGCGTGCCGTAGGGGCCCGCCACCGAGGTGGTGAAGTCAAGCACGCGAATACCGCGCAGGCAGGAAAGGCCTGCGCCGGGTGTCTGGAACGGAAGTGTCTTCAGGGTGTCCATTTCGGGTCGGATCTACGCAAGTGACCGACATACTGCAAAGGATGTGCCAACGCATGGCGCGAAATTTGCTGTGGAACGGGTGATTGTCTGGAGACATAGGCGCTGCCTGCCTTCGCGGCCTTGCAGCGGATCGGAGGGCCGACGAGCCCGGGATAAACTGCTTAGAATGAAACTGTCTTCGCAGTGTTCTTGCCTATCATCGAGAAGGCAATTGTGTAGTCGCCGAAGACACAACGTGCCATATAACAGACCAAGCGTGGTGGAGACATGAAACGTGAATCAGAGGGAGTCCTCGTAATCGATGCCGAGGGCAACACAACATTCGCCAGCGGACTCGGCAGGGATTCGCTGGTTGCTAGGTCGCTGGGCCGGCTCTGGCAGAACCGCGACCGCGTGCCGCTCAAACGGATGTCGGCCATGGCCGACCTGGAGCGCCCGCTGACGGTCGCGGCCATCCCGACGCGCGACTCGGTGTGCTTCCTGATCTTCGCCGTGCAGGAGGGCGACGAACTGAGCGAATTCCTGGCGAGCGTGGAGGCAGCACCGGACATCCTCAGGCATTTCATTACCGATCCCTACAAGGCCATGGTGGTGGTCGATACCTCGGCACGCATCACGTACATGAGCCCGGTGCACGAGAAGTTCTTCGGCCTCAAGCATGGCGAGGCGATCGGTCGGCACGTGACATCGGTGATCGAGAACACGAAGCTGCAGGAGGTGGTGGCGACCGGCAAGGGGCAGGTGGCCCAACTGCAGGAGATGCATGGCGTGACGCGCGTGGTGTCGCGCCTGCCGATCTTCGACCGGAACAAGCGCGTCGTCGCGGCCATCGGGCAGGTGATGTTCAAGGGACCGGAGGCGATTCGCGAACTCACCGTGGAGCTTGCCAAGGTCAAGCAGGAACTCGATTTCTATCGCAGGGAATTGTCCGGCATTCGCAACCGAAGCTATGGCCTGGATCAGATCGTGGGTAGCAGCGATGCCGTGCGGCGGCTGAAAGAGAACATTCTGCGCGTGGCGCCATTGGATGTACCGGTGCTGCTGGCGGGCGAGAGCGGGACCGGCAAGGAAATGGTGGCGCACGCGATCCATATGCTGAGCCCACGCAGCGACAAGCCATTGGTGCTTGTGAACTCGGCGGCAATGCCGCCCAACCTGGTCGAGAGCGAACTGTTTGGCTATGAGCCGGGGGCCTTCACCGGCGCGGACCGCAAAGGCCGCAAGGGCAAGTTCGAGGCAGCCGATACCGGCACGCTGTTTCTCGACGAAATCGGCGACATGCCGATCGATATGCAGGTCAAGCTGCTGCGTGTGCTGCAGGATGGGCAGTTCGAGCGTGTCGGGGGCGATCGCGCCCGGCATTCGGATTTCCGCCTGATATCGGCGAGCAATCGGGACTTCAAGGCGATGATCGCCAACTCGAGCTTCCGGCTGGACCTGTTCTATCGCATCAGCGCGGTGACGCTGCGGCTGCCGGCATTGCGCGACCGCCTTGAGGACATCCCGGAACTGGCCGAAACCTTTCTGGAGGGCTTTGCGCTCCGGCACGGCGCGCCGAAGAAGTCGATTGCCGAATCCGCGATCCGCTTTCTCCAGTCGCGCGCCTGGCCGGGCAATATTCGGCAATTGCAGCATGCAATCGAGCGCGCGGCAATCTTCTGCGACGGCCCGGTGTTGTCGGTCGCCGACTTCGGCAGCATGGAAGGCGCGGAGCAGGCGCTGGCGTGGCGCCAGAGCGGCGCCCCGGTAGCCGGCGCGGGGAAGCCTCGACAGCCCGACATCCGTGAAGCGAAGGAACGGCTGGAATCGGAACTGATTGTAGAAGCGATGCGGCGTACCGGCGGTAACAAGAAGCGTGTCGCCGAAGAACTCGGGATCTCGCGCTCATATCTCTACAAGCGCCTGAGCATGCTCGAGGAAGCCAGAGGTGAGGAGCCGGCACCGCGCTAACCAGAGGCGCGAGCCGGCGGCGCAACCCGCAGCTGGTCCTAGGGAATGATCCGGTTCGCGCGCAGTTCGTCGAACTGGCGCAGGAACATGCCCTCCGAGTCTATGACCTCGCTAAAGCCGTGCTGGCGGGCCTTGGTCGTGGACGAGATGACGTCGAACTCGGGGGTGAAGACGAAGTTTCCGTACTTCCAGCCCACCAGTTGCTCGTACGGGATCGGCCGGAGATTATGCTCCCTGACCAGCTGTTCCCACAGCGGCCCCTTGTCGGCCATCATCTGCACCAGATCGATTTTCTGGGCCGGAGCAGTCTCCATGTCGAAGTACCGCGCGATGGCGGGCCACAAGTTGCGCCAGCGGAAGATGTCGCCATTCGTAACGTTGAACGGCTCGTTGGCGGCTGCCGGATCGGTCGCCATCCACAAGCAGGCGCGTGCCAGCAACCCACTGTCGGTCACGTTGTACAGCGCGCGCGCGTTGCCCTCCGAGCCCGGGTGGCGCAACGGCAGCCCCAGTGCCTTGGAGATGGTGGCGTACACGGCCAGCACCATCACGAGATTCATCGGGTTGCCGATGGCAAAGCCGCAGATGCCGTGGGGGCGTGCGGCAGACCATGTCCAAGCCTTGCCTTTCTGGCGCTGCGCGATGAACGCCTGTTGGTCATAGTAGAAATTAGGCGGCATGTGACCCGGGTCTGTTTCCTTCGCGGGCGTCTTGAACGGCCCGAGATGGTTACCGTACCATTTGGTGCCGTGCATTAGGTTGACGTGCTGCAGTTGCTCCGCAACCGGCTCGATGGCATCCATCAGGTTCGCGAGCAATGCCATGTTCGGCGCCACCATTTCGGCCCAGCCGGCCTTCTCGAGGTAGGCCGAAAAGAAGATATGCGTGACCTCCGTCAAGCCGCCGAGCTTGTCCCTCGCATCGGCGGCGTCGAGCAGATCAGCCGGGATATGGCGGTATTCGCCGGCGATATCCGGCTCGCGTCGCGACACGGCGATCACGTCCCATGCCGGGTCGGCGGCAAGCAATCGCAGCAGGTTTCGTCCTACCACGCCGGTGGCGCCGGCGATCAGTGCTGTCTTCCTTGGTTGTGTCATGGTGTCCTTTTTTGGTTATCGAATGGCCCGGCCACCGTCGACGCTCAGGGACGCGCCGGTGATGAAGGCGGCTTCCGCGCTGCACAGGAAGGCAGCCGCCGCGGCCTGGTCTTCCGCGGTCGAAATCCGGTTCAGGGGATGCAACGCCAGCCGCTCCTGTGCCCGATCGGCGGTGTTGCCATGAATGCTGCGGAACATCGGGGTATCGACGGTGCCGGGGCAGATCGCGTTGACGCGAATGCCATCCTTGGCCAGTTCCAGTGCCAGGGCGCGGGTCAGGGAATCCACGCCGCCCTTGCTGGCGGCATAGGCACTGTGACGCAGGCTGCCGCGCAGCGCGTCAATGGAGGCCACATTGAGGATGCACGGCGAGTCGCCGCGCTTCAGCAGCGCCAGCATGGTCCGGCAACCAAGGAAGGTGCCGGTCAGGTTGACGCCGATGACTTCGTCCCAGGTCGCCAGGCTGGTGTCTTCCAACGGCGCCTCGCGCAGGATGCCGGCGTTGTTCACCAGCACGTCGAGTTGCCCGGCTTCGCTATCGATACGCTCCGCCAGGCTTTGCCAGTCCGCTTCGGAGCGGACATCGCCGCGCACCGCCCGCGCGCCATCCTGCAGCATGCGGTCAAAGCGGTAAACGATCCAGCCGTCGCGCTCGAAGCGTTCAGCAATGGCACGGCCAATGCCAACGGCCGCTCCGGTAACCAGCGCAGTCCTTGCTTTTGCTTCAGGCATGTTTGTTCCTCTTGTGGATGACTTTCTGGATGGCAACCAACGCAAGCCGGTAGGAGTCGACGCCAAGGCCCGTCACCATGCCGGCGCTCTCGGAAGCGGTGACAGAGTGCATGCCCCGGGCGTCGATATTGCTCATATGCACTTCGATGCACGGTAGCGGCACCGCCTTCAGGCAATCGCGTAAGGCATGACCCGCATAGAGAAAGCCCGCAGGATTCATGACAAGACCGTCTACCTGCTCGCGTGCGGCGCGATAGATCGCACTGATGGCTTCCCCTTCGACATTGGTGTAGAGGATGTCGAGTTGCATGCCGAGCTCCGCGGCGTCGGCGCGCAGGAGGTCGTCCAGTTCGGCTGCAGTGGTGGTGCCATAGATCTCCGGCTGGCGAAAGCCGAGATACTCCATGTTGGAGCCCTGGATCAGCAGAATCCGCATCACAAGTCCTCTTTGTTAAGTGAGCACAGCAGGCGATAGGTACCAATGTCGGCGTCTGGGAGCTGCCGGCGCAGCGCATTCGCCACGCGATTCGCCACATCTGGCCGCAGGTATTCCAGCACCAGGCAGGCGTTGATCTTCACGTCACCGCCGCGCAGCGCTTCTTCAGCCGAAATCTCGCTTGTGTCGGGCTCGGCCGAGATCCATATCTCGGAGTGCGTGTGCGCCGCGTCCGCTTCCAGCATGCCCGCGGTGTCGCGCAGCCGCGTGTAGGCATCGGCTGTACCCAGCGCAACGGTCAGCGCAACGCTGCCGCGGCTCGCTCCGCGGAGATCGCGCCGTTCGCAGACCGTGCGGGACATGTTGGCAAAGCCCTCCCGCATCATGGCGACGGTGCGCGCGGTGGGATGGGCGAGCCGTTCGCGATATGCCAGCGACTTCAGCACTTCGGGATGGACCACCTCGTAGGTCGTGAGGAACTGCCGCGAAGCGCAGATGGCCTCGAACCGGCGCCCCTTCACGAATCCGGCGATGCCAAGCCGTTCAGGCAGGTGTTCGTCCTGATACCAGGATTCGTAGGCTGACGAACGTGACGGGATGCAGTCATTCCAGATGGCCAGGATCCCGCTCATGCGCGTGCTCCGGCTTGCGCCTGTGCCGACCTGAGTTGCCGGGGCAGCCCCAATGCCATGCACGCGGCGATCACGAATGTTCCTGCCAGGAACACCAGGCCAACCGTGTCCGTGTGGAAGGTCTGGCGGAACACGCCGAGGATGTAGGGGCCAATGAAGCCGCCGATATTTCCGACCGAGTTCACTAGCGCCAGGGCAACGGCCCCCCGTGCGCCGGCAAAGTGCTGTGACGGGAAGCTGTAGAACAGGGGCACCGCTGCCTGCATGCAGGCAGCCATACATAGCCCGGCGAAGGCGAGGATGGCGTTCTGGGCGAATGCCGACATGGTCAGCCCGATCGCCGCCATCATCAGGATGGCGCTTAGCACGCTGGCCCGGTTCTTCTCCCGCGGCGGAACCAGCGACAGCGTGATGAGCGCGATGGCGCAGAACACCCATGGCACCGCCGAGAGCAGACCGGCCTGGACCGCCGTGACCGAGAATCGGAGCTTGATGATTTGAGGCAGCCAGTAGGTGACGGCGTAGAAGCCGATCAGCATGGACGTGTACTGGAAGCAGTAGTACCACGCCGCGCGGGTCTTCATGACCGAGGCGATAGCACTCAGGCCGTGACTGTCCTCGGCCCCATTCTTCCGGTCGCTGCGGATTGCCGCGATGAGCGTGTCCTTCTCGCGGGCGGTCAGCCAGCGCGCTTTCTCGGGCGAACTGGCCATGGCCAAAAAGGTGATGAAGCCCACTACCACGGCCATGCCACCCTCGATGATCAGGACCCACTGCCAGCCGGCAACGCCAAGGATCCCGTCCATAGTCAGCAGGGCGGCAGTAAGGGCACTGCCGAGCGCCAGTGAAATGGGAATGCCGATCTGGAAGATCGCAAACGCCCTGGTCAGATACCGGATCGGTACGAACAGGCTGAGATAGAAGAGAATACCGGGGTAGAAGCCGGCTTCGCCGATGCCCAGCAATAGCCGGAAGATATAGAGCGACGTGGCGCCGGTGACCAGGGATGTGCCCATGCAGATCAGGCCCCATGTCACCATGATCCGCGCGATCCAAAGCTTGGCGCCATAACGCTGCAGCGCAATGTTCGATGGGATCTCGAACAGCACGTAACCGATAAAGAATAGCCCCGATGCCAGGCCGAACATTGCCGGCGTCAGGCCAAGCGCGGCTTGCATGTCGGGCCCGGCAACGGACAGGTTGGTCCGGTCGACATAGGACACGAAGATCCCGATCAATGCCAGCGGCATGATCTTGCGGATGACCTTCGATACGATGCGCTGCTGCTCTTCGATGCTTTCATCAACCGCATCGGGACTGATTGCCCCTGGAATGGACTGAAGCGACGTCGTCATGTCTCCTCCATTGTTGGATGGATGTTGAGTAGTTAGGGCGTAGGAAACTCGCCGGATATCCTTTCGCCGGGGTAATGCCTCGCAACATCGATGCCATGTCCGAGAACGACGTAACTGAGGGGAAACGGGCGTACGTTCAGGTGTCGGAGTGTTGTCGGGATGGCAATTGTGTCCACGTGCATGCCTGTCGCAAGGACACCGGGCCCGGCGCGCGGGCCGCGCTATCGAAATGAAGGATAAAAAAATGGCCGGCATAAAGCCGGCCGGTCTCGGTGACGTCAGCTGTCAGTGAGGGATCCTAAACGTGCCCCAGCACCGGATGCGGTTCATACCCTTCCTCGAGCTGACGGACGTCATCAGGTGTGAGCCTCGCTTCCAGCGCGGCCACCGCCTGGTCCAGTTGGGCCGCCTTGCTGATGCCGATGACCGGAGCCGTCACTCCCTTGTGCAGTAGCCAGGCGTAGGCCAGTTCCGCATTGCTGATGCTCTTCTGGTAGGCCATGCGGGTGAGGTTGTCGACGACATTGAAATCCGATTCCCGGAAGTAGAATTTCTTGGCCAGATGATCGGTCTTTGCACGCTCGGTGTCGCCGAACCCCTCACGCTTGCGGTTGCCCGCGAGGAAGCCGCGGGCGAGCGGGCTCCATGGCAGCAGCGCTACCCCGGAGTCCTTGCACAAGGGATTCATCTCGCGCTCTTCCTCCCGGTACAGCAGGTTGTAGTGGTTCTGCATGCTGACGAACCGGCTCCACCCATTTTCCTTCGCCACCTGCTGGGCCTTCGCAAACTGCCACGCCCACATGCTGCTGGCGCCGAGATAGCGGACCTTGCCGGCCTTGACCACATCATGCAGGGCCTCCATCGTCTCCTCAATCGGCGTCTGCGTGTCGTAACGGTGGATCTGGTACAGGTCGATGTAGTCGGTACCCAGGCGCTGCAACGAAGCATCGACCGCATGGAAAATGCGCTTTCGGCTCAAGCCGTCCATGTTCGGCCTGCGCACGAACGAGGCCAGCCTGACGCCCTCGTAGGCAATATCCACTGGCTCGTAGACCTTGGTAGCGACCACGGCTTCTTCGCGCCGGCTGCCCGGAAACATCTCCTGCAGGAATTTGCCAGTCAGGACTTCCGACATGCCGGCCGAATACGTGTCGCCGGTGTCGAAGAAATTGATGCCAAGGTCAACGGCGCGTTTGACCAGGGGTCGGGATGCATCTTCATCCATGACCCAGGGACGCCACTCAGGGGTCCCGAATGTCAACATGCCGAGGCAGATGCGCGAAACCTTCAAGCCGGTCGTGCCGAGGCGGACGTATTCCATGCCTATGTCTCCAAGTCGTATGCATGACGGTCCGAGGATCGGAGCGAAGGCATCGCTTTCCGCACCGTCCGTCGGGTCGAGCGATTGGCTGAGCACTATGCATGCCAGCCGGGGATGCGCCCTCCCCAGGTCGATCAGGCACGTTCAGAAGCCGCCGCTGTGGTGTCGGCATGTACGCATGGAAGGCAGGGCTGTCCGCACATGTGCGCGCGGAAGACAGTGGGGCGCTGTTTGCAGAACGTGGATCTGGCCAAGCGGGTGGGACTATCTCCGTCGCCCTGTTTGCGGCGCGTCAGGCTGCTGGAGGAGGCAGGGGACATCGAGCGCTACGTTGCGGTAGTGAACCCGGTGAAGGTTGGTGGCGGCCATCAAGGACATGCCCGAGGTGACGGAGTGTCACCTGATGGCGGGCGACTGCGACTTTCTCTTGCGCGTCGTGAGCCAGGATCTGGATGCGTACCGGCAGTTTCAGATGCCCCATCTTGCCCGGTTGAAAGCCGTCCAGAACGTCAAGAGCGAAATTCCAATGCAGCGGATCAAGCAGACTTCCACAATCCTGCTTTTAAGCGTGGCGGGATGCCGCTGCCACAAGCCGGGGGGCGAAGTTGTCGAGCGCCTGTGACACGCCTTGCGAACACCGTTTCCCTCTTCAGGGCCCCTCTCCGGGGGGGGGGAGGGGAGTCACGCTGTCTTTACGCCCCAGGTAAAAAGGGCTGGGGACAAAGGAGAATCCTCCATTCAAAAGAATTCACGCCCACACCAAGATATGACCGCGCACTAGGCGGATTTCATCCCTGGAGGTGGGTTTGACAAAGCTCGGGTCTTGAAAGGTCAGATGGCGCAGCCAGTTTGACCGCGCGAGCGACTTCAGCAAGCGTCATGCCAGACACCAACGCTTGTGTTCCGCTACGGATAAAGGGAGAGCCGGTAATCGTCTGAAAGACATGTGTGTCGTCAGAAACGACACTGTGTCGTTCAGAAGGACAGCGCCACCGAGTGGTAGAGCAGATTGCGGAGACGTGATGCGTGGCGCTGGCTGAAGATAAGCCGATTGCCTCCTGGGTCAGCTTCGGCTGATCCCCCAATGCGCCAGCATCACGCTGGCTATCAGCCCGCGCTACAGCAATGGAGACGTACGGTTCAGGACGGTCTTGAGCGCAAAGCTGGATCGAATGTGCTCAACGCCCCGGATGCGTGTCAGCGTCTTGGTCAGGAAATTCTGGTACGTGCCCATATCGGGCACCACCACTCGCAGAATGAAGTCGGCGTCGCCGGTCATCGTAAAACAGCTCATGACCTCTGGGGCGACAACAATCTCCTTCTCGAAGCGGGCGATCGCGGTTTCTGACTGGTTCTCGAGCGTCACTGCCACAAATACGTTGAGTTCACCGACCAGCTTACTTTCGTCGAGCTGCGCCACATAGCCGCGGATATATCCCTGCTCTTCAAGCCTATGGACGCGCTTGAGGGTCGGCGTCAGTGACAGTCCGATCCGTTCCGACAATTCACGCCAGCTCAGCCGACCGTCGCGCGCTAGCTCTCGCAGGATTTGCAGGTCGGTTTTATCGAGATTGTGAACATAGTTCATTTGATCTATTCGTGACCATTACGATAGTTCAAACATACTACAAAATAGCCGAAAAGTAATTCACTTTAGTGCAGATCGATCGGTGCTGGAATCTAAACTAACTCATCCATTATCAAGACGAAATTCCCCCGGAGGTCCGCGTGGTTACTCAAGCGAGGTTGCTCAGTGCATCGGGTTCGGCTGCAGCCGAGCAGCGAACATTCCTGACCGGCATACAAGCACTGGTTCGTCTGCCGATGATACAGCGTGAGCTCGACCGTGTGCGTGGCCTGCATACCGCCGGGCTGGTGTCCGGCTATCGCGGGTCGCCATTAGGCGCATACGATCAGCAACTTTGGAAGGCGTCAAAGCAACTCGCTGCCCATGATGTGGTGTTCCAGCCCGGCCTCAACGAGGATCTCGCCGCCACTGCGCTATGGGGTGCGCAAATGCACAAGGCCTTCGGCGAAACCACAGCTGACGGCGTCTTCGGCATCTGGTACGGCAAAGGGCCGGGCGTAGACCGGACGGGTGACGTGTTCCGTTGCGCCAACATGCTCGGTACGTCGAAACTGGGCGGCGTGCTTGCTGTTTCCGGCGACGATCACGCAGCGCAGTCTTCCACCTTTCCCCACCAGACCGATGGCATCTTCCATTCGGCATCGATTCCCGTCTTGCAGCCGGGCAATGTGCGTGAAGTCATCGAGCTTGGCCTGGCCGGGATCGCGATGTCGCGATACACCGGGCTATGGGTGTCTCTGAAGACCATCGCAGAGGTGGTTGAGACCGCCGCCACTGTTGATCTCGGCGGATGGCCGACCTTCGTCGAACCGGCGGACTTCGCCGTGCCCGCCCACGGGCTTAACTGGGATCCGGGCGTGGCCTGGCCGGCTCAGCGGGCAGAACTAGAGCGGCGCCTCATCGAAGAACGTCTGCCCGCTGCACGGGCGTGGGCAAGGGCCAACCGACTTGACCGCGTGGTGGTCGAGGCACCCGACAGGCGGCTTGGGATCGTCACTGTTGGCAAGGCGCACCAGGATCTGATGCAGGCGTGCCGCGATCTTGGCCTGAGCGATGCGGACCTCCGCGCCATGGGTATCTCGGTCTACAAGGTGGCGATGAGCTGGCCGCTCGAAACCGATGGCGCGTGTGCCTTCGCGGCGGGGCATCAGGAAGTGCTCGTGGTGGAGGAGAAGCGCGCCAACGTCGAGGTCCAGCTCAAGCAGGCGCTGTTCCACCAGCCTGCTTCGCGGCGCCCCCTCGTGACTGGCAAGACTGACGCCGATGGTGGTGCGTTGCTGCCCGAGATATCGGAGCTGAGTGCACACCGCGTAGCTGGTGTGCTGGTGCGACGCATACTGGCAAACGGCATCGAC
Organism: Cupriavidus sp. GW823-FHT07A04; assembly: GCF_058794615.1. Lineage (NCBI taxonomy): Bacteria > Pseudomonadati > Pseudomonadota > Betaproteobacteria > Burkholderiales > Burkholderiaceae > Cupriavidus > Cupriavidus sp. GW823-FHT07A04. The sequence goes on from NZ_JBXAHA010000012.1 coordinate 264,535, forward strand.
GCGCCCTGGTTGCAGGAGCGCCTCGCCGTGCTCGACGCCGCCGCAAAGAAGCCCGCAGCTGCGGTCATCCCCATTCGCCGGCCTTATTTTTGCTCCGGCTGTCCGCACAACACGTCGACGCGCACGCCGGTTGGTTCGATCAGCAGCGGCGGGATCGGTTGCCACGTTATGGCGATTTCCCAGCCGGAACTGAAGACCAAGGTGATGAGCCACATGGGCGGTGAAGGCGCGCAGTGGATCGGCGCGGCCCCGTTCTCCAAGACCGCGCACGTGTTCCAGAACCTCGGCGACGGCACCTACCAGCACTCTGGCCTGCTTGCCATCCGTGCCGCCGTGGCGGCGAAGACCAACATCACCTACAAGATCCTCTACAACGACGCGGTTGCGATGACCGGCGGGCAGCCCGCCGAGGGCGTGAACGATCCCGCCCGCATCACGCGGCAACTGCACGCGGAAGGCGTGGGACGAATCGCCCTGGTGACCGATGATCCCGCGCGATGGCAGGGCGAGAAGGCGCTGGCGCCGAGCGTGGAGGTCTTCCATCGCGACCAGCTTGACGCGGTGCAGCGCGAACTCAGGAGCATCACGGGCGTTACGGCGATCGTCTACGAGCAGACCTGTGCAGCGGAGAAGCGCAGGCGCCGCAAGCGGAAGGAGATTCCGGACCCGGATCGCCGCCTATTCATCCATCAGCAGGTTTGCGAAGGGTGTGGCGACTGCTCGGTGCAGTCGAACTGCATCTCCATCGAGCCGCTCGAGACTGCGCTCGGGCGCAAGCGCACCATCAACCAGAGCGCCTGCAACAAGGACTTCTCCTGCGTCAAGGGCTTCTGCCCCAGCTTCGTCGAAGTCGAGGGCGTGGCGCTGCGCAAGCCGGACAAGCGCAAGCTGGCTAGCCAGGAGGCCGAGCTCGTGGGAACACTGCCAACGCCGGCACTGCCGACGCTGGAGGAGCCGTTCAACATCTACATCACCGGCATCGGCGGCACCGGTGTGCTGACGATGGGCGCCTTGCTGGGCGCGGCGGCCAGCGTTGATGACCTGGCGGCTACGGTGCTCGATTTCACTGGCATGGCGCAGAAGAACGGCGCCGTAGTCAGCCAGGTGCGCATTGCCATGGCCGACTTCCAGATTCCGGCCTCGCGCATCGGCGAAGGGAAGGCCGACCTGTTGCTGGGGGCCGACCTGGTGGTGTCTGCCGCAGTCGACTCGCTGACTCGGCTGGCGCCGGTACGCACTGCCGCCGTCCTCAACCTCGCGGAGACGCCCACGCCGGACGTGATCCGCGACCGCGATGCCGCGTTGCCGGTCAGGTTGATGCATGACCGGGTCCGCAGCCGGTGCAAGAGCGAATCATTCCATGCCATCGATGCTGGCGAGCTGGCGCAGCGCATTTTTGGGGATACCTTGCCCACGCATACGCTGATGCTTGGCTATGCGTGGCAGAAGGGGCTGGTCCCGTTGAGCCACACAGCGATCGAACAGGCGATCGAGCGCAATGGCGCGGCCGTCGAGATGAACAAGTCGGCATTCAACTGGGGGCGCATTGCCGCTGCGAGGCCAGAGGCGCTGGATGGCATCGCGCAGCCCTCGATGGGGGCGTCGCCGGAGGCGGCCTCGCTGGACGCGCTGCTCGATCTGCATCGACGGCAACTCGTCGCATACCAGGGAAGCGATTATGCAAAGAAGTATCTTGACCTGATTGCTCTAGTAAGGGCGGCCGAGAATCAGGCCAAGCCAGGCAGCGAAGTGCTGGCCGAGGCTGTGGCTCGCAGTGCCTACAAGCTGATGGCCTACAAGGACGAATACGAGGTGGCCCGCCTGTATACAGCACCGCCATTTCGGGAATCGTTGCACCAACAGTTTTCGCAGGCGGACAAGGTATCGATCTGGCTGGCGCCGCCGCTGCTGTCCCGTACCGATCCGAAGACCGGACGGCCCCGCAAGCGCAAGTTCGGCCCATGGGTCTTCCCAGTGCTCAAGGCGGTATCCGCCATGCGGAGCTTGCGCGGAACGCCGCTGGATGTCTTCGGCTACACCGCCGAGCGGCGTGCGGAGCGAGGCCTCGTCGCGGAATATTTCCACGACATCCGCAAGGTTTGCTGGCGGCTCACGCCGGAGACGCTCGAGCAGACAGTCGAGTTTGCGGCGCTGCCGATGGACATTCGCGGCTTCGGCCCGGTGAAGGCGCAGGCCATGGCAGCCCATGCCGCACGGCGTGCCGCAGCGCTGGCGGTGCTGGGAGGGCAGGTAGGCGGCGCTGGTAGCGACAGCGGCAGGCCGCCGCGCAGCAACGTCAACGCCGCCTGAGCAGGGCGGGCACGCAAAAGGGTAGAGCATCCACAGTAGACCATCGACATGCAAAGCAACCACATCCAATTCTCGCGCCGGGCGCAGGCACTGACCAGTTCGGTGATCCGTGAAGTCCTGAAACTCACGGAGAAGCCCGAAATCATCTCGTTCGCAGGCGGTCTTCCGTCCGCCCAGACTTTCCCCGTGGCAGCGCTGCAGGCCGCCAGCGAGCGCTTGTTCGCTGACTCACCCACAGCGTCGCTGCAGTACGCACCAACCGAGGGTTTGCAGCCGCTGCGCCAGTGGGTCGCAAATAAGCACGGCGTGGACTCGGCCAATGTGCTGATCACCACGGGCTCACAGCAGGCATTGGACCTGTTGGCCAAGGTCTTCATCGACCCCGGCAGCAAAGTCCTGGTGGAGGCGCCGACCTACCTCGGCGCATTGCAGGCGTTCTCGCTTTCCGAGCCGAGCTATACCGAGGTCCCGACTGACGAGCAGGGCCTGCAGCCGGAGGCACTGACTGAAAGTCTAGCGGGCGGCGCCAGGTTCCTGTACACGATCCCGAACTTCCAGAATCCGACGGGGCGCCGGCTGCCACTGGATCGCCGCGAGGCGTTGGTGACGCGTGCCAAGGCGCTGGGCGTTCTGCTGGTCGAAGACAATCCTTATGGCGAGTTACGCTACAGCGGTTCGCCACTACCGTCTCTGCATTCGTTGAACCCGGAAGGCGTGATCTACATGGGGTCGTTCTCCAAGATCCTGGCGCCTGGCCTGCGACTGGGCTACATGCTGGCACCGCCGGTGATCCACGCGAAGCTGGTGCAGGCAAAGCAGGCTTCGGACCTGCACACGCCCAGCTTCACCCAGCGCGTGGCCTATGAAGTCCTCAGGACCGGCATGCTCGACAGCCATATCACATCGATTTGCGATCTTTACGGCAAGCACTGCGCGGCTATGCTGGATGCGCTGACGCGGCACATGCCAGCAGGGGTACGGTGGAGCCGGCCTGAGGGGGGGATGTTCATCTGGGTCGAACTGCCGGAAGACATCGACGCCATGGCCTTGCTCGAGGCAGCGGTCGCCAGGAACGTGGCATTCGTTCCCGGCGCGCCGTTCTATGCCATCACGCCGCGCAGCAATACGCTGCGGCTCGCCTTTGTCACAGTGCCGCCGGAGAAGATCGAGGAGGGCATCGCAAGGCTGGGCGCGCTTGTTACGCAATTCGTGCACGCGGGCCAGCCGGCAGAGCCGGTGCAGGTGCAGGCTTGCCAATAAGGGGGAGTAGTCATGCGTAAAGGCTACTGGATCGCATTGGTCGATGTCACCGATGTCGACGGCTACAAAGGCTATATCGTTGCCAACAAGGCAGTGTTCGACAAGTTCGGCGGGCACTTCATCATCCGCAACGGGGAGAAGGAGGTGGTGGAGGGATCGCTGCGTTCGCGCGTGGTGGTGATCGAATTCAAGGACTATCAGACCGCCCTGGCTTGCTATCGGTCGCCCGAGTATCGGGCGGCGATGTCCCTGCGCCAACCCTTTTCGCAGGGAGACATTGTCGTGATCGAAGGGTACGAGGAGCTGCCGGCATGAGTAAAACCCAGGCGATCAGGATCCACGAGACCGGTGGACCGGAAGTCATGCAGTGGGTTGACGTGGCGCTGGCCGAACCCCGTGCCGGCGAGGTTCAGGTGAGGCATCATGCAGTGGGGGTCAACTTCATCGACGTCTACTTCCGTACGGGTTTGTATCCGATGCCGCTCCCTGGTGGGATCGGCATGGAGGCAGCAGGCGTGGTCACTGCCGTCGGGGATGGCGTCACCGGCTTCCAGGTAGGCGACCGCGTGGCGTATGCCGGCAGCGTGCCGGGCTCGTACGCCCTGGAACGGTCGGTGCCGGAAGGGGAATTGATCCATATACCGGCCGGTGTGGATTTCGAGGAGGCCGCCGCGGTAACCCTGCAGGGTCTGACGACGCAATACCTGCTGCGCCGAGCCTATCGCGTGAAGGCTGGCGACACGATCCTGATCCACGCTGCTGCAGGAGGGGTGGGGTTGCTGGCGTGCCAATGGGCCAGGGCCCTTGGCGCGAAAGTCATCGGCACGGTCAGTTCCGAGGAAAAGGCGGAATTGGCCCGGGTAAACGGGTGCGATTTTCCCATAGTCTATTCCCGCGAGGACTTCGTCCAGCGAGTGCGCGATATCACCGGCGGGGCGGGTGTGCCGGTAGTGTATGACTCCGTCGGCAAGGACACCTATGTCGGTTCGCTTGACTGCCTGGCGCCGCTTGGCACGTTCGTCAGCTTCGGCAATGCATCAGGCACGCTGCCTCCGATCGAGGCCTTTGAATTTACCAGGCGAGGGTCGCTCTTCTTCACGCGGCCGCAGTTGTTCCACTATGCCGCCCGCCGCGCAGATCTCGACGACATGGCCGCCGACCTGTTCTCCATGATGCAAAGCGGCGCGGTCAAGGCGAATATCGGCGGCCGTTATGGATTAGCGGACGCTGTCCAGGCGCATCGCGCCCTAGAGGGCAGAAAGACGACCGGATCCAGCATCCTGATCCCATGATTACCCAGCAACATCTCACCGAAAACAGCCAGGAGCAACACATGCCCAAGGGATATTGGATTGGCGAGGTAGAAATTACCGACCAGGAGAAGTTCGCAGCCTACAGCGAGGCCAACCAGATCGCCTATCGCAAGTATGGCGGGCGCTATCTGATCCGGGGCGGCGAGGCAGCGGTGGTGGAAGGCAGCTTCCGCTCGCGCCTTGTGGTGATCGAGTTCGACGACTACGAAACGGCGCTTGCCTGCTACCAATCGCCGGAGTACCAGACTGCTGCGGCCTTGCGTAAGGCGGGATCAATCGGAGACGTAGTGGTAGTCGAAGGCTATGCCGGGGTGCAACCGGAGGAAACACGCCGGTAATGCCGGCAAAGGCTTGTCATTGTTTTGCTCCCGCGTCCCGCGCTTACGCCGGGCGAGATGCGGCGGCCAGGGGGCTGCTTCCAATGCAGAAGCGGTGCGGGTGCCAAGCCCGCTTTCGCGGCGCTGACGCAAGACCCGTTGCCCCTGGCTTTTCTGTCGGCTCGGACCCTGGCGAAGGGTTGAGCAATCAGAGGGTGAGACCAGGACGTTGCGCGCAATCCATCCTTCGATTCTCTTCCCGCCGTTCCGCAAGCGTCGTGCCGAGAAATGTAAGAGCGTTCGCACTCCCTGAGATCCGCTCGGCAATGGTGGGACCCCCGCAGTCCGCGCAACGCTCCGCGGACACGGGCAGGTGCACCTGGACGTCGCGTGGGAGATGCGAGGGCAGCGGCCTGCGCTGTGCCGGCTCAGGCAGTATGCGCGAAGCACGGCCGATCCTGATCGGCGCTGCGCCCTCATCCGCCTCGTTCTTCCAGTCGTAGTTCGAGCTGCTCGATCTGGTGGTCCAGATTTTCCGACTTGCGGCCGAACTGCATGCGACGCAGTTTCGCGATGAGCAGCTTCAGGTGCTCGATCTCGATGGTGCGCTCACTGAGCTGGTCTACCGGGTCCGTCACACGCTGGCGCTCGACGCCACTCCACCAGAGCACCCCCCCGTGCCAATATGACGTGCGTCACCTATCCCTGATAAATTAGTGAGCAACGAGGTAGGTATGACCGTCAACAACTCATCCAAGGCAACGATGACTGCCGTCAAGAATGTGTCCGATCCGGGCGCAACGCAAGGAGCCCGTAGGGCGACTGAAGAGGCGCCCGGATCGGCGACGCTGGCGTCAGCGTCCGGCACCGATTCAGAGGTCGTTGCCCGCGCTCGACGCAGGCAATTTTCCAACGCCGACAAGCGCCGCATACTGGAGGCGGCTGACCGCTGCACCAAGCCCGGAGAGATCGGCGCGCTGATGCGCCGTGAAGGCGTGTACTCGTCATCCTTGAGCACGTGGCGGCGCCAGCGCGAGGCTGCCGAACTGGCTGCCCTTGCCCCACAAAAGCGCGGACCCAAATTCGACGAGAATCGGGCCGAGGCGCGGCACATCACGCAGCTCACACGCGAGCGCGATCACCTCAGGAGCCGACTCGACAAGGCCCTGCTGGTGATCGAGGTCCAAAAAAAACTTGCAGCCTTGCTGGGCAATCCGATCGACGACGACACCGACAAGCCGTAATGGCGGCTGTGCAAGAGCTCACTCCGGCCCTGGGCGCGAGCGCGGCCTGCCATGCCCTGGGCGTACCGCGCGGCACGCCTGCCCGGCAGCGGGCCCACCTGCGTCGCATGGCCTTCATCGGTCCACTGCCACGGTCCACCGCCCGGCCCCGGCCACCGTTGGCTCTGGACGCCCTGGAAAACCAGGTGCTGCTGGACACCCTTAACAGCGAGCGCTTCGCCGACACCGCGCCGGCGGCGCTACACGCCACGTTGCTCGACGAGGGCCGCTACCTGGGCTCGGTGCGCACCATGTACCGGTTGCTGGCGGCCAATGGCGGCTCGCGCGAGCGACGCAACCAGCTTGTCCATCCGGCCTACGTCAGGCCTGAGTTGCTGGCGCGCGCGCCTAACCAGGTGTGGTCGTGGGACATCACCAAACTCAAGGGGCCAGCCAGGTGGACGTGCTTCCACCTCTACGTCATCCTGGACATCTTCAGCCGCCATGTCGTGGGCTGGTTGATCGCGGGCGCGAGAGCGCGGAGCTCGCTGAACAGCTCATCGCCGACAGCGTGGCACGCCACGATATCGCCCCCGGCGTGCTCACGCTTCATGCCGATCGCGGTGCCAGCATGCGCTCTAAACCGGTGGCCGCGTTGCTGGTCGACCTGGACATCACCAAAAGCCACAGCCGGCCTCACGTATCTGACGATAATCCCTTCTCGGAGTCGCAGTTCAAGACGATGAAGTACCGCCCGGACTTCCCCGCGCGCTTCGGCTGCATTGAGGATGCGCGCGCCCACTGTCAGACGCTCTTCGCCTGGTACAACACCGTGCATCGGCACTCGAGCATCGGATTCATGACGCCGCACAGCGTTCATTATGGGCTCGCCCAGGACTTGCACCTCACCCGTCAGGCAGCACTCGACACAGCATTCCGGGCGTCCCCAAACAGGTTTAAAGGGCGTCGCCCTGAACCACCGCGGCTGCCCACAGCAGTCTGGATCAACCCGCCGCCATCGGAGGCCATTACCCCAAACACACCACAGCCCGGCACAGTAAATTCATGAAGCCAGGTGACGCAAAGTCATTGACACGTTCCGCGCGCTAGCGACATCCTCGACGACAGCAGTGCTTGCACAACCTCGCGCTTGTACTCGGCCGGGAAGCGTCGCCTTGGCTCCCTACGGTAACCATCCTGATCCTTAGCAGACTCCGACATAGGTCCCCACCTATCGTTTGGTGGAAACCTATTGTGCTTATCAACGCTTCACCGTCTAGACGGTACTGGGCGGACGCTTACCTATTAGACGAGGCCAAACGCTTTTCGCACGCTCGAGTCGAACATTTTTGTGGGCACGAAACGCCGCAGCTTGCTCAGCAGTGCCGCTTCACCCTTGGGAGCCCAACGCATACGCCACGGACCGGCAACTGCCTCGACAATCACTCCCGCAACGTAGTCAGGTCCCGGCGCGCCGGTCAGCTTCTTCGCAAATGCCTCGGTAGAACTAATTCGATCCTTGTCGTAGTCGGTGATTGTCGCGACTGGGCGTGCGGACTGGGCATCAAGATTTGTGCGCGTATAAGCCGGTTCGACGATGGACACGCGCACATTGAAACGGCGTACTTCGTGATCCAGCGACTCGGAAAACCCTTCCAGGGCATGCTTGGATGACGTGTAGTGCCCCAAGTAGGGACCCGGAACAAAGCCGAGTACTGAACTGATGTTCACAATCCGACCGGAGCGCTGGGCTCTCATGTGCGGAAGCACGGCCTGCGTTACGCGAAATGCGCCAAACACGTTTGTTTCAAAAAGCGCTTTGACCTGGGCGACCGATGCTTCCTCCATTGCGCCGAGCAGTGATGTTCCAGCGTTGTTGACCAGCACGTCGACACGGCTTGCTCGTTCAAGGGCTTGCTGGACGCCGCGTTGCACGGAATCATCATCGCTGACATCCATCTCGATAAACTCTACGCCAGCCAATGCAGGGGCCTTGGCGAGATTGCGCGCGGTGCCGAATACTCGGAATCCGCTTTCGGCGAGCTTTTTTGCGGCGGCGGTTCCGATTCCGGATGATGCTCCGGTAACAATGGCGACTTGTTGTTTGGACATGTGAAGTTCCTCTATCGACGTGACGTTGGCTGATGAGGCGACTGTCTCGCGCGCCCGGGCAGAGCCGAGGCCCTCAGGCTCACGACCTGGTCCTGGCGGGGACCGACAGCGTCATGCGTCAAGCATTTATACATGATGATCATCATGCTTGGATGCAAGTATGATAGGCATCATCTTTAGAGTCAAGCATGACCTTTCATCAACGGAGAAGCACAGAGTTATGCGCTACCCAGCCCATGTGACCGCCCAGCGGCACCAAAAAATCATCGAGGAGGCCTCTCGGCTGTTCAGGGCCAAGGGCGTAGCCGGCGCCAGCATTGGGGATGTCATGAAGGCATCCGGCCTGACGCACGGTGGCTTTTACGCACATTTCAACTCCAAGGAAGCGTTGGCGTGCGCAAGCCTTGAACATGCAATGGAGCAAACTCTTGAAGAGGTGCGTCGCGTGGCGAACTACGGAGAGAATCGTAAAGCGGAGTTTCTCTCTAGCTATCTGAGTGCGGCGCATCGCGATCATCCGGAAGCCGGATGTGCGTTGGCAGCATTCGTGGTCGACGTCGCACGCGAACCGGCGATGCGCAGTAGCTTCACCAGTCGGTTAAAGGCCATGATCTCGGCTTTGGGGGATAGCCTCCCCTGGAGGCGTGGTAGACCGAAAGAGAGCCAAGTGATTTGCTTCACGGCTGCGATGGTCGGAGCGGTCATGATAGCGCGCGCAGTCGATGACCCGGAACTCTCGGAATTCGTACTAGCGTCAGTACAAAACGAACTGTTGGCTCGTTGACAACGATGTAACCTTCGGCGCGGCCGTAGAAGGCCTTTTGGCCCGTTTCGGCAAACGGCCACACGACAGCACGAGACCCGTAATACGACCAGAGCGATTGGGCTGCACATCAAGGCGGAATGGGCGGTGCCTCGGTTTTTTCGACCAACCAGCTTTGGTTGGCACAGCTCGCGAGGTTCCAAGGACGCGCCTGCTGAGTTCGGCGTTGCCGCTACGACATATCGCCAACGCCGAGAAGAGCCGCCGCGTATTACGGCCCCCCACCGGCGCCGCGACGAACTCAAGAAAGCCATCGAATGCCGGCGGCAGGGATTGCGGCTGCCAATTAAGAAGGTTGCACCGGCAGCACGCCGCCCCAGAGCAGTTCTGTGCAGTCCTCGAAGGTACGCCGCTGCGCGCCTGTTCTATCGCAGGTAACCCCCGGTAGACGGGCCCTTCGTTCGTGATGGCGGTAGTGGCGCTCTTGAGCACCGGCTCTCCACCGATCCGCAGCGCTCGCTGAGCCATTTGCACGCGAGGGCGGTCCTTGCGTCTACGCATCTGCAATACCTCGACATCCTGTCGATAGTACAGACTTCCCTTGCTACCCGGTGGCGCACTGACCACACGGATGAATCCGCGGCTAACGTACGAGTAGAGCGTCTGCGACTTGATCCCAAGCATCGCCATGGCGGCCCTGGCATCGATCAGTTCGCTGGGACCGTCCCCCTGTCTTCCTGGTTTGCTTTCATCGTCATTGATGCTCTTGCCAGCCGTCAGCACTGCAGCACGTGAAGTTCCTGGTCGGACAGCACTTCGTGCGGCGGTATGCCAGCGCCCAGAATGCAAGTCGGATTCTGATGTTCGTCATTGCTGCATTTCAGGAGGCATCGCTAAGAGAGGTCGACTGGACGTTTAGAACTTCATTTGATTCCCAAAGCACACGACGCCGGGAACACCGGCTTCTGCGCGCTGTGCGGCGAGCGCGATGCCTTCACGTTGTCGCTCGCGGATAGGCCGCACCGCCAACCCATCGGAGTAGCACCTCTGGCTTGGCAAGAGGTGCTCACTCTTTTAGCCCTGCAATGCGGGCATTACCACTTCCTGCATAATATGCATCCCTTCGGGCGTGCTCCAACTGCCCGCAAGCTCAGCAACCACCTGATTCGTACTGGAGAGCGTGACGCCGTTCTTTTCCATGCGACGCAAGGCCATGTCATCGCTGATTTTGCTCGGCGAGCCGCCGGCATCGGCGATGACTTGCACTTCGTAGCCGTCGCGCACCAGGCTCAGTGCCGGAAACACCGTGCAAACGTCGTTGGTGACGCCAGCGATGATGAGCTTCTGGCGCCCGGTCGCTTTGACGGCCGCAGCGAAGTTCTCATCGTCCATCGCGTTGACGATACCGACGCGCTTGATGCGGGCAGCGAACTCGGCCGGCAGGATGGTTTCCAGTTCGTTCAGCAGCGGCCCCTGTGCGTATTCCTCCATGCTGGAGGTCAGCACGACCGGCATCTTCAGGATTTGGGCGGTCTTGGCCAGCATCAGCGCATTGCGCTTCATCTCCTCGAAGGGGATGGAATTTACCCAGCCCATGGTGCCGACCTGGTGGTCGATCAACAGAAGCGCGGCGTTATCGCCAGTGAATCGTTCGAAAGTCATGATGAGACTCCTTTGTGGTCAGGTTGCAGTGGCGTGCAGCGGCGGGCCGGCAAAGAGCATGACCTTGGTGCTGCAGTGGAGCGCTTGAAGCGTGATCGCGTGGGGCGCGTCCTGCGCCGGAGAGACGGGGAGCTTGAGATCGTTGTGCCCGAAGTCCTGACCGGCCACCCTCACCGTGCCGAAGATCGGCATGACGAAGGCGCAATGGCCCGCTGCGACGGGCACGGTCAGTTCGGCACCTTCCTCCAGTGAAATGTCGAGCATCGTCACTTCGGTCGGCGGGTTCAGTGGGGAACGTGCGTCCCGGAAGCTTCCCACGGGCACGCGCACCTTGGCGCCCGGCAACTGCACAACCGGTACGTCCTGCGGTTCCAGGGTCAAGGCGAAAGGCGCAATGCCCTGTTGCTTCGGCGCGAGGTTGACAAAGATTTGCAGCGAATGGACGGTCTTGCCGGTCTCGGCCGGAACTTCCTCGTGGACGATGCCGCTTCCGGCTGTCGTCCAGTGCAGGCCACCGGGCCGGATCAGGTTGCGGGTACCGAGCGAGTCACGGTTGTCGATGCCCGTTTCCGAATCGAGGAACAGGTACGACACCGCCGAGAAGCCGGCATGGGGATGCGGCGGAAAGGTCGGCGCGCTCATCCAAGCATGATCGACCCCGATGAAGGGATCGATCAGCGCGGCCACGCCGCGCAGGCCATAGGCCCGGAAGTGGCTGCCGTGGTTGGCGCGCTGGAGCGGGGCAATGACGGACATGATGGTGGCCTCAGGCGGCTTGGGCTTCGCTCAAGGTCGGGTAATCGGTGTAGCCCTGCGCCGTACCGCCGAAGAAACCATTGCGGTCCGCCTCGTTCATCGGCGCGCTGTCCTTCAACCGGGCGACGAAATCGGGGTTCGCAAGAACCATCTGGCCGTAGGCTTCCAGGTCGGCCAGCCCCGACGCCAGGTCGGCCCCGATCTGCTCACGCGGGCGGCCCGGCCGGTTCAGGATCAGCGTGCCTTTCCAAAGCTTGCGGATCTCGGCCAGCAGCGGTTCGTTGCCCTGGTGCATGATGTGCAGGTAGGCCAGCCCCAGCTTGTCGAGTTCAGCGACCAGGTAGCGGTAGAGATCCGGTCCTTCAGCGCCTTCGTCGATGCCCCACATCGTTGTGCCGGGTGACAGGCGGATGGCCGTCCTGTCCGCGCCGATTTCCTCGGCGATCGCGGTGGCCACCTCAATGGCAAAGCGGGCGCGGTTCGCGATCGAGCCACCGTATTCGTCGGTGCGCGTGTTGGCACTCGGGGCGAAGAACTGCTGAATCAGGTAGGCGTTCGCGCCGTGGATTTCGACGCCATCGACGCCGGCCTCAATCGCGCGGCGCGCCGCGTAGCGGAAATCCTGGACGGTCTGGCGCACGTCCTCGGTGGAGAGCGCACGCGGCACGGGAATGTCCTGCATGCCCTTGGCCGTAAACATCGGCGTGCCCGGGGCGATGGCCGAAGGCGCGACGCCCTGGCGATGATGCGGCGTGTTGTCGGGGTGCGACATGCGCCCGGCGTGCATGAACTGGATGAAGAGGTGACCAGCTCTGGCATGCACCGCATCGGTGGTCTGCTTCCAGCCGGCGACATGCGCGTCGGTGTAGATGCCCGGCGTGGTCAGGTAACCCTGCCCGTCGTCCGAGGGCTGGGTGCCTTCGGTGACGATCAGGCCGACGCCGGCGCGCTGGGCGTAATACTCGGCGGCCAGTTCGCCCGGCGTGCCGTCGTACTGGGCTCGGCTGCGGGTCATCGGTGCCATGACCAGGCGGTTTTGCAGAGTGTAGCGACCGACGCGGACGGGATCGAACAGTTTGCTCATGATGGAATCCTTGAATGTGGTGTATGGGTAAAGAGGCCGACTCGCTTTCCACGAAGCCGTAGCCTGGATACCTGTGCGGGCCACTAACGTTTCTGACGCGGCCATGAACTCGCGGATGTGCTCGTCGGTCAGTCCTGCCGACGGCAGGATGGCCTGGCCCTTGTTGTTGAACATCGCGCCGCTGTGGCCTTCGATGTCGCGTGTGAGCAGCAGCGGCATAATGCGCCGGGCATAGGTGTCAGCGGTGGGTGTCAGCAGCCCAATCAGCGTCTCCATCACCCGCGACTTCAGCGAGTCCTTGCCGAAGAAGTTGTCGCGGATGTTGGTCTTGATGAGGCCGGGGTTCAGGCCGAAGGACGTGGCGTGCGGATAACGCTTGGCCGCATCGAGCACGAGCATTTCGTTGCCGGCGACGGTGTTCATGTGCACCGGCATCGCCTTGTAGGACCTCTCGGCATTGAGGTCGTCCGGCGTGCCGATCTGGCCGCCGCCGGGATAGCCCATGAGGAACACGCGCGGCTTCATAGACGACTTGGGACGCTGCGTGCCCAGCCTCGGCGCGATGGCGCGCAGGATGACCATCCGGTTCAAGTAGCTGACGGCCAGGTCGCGCTCGATGCCTTCCACCGTTTCCTGGCGCTGCGGCGCCGCGAAGATGCCGGTGGTGAAGATCACCATGTCCAGCGTCTGCGCCGGCAGTTCCGCGGTGACACGCTGTGCCTCGCGCATCAGGCTCAGGTCGGCCTGGATGAACTTGATCCCGGGTACCCCGGCATCACGGAAGGTCTGCCCTACGACCACAACGTTGGCACCGAGCGACGCCAGATGCCGGCTCAGGGCACGGCCGATACCGCCGGTGCCGCCGATGACGGCAATCTGCTTTCCTTCGACATCCCGGGCGAAGGCATCGGTGCGATGCCATGCCACGCGCTTGTCCCGCTTCATGACGACTTCCTCTGATTTCGGATGGAGGAATCATCCATCGTTTCTCCTGCGGGATAAATATGGTATTTTGGATAACATTGATCCACCAATGGAGCAATTAGTATGGAGCTGCTGAACGACATGGCTTTGTTCGTGGAGGTCGTCAAAGCCAAGGGCTTTCGCAGTGCTGCGGAGGCGATGGGAGTGCCGAACTCGACGCTGTCGCGGCGAATCAGCGGATTGGAGAGGGCGATCGGGCTGCGCCTGCTGCATCGCACGACACGCAAGATCGAACTGACCGAAGCCGGCCAGATATACTTCGAGCGCTGCAAGCGCATCGTTGATGAAGCCCGGCTGGCACATGAGCAGCTTGGCGAAATGCTCGCCCAGCCCAGCGGCGTGTTGCGCGCTTCGTTGCCGGTGGATTTCGCGGTGACCTACCTGGCGCCCCTGATCGCCGAGTTTGCCGGCCTCTATCCCGGCATCACCTTTGATTTCGACCTGACGCCGCGACGGGTCGACCTGGTCAGCGAGCCCTTCGACGTGGCGATCCGCATGGGGGAGTCAGAAGACTCGCGACTGATCGCACGCACGCTGGCCTCGCTGACGCCTCACCTCTACGCCTCGCCGGGCTACCTTGAACGATCGGGCGAGCCAATCAAGCCCGCCGACCTGGCGCAGCACGAGTGCCTGGGCATTCTGAAGGCGGGCTCGTGGACGTTGCGGGACGGGAAGCGGACCGCCACGGTGTCGTTGGGTGGGCGGTTCACGCTCAACAGCGTTGGCATGAGCCGCCGCCTGGCAACGCTAGACATGGGCATCGTCCTGATGCCGGAGGAAATCGTCGCTGATGAACTGGCCAGCGGGAAGCTGCGCCGCATCATGCCGGCATGGCACGGCGCGCCGATGCCCGTCTATGCCATCACCGAGACCCGTCTGCTGCCGGCGAAGACGCAGCGCTTCATCGAGTTCCTTCGGAAGCGGTTAGGGCAGTAGCTCGGGCGTCCTGCGCGTATCCATACCTAGGGCTATCTCCCCCGATCACAACACGTTTCGAGGACGAACGTGAGCGAGAAGGTTGCGGAAATCGTTGTCGAAGTTCTCGAACAAGCGGGCGTAAACCGCTGCTACGACATCGTGGGCGACACGCTACCTCGCTGGGAGCTGAGTCGCAACTGAATCAACCACGTGCCTGTGCACGATCTGCGCATAGTTGCGACCTACGCATAGGAGTCGCCATGCAAATTTCTGCATAGCGACCCTGAACAGCCGACCGCCTTCGCGCGACCGCGAGGACTGCTTCCAGAGGTAAAGGCGCCGTTCGCTCCAATTTAGTCCGACAACCAAGCTGGCCAAAAAATCGCGATAGCAATCTCTATCGCGACTTCCATGCCCGGTCCCACGTTGGCTCATCTTGGTGAACAAATTATCGTTTCTAAACAAATCTCGGGCAAGAATCTCGGCGTCCACAGCGCTTCAGGCGGCCAGTTGCAGGTAGTTTGCGTCCGGGCTCTCGCCGCCGTCCGTTCGAGCAGCGCCGCGGCGAAGCCAGCCGAGCGGGCTTGTCGATCCGTCAAATCCGTGCGCAGGTCGGTACACGGGCCGGCGCAACTCCGCAACGCAGTACCACACACGTCCGCCTTGGGCGTCATCGTGGGGTTATCACCAGCCAAGCGCGAGCCGCATGACGTACCCGTTAAAATATTGACTGTATAGTAAAATCACCATATTCTCGAAGACGTGGCACCTGTATAGCCATCAATACTGTCCTACTATCCGCCGCTCCGATGCATACCACCATCCATCCCAAATTTGGCTCTACCGACGGTTGCGACTTCGCAAAGTCCAATGCGCAAGTACGTGAGGCCCTGGCCATCGGCAAACCAATGAACTTCGAAGAGACCGTCGCCGCGCTCGCTGACCTGCAGTGTTCTAATGGACACATGGCAGTGATCGAACGTGACATCGCCTACGGTTCTCATGCTCGCCAGACGTTTGACTGGTTTCAACCGGCTGACTTAGCTGAATCGTCAGCGGATACTGTGCTGCTTTTTGTCCATGGCGGCGGCTTTGTACGAGGAAGCAAACGAGAGCCAAACAGCCCCTTCTACGACAACATTGGTGTTTGGGCGGCTGCGCACGGAATGTGTGCGGCAACGATGAACTATCGGCTGGCGCCCGATCATCCTTGGCCTGCCGGTGGCGAAGACGTTCTCAGTGCAACCGCAGCGTTATCGGCTCACGCGCAACGTGTTATTGGTCGCGTACCACGCATCTTCCTGATGGGGCATTCTGCGGGCGCCGTGCATGTGGCAACGGCGATTACGCTTCAACCGGCGCCTTCCGAGGTCGCGGCATGCATTCTGGCCTCCGGATTCTACGACAACACGGTTGAGACCCCAAGCGCGGCATATTTTGGCGTGGACCCTGAGAAATTCGAAAGCCAGTCCAGTCTCACAGGGCTTTCATCTTCGGATATGCCGCTGTTCCTCATCGTGGGAGAAAACGACTTCTCCAGCTTGCAACGCGACGCTGTTGCCGTCCTGTCTGGACGTGTCCGGGCCAACAAGCCACTGCCCCAATTCCTCGTTGTAGATGGCAGCAACCACTTCAGCCCGGTGCTACTCCTGAACAGTGTGGTAGATTCTGTTGGGCCGCGTTTTCTGGAATTCATCGGACGCGTTGCTTCCTCGCGAGATTGAAAAAGGAAGCCTTGCCGCGAATCGCAGTGGCGGTGACTGCGATGCGCGGCAAGGCCGCAAGAGCACTCAGCTAAAAATCCGACTATCGAAATGGGGTGAGGGCCACCGGATTGGTGAGGACCACACTTAATCCAGTGAAATTCCTGATCGCTTGACAATTTCTGCATAGCGTCGTGTGTCTGCGTCCACAGCTTTGGTGATTTCGGTCGGTGAGCCGATCCATGGCTCAAAGCCAAATCCAAAACCACTGCCCTCGAGACGCTCCCGAACTTGGGGGTCTGCCATAGTTTTTGCGACACCAGCCTGAATGCGATCGATAACCGCTTTGGATGTTCCCTTGGGTGCGTAGAGCGCAACCCAAGTGCTGAGTTCGAAGCCTGCAGGGCCACCCGCTTCGGCTACCGTCGCTACATCGGTATAGCCGGCAAGCCTTGTCGGGCCAGCGTATGCAAGAAGCTTGATCTTCTTGGCCTTGTATAGTGGCGCAACAGTTGCCGCGACGCCGAAAGCCCAATCCACTTCGCCTGTGGAAACTGCCGTGTAGAGCTGGCCAAGCTCCTTGAACGGTACGTGCGTCATTTTTGTCCCGGTCGCGGATTCGAGCATCGCCGTACCAACATGGCCAACGCTGCCGATGCCCCAAGTGCCATATGTCATCCTTCCGTTCTTCGCCTTGGCCGCCGCAAGTAGATCGCTAACATTCCGCCACGGAGAATCGGCGCTCACCACAATGAAGAACTTGACCTTGTACAGCGGCGCCGCAGGCTCGAAATCTCTTACCGGATCGAAAGGCAACTTCGTGTAGAGATTTGGCTGAAGCGTCATGTGAGTTGCATCGACCGCGATCAACGTGTGCCCATCAGGGGGGGCTCGCTTGACTTCGTTCAATGCAAGCCATCCGTTTGCGCCGGGCTTGTTGTCGATGAGAACCGGCTGTCCCCATTCTCGCGATAGCTTTTCGCCAACTTGGCGTAGCACGGAATCTACTCCACTTCCGACAGAATACGGCAATACAACTCGAACGGGCTTCGTCGGGAAAGGTGTTTGCGCGGCAGCGTGTCCGGCGGTCGCCACAGCCAACAACACGGCAATCCTGCACATTTTCTTAATAAATTCTGTCTTCATGGGAATCTCGTTGTTTTGAGGTATTCGGATCGCAATCTCAGCGAGCCCTGTGGCGTAGAAGTGAAAACAAGGCAGCCTCGATGGCTGCCCATAGTATTGCGTTACACTTTCATTTCTGGATCGATGATCTTTCCGTCCTGAATCACAGTGCGGCCATCGAGCATGACAGTGCATCCCAGCAACGGCATGTCGATGTGCCCCTTTGTCTTGCGCTTGTGTGACGGCCCTGTCGAGAACAGATAACTGCCCGGTAAGCCACGAACTGCGGCTACCAAGTGATCCATCTTGTGCTCGAAGTTCACCACGTCGTGGTATGAAGAATTAGGATTCATGCCCCAACCCAGGTGCGAAACAGCGTAGGGATCAAGGTCTTCTTTCGAGGTCTTGCACTCATCGAGCCAGGCTCGGAAAAGGTGTGCATCAAGACCGCCGGTTATATTCCGTACAAAGCCCTCACGAATGTCCACCTTGATCTCGCTTTGCACGATTCTCATGTAGGGAAGCGCCCAGATGTCGCCGGGTTGGATGACCACAGTTCCGTTCGCCGATCCATCAACCGGGAATGCACCCATCATGCACTGGCCCCACTCATCCATGTGGCCCGGCTCGTCCGCCGCCCCGTAGTGACAGAGACTCGGAGCGCCATGGTCAACGTCATAGGAGAAATCCGTACCAGCAACACTGGTAACACGAATGGTCTTGGTGGCATCAACCTGCTTTCGAGCGGCGAGCGCAACGCGCTTGAAATCCTCGTTGCCCTGGAGCTTCAGTAACATCCATGGCACGTCCAAGATGTTCAGGATGCGCCCACCGGATTCGCGGACGGCACGCTCCCAGCCCGAGAAAAATCCAACAACGAACGACACTACAAGATCAACCCGTTTAAAGGCCTCGAGAAGACCAGGGGCCTCATACGGATTGGCACCCACATAGCGCACATCCGGGCCGCTGGGCACGTGGACTTCGTAACTGGCGCTGCCAAGACTGGTGCAAGCTGCAAGTCCAGCATCAACGATTTCCCGCGGGCTGGAATCATCCGTCAGGAACAGCACCGTTTCCGTGGGCTTCAGCTTGCAGTATTGAAGCTGTTTGATGAAAGCCGGCACAACGGCGGCGGACGACATTTTGGATTCGAAAGTCAGCATTTACTGCTCCTGCATTATAGAGCTATGTAAAAATCCATCGTTTTAAACCGTAAAAAGTTTTTCTGAACGCTTGGATTTATGAGAAGTGATATTGATTTAATTGTGTCGCCCGGATCCTGTCTGTCGGCACGCTCACCCAAATCACTATTTCATGGTAGATGGCTTCCTGCAGATTGAATAATGTTGCATTGACATGACGGTTATCAAAAATTCGTATAACAATCGCCAATCTAATAATGACAGATTTTACAAAAATAAGAATGACACCAATTTTCTTTAACTTAGGTTAAAGTGACGGAGCTACTTCGACTCCCCAATGGATTCTCCGAAGAGTGGGAATCCAGAAAGGGAAGAATGATTCGACGCAACAATATGCGGAAAATTGGCCCTTCACAGTAAGGCTGTTTCAGATACAGTTTGCGGTTGCGTCGACTTGCTCGGAATTGTGAGGGAGGACGAAGGTGCTGAAACAAGCTCAGCGCCGAACCACAATTTCTCCTGCCGGCTGAACATACTGGTGATCAAATGCTTGGCCGCCCGCACCGCTTCTGAATGAGCACGGGCCTCGTTCTCGTGCAATGACCATGTGGCGTACAACCCCTTGAGCGGCGCCCAGGTCAAACTCTCGGGATTTGCATAGCCCTGTAAGGAGGATGCAGGTGTGATAGCGATGCCTAGGCCGACCCTTGCGCACTCTATGCAAAGGTCCTGGGTAAATGGCTCGAACAGCATTCTCATTCGCATTCCCTTGCTGATGAAGGCTTTCTCAACATGTTGCCGCAAGACATTTGCTCGTCCCGGCATGATCAACGCCGCCTCGCTGAGCGTGGTCAACGACAATTCTTCGGTGGGCTGGAAGCCGGCTGTCACATTGCCAATGGCGATCATCGGCTCACGGACCAGTGGCGTCTGGGCGCATCCATCAAGTGCCAACGGCTCGAACGGCATAATGCACAAGTCAAGCGTCCCTGCGGCAAGATACTCCCGCAAGGTATTGCTGACCCCGTCATGAATCCTCACCGCTACGCCCGGATATTGCCTGACAAACTGTGCAATGAACGAAATGGTAAATACGTGCTTCCACGCTTGCGGCAACCCAATGGTCAGGTGACCGGCGGCCATTTGCCCGACCTCTTCTTTGATCAGGGAAAACTGACCAAGTAAGGGGCGCGATCTGTCAGCGAGCAGGTGTCCCGCCTCGGTGAGCGTCACGCCGTCCCGTCTGCGCGTGAAGAGGCAAGTCCCAATCTGATGCTCGAGCGACGCAATGTTGCGCGACAGCGCAGGCTGCGACAACCCCAAGTCCGCCGCGGCGCGGTTGATACTACCGAGTTCGGCCACACGCAGAAAATATTGCAGGGAAGCGAGATCCATAGCGGGTATCCTAGGCAGTGTAGATGGTTGTACAGGGTTTCTGGCCGGCGACCGGACATACGAACGAAGGAGATGTCTGTTCCGCGCGAGCGTCCGGGTACCAGCACGAGGCTACCGGCAAGTAGCCTGCTAGAAGACCTGCTTGACCCCGATCATGGCGCCAAACTGATTGCCGCCAGGGCCAGGGTTGTAGCCTGCCTGCCCGATATTGACGGACAGTGCGGACTGTCCGCTATTGACGATATATCCCACTGTGCCATACACAGAGGTTCGCTTCGAGAACAGGTATGTGCCCCGAGCGGCGAGCATCCAAGCTTTGTTCGCATTGTTATGGTACTTCTGATAGAAGGCTTCGCCGTCGACGTTGAACGACGGCGTCACGGGATAGGAAGCGCCGAAATAAAAGAGGTCGCTGATTGGCGTCGGGATTCCTTCATTGTCGCGACGTAGCCAACCGCCGCCGATCTTCGCCTGTCCCAACATGAAGTACCCGTTTACCGATAGACGATCGTCAGTCAGTGAGCTACTTGTGAGGCCACCAAATGCGCCCGGTCCCCCACGCTGCGAGTCGTAGGCGACCCCCACGCTCCATGTAGCCGCGTCGTACTTCAGAAGAGCAGACCATTCCCGGCATGCCCGAGAATCAGATGGGAGTTCTCCAGCGCAATTTGTACCAGCCGGGCTCGGACCCGCATTCACAACGTCCCGTCCGAAGCTATAGGTGGCACCGGCGGTTAGCCCCCCAAAGGTCCCCTTATAGGAGACGGTGTTATCAGATCGTGCATTGGGAATGCCAGTGTCGAACGATGAAGACCCGAAAATATTGGGTCCAAGCATATCCGGTTCCGCCATCGCCCAGAACAGCATGGTGGATTGCCGACCGAATGCAACTTGACCCCATTGCCCAGAGAGTCCGATCAATGCTTGGCGACCGAAAATGCGACCGCCCTGGCCGGAAACACCCGTATCCGTGCCGAAACCCGACTCCAGCCAGAAGATCGCCTTATTGCCTCCACCAAGATCTTCGCTTCCCCGCATCCCCCAACGGGAAGGTACTGTTCCGGTAAGGTTCGGAACGAAGGCAGCCGAGTTTCGGTTCGCGCCGACCCCATTTACCCAGGCGACACCAGAGTCGACTACACCGTAGAGGATGACGTTGCTCTGGGCTTGTGCCAGCGAGGGGAATATCGTCAATGGCAGCAAGGCCGCGGGGATTGCTAACAGTCGCTTTAGGTTCATCTTTATCTCCTCCAAATGGCTTTTATATTTTTGAACCAATGACCCATCGAAAAATCGACGAGATACAACCAGGAACAATAGCGAATAATCTAGTCAAGCTGAATGCGCAGCGACTTTATGACAGGCGCCCAGTACTTGCGGTCTGTTTCAATCAGTCGATCCAAGAATCGGGCGTCACCAAGCATCGGCTGCATGCCTGCCTTCTTGAATGCAGCCTGCACTTCCGGATCGCGCAGGGAAGCTTGAAGTGCTCGGTTGAGTCGATCAACCGTCGGATGTGGTATGCCGGCCGGAACGGCAATCGCCTGCCACGCATAAATGTCAAAGTCGGGGATCCCGGCTTCGATCATTGTGGGAACGTCAGGTAAGGCTTCGAGCCGTTCCTTTGTCGTGGTTGCGAGGATACGGAAACGTCCCGTGCTCACCTGCGAAATCGCCGTTGCCAGGTCGATGAACATCACGGGAACTTGTCCAGACAGAAAATCCTGCAGCGCAGGTGCCATTCCTTTGTAAGGAATGTTCCCGATATCGAAATTTCCCTTCTCCTTGAATAGCTCCATCATTAGATGGTTGGGATGGCCGATGCCTCCCGACGCATACTGAAGCTGGTTCTTCTTGGCATACGCGACCAGCTCCTTGACCGACTTCACCTGTAGAGAGGAATTGACGGCGAGCAGGAAGGGAATCTTGGCCACCGGCCCCACAGACACAAAATCCTTCTGCGGGTTATAGATCAGCTTCTTGTAGAGCATCTGATTAAATACGAGCTCGCCATTTCCTAGGCTTCCGAACGTGTATCCATCCGGAGCGGCCCGGGCAACAGCACTCGCTCCGACAATCCCTGCGGCTCCGGCACGGTTTTCCACGACGACAGCCTGACCGAGTTGATCGGACATCTTTCGTCCCACGGTGCGTGCCAGGAAATCGATACCTCCGCCTGGCGGGTAACCAACAATCCACGTCAGAGGCTTCATCGGATAATCGGTCTTCTCGGCGAAGACAGCCGCCGGAAAGGCAAGGGTGAGCGACACCAGCACGAGTGATACTCGTTTGACAGTAAGCACCTTGAATGTCTCCTTTTGGTGGTGGACCAGTCTCTTCTGGTCTCGTATTCGGCTTAATTGACTAGGTACGGTATTCGTAAGCCTTTACAGGCACAGTCGGCGTTCTCTGCTGCCATTCGCGACAGCGCATTGAAGGATTCCTGAGTGTGGCCAAGGGCATGGGGCGTCAATATCGATGCCTCGCCGAGTTCCAGGGCGGCGGTCTTGGTTGGCGGTTCGCTTGTAAATACGTCCAGTCCGACCGCTCTGATGCGGCCGGACTGAACCTCGTCTGTCAATGCCTGTTCGTCAATAAGCTTGCCGCGCGCGGTGTTCACTACAATAGCGCCGTCCGGCAGCATGGAAAGATGTTCCCGATCAAGGAACATCTCTGTCTCCGGGGTCAGCGGCAAATGCAAACTGACGATGTTGCTGTTGCGCAGCAATATCTCGAGGGGAACGCATTTCACCTTTTCTTCCTCGTACTGCCTGCCTCGATCGAACGCCAAGATCTCAACACCCCATGAGGTGAGGCGCCGAGCGACTCCACGCGCGGTCCGGCCGAATCCAAGGAGACCAATAGTCTTTCCCATCAGTGTTCGGCCTGTGGGTCGCGCCGGCCGACTCCAATCATTGTCGAACTCGCGCATGCGGGTACGCAGATCGAAAGAACAAGCCAAGATGAGCAGAACAGTAGCTTCGGCCATGCTTTCAGAGGTCTCGATAGCTGGGCTGTTCGCAACGTGGATTCCGCGACTCTTTGCTTCGTCGATATCAATGGCGTCCGTGCCGATGACAGCGGAGACAATGGCTTTGAGCCGTGGCATCCGATCCATCAAACGTCTGTCAAACCGTACGGACACGCCGCAGACGACCACCTCGCCTGTGTCAAGCAGGCTTGCCGACGCGCAAATGAATTCCTCCGGCGTGACCAGCACAGGGGCATAGCCGCGTAGCATCAGTAACTGAGTCACATCCTCGGGAATGCACCCTAGAATCGGGTCCCGGATGACGATGAGGCGTTGATCACGTGTCATAGCCAGGCAGCTCGCGATTCAGACGGCGGAGCATTGCCGGCCATTCGCGATGGCCGAGCGGAACGACATCTTCGGAGTGAATACGAGCCGTAGTCTCGGCCAGCGCCGCGCTAGGTTGTTTCAGCTTGACTTGTGTGGCCATGGCATCGAGCTGCGTCACGCATGCTCGCTGCAGATAGGACATGCGTACAAATGCCTCTGCGATCGTATGCCCGGCGGTAAGCAGACCATGGTTATGGAGAATCATGGCGCTATGGGACCCCAGATCAGCGATCAGGCGCTCGCGTTCGGCAAGGCCGAGAGCAGGGCCTTCGTACTCGTGATAGCCGAGACGGTCATGGAACAACATCGCATGCTGCGACAGCGGCAGCAGCCCACATTCGAGCATCGATACTGCGATTCCTGCATTTGTATGCAGATGCATCACACAATTCAGATCGTGTCGCGCGGCGTGTACAGCACTGTGGATGGTGTACCCGCCGCCATTCACCTCGGCCGCAGCATCTCCGACGATGGCACCATCCAGGTCCACCTTCACAAGGCTGGAGGCATTAATCTCTTCGAATGCAAGTCCGAACGGATTGATGAGGAAATGCTCGTCCTTCCCGGGCACACGCACAGTGATGTGGGTGTAGATGAGATCATCCCAGCCCTCGAGCCGTGCCAGCCGGTAGGCCGCAGCAAGGTCCACCCGGACCCTCCATTCTTCCGGACTGACCTCATAACCTGGTTGATTTTCTTTCGGACGCAGAGCAATAGAAGTGTTCATGGCAACTCCAAGTAAATTGGCAACTAAGGCTTGTCGAAGGCGTTGATCAAAGTCGTGCGGCCTTGGCCGGCGTCGCTATCAACGCGCCCCTTCATCGATGACTACTGGGATGTCGGTTCTTTGCTATCGCGTTTGGCCAGCAGTGGCAGCCAATGCTCGTTCGCGTGCTGGTGCGAGATTGTCAAGCGTCTTGTTCACGCGCTGCATGCGCCCTGTCTGAAAAATGCCGACTGCCGCGACAGTCGCCGGTATCGCCAGTAGAAGGTAGAGGGTGCTATTACTCCAGCCGGCCGACAACATGAGGGCGCCGCCGAGAGATCCTGTAATGGCTCCGACGCGCCCGATCCCGAGTGCCCATGCCACACCGGTTGCACGGCTCGAAGTTGGGTAGAAGGCGGACGCCAACACATTCGCGCACACCTGTGATCCGCTTACACAAAAACCGGTAACAAAGATTGCCACAGCCATTGCCAGAGGCGTAACCGTCGAAGCAAGACAGGCGACCGCGACTCCACCAAGAACAAACGCAACAGCCACCACAACATATGGGTCGAACCGGTCCAGGAGCACACCAAGCGCGATTGCGCCAACCACTCCACCGCCCTGTAGCAGCCCCGCAAGCATTGACGCATCCTTGAGCGAAAGTCCGCTGCGCTGTACCAGAATCGGCAGCCAGTTGATCATCAGGTAGAGCAGTAGCAAGCTACAGAAGAACGATAGCCATAGCCACAGTGTCCCGTTTCGGTAACGCGGCCCGAACAGTTGGGCAACTGGAGACCCCGGGTCCTCCGGCTCGTCGGCGATGTACTGCTGATTGTCTTCGATGCCGCGCGGATTGATGCGTTTCAGGATGGCCGCGATCCGGCGTTGCATGCCGTCTCGCGTCGCCAGATACCGCACGGATTCTGGCAATGCCAGGGCCAGGACCGGCACTAGCACAAGTGGGAGTAGGCCGCCCATGGCCAGTACCCCTCGCCAGCCTACATTGTCGATCAGATGGGCTGTGACCAGGCCGCCAACCGCAGAGCCCAAGGAGAACCCACAGAACATCACCGTCAACAACGTGCCTCGGCGGTGAGAAGGACTGAACTCTGCTGTCAATGTAATGGCATTTGGCATCGCGCCACCCAGTCCGAGCCCGGTGAGGAAGCGCAGAGCGATCAATGTGGCAATGCCCGGTGCCACCGCGGAGGCCGCACACGCAGCACCGAACCAGGCCACCGAGAGGATCAGTACACGACGTCGGCCGATGCGGTCCGCCAATGGCCCACAGAGGAAGGCGCCAGTCATTAGACCTAACAGGCCAGCGGAGAACAGCGGCCCCAACGCAACCATGGACAACGACCATTCGCTACGGATATGAGGGGCGAGGAACCCAATGATTGCGATATCGAAGCCGTCCAGCGCAACAATCAAAAAGCACAGAAGAATGATGCGGAACTGCACGCGCGAGAGCGGTGCCGCATCGATGAATTCACGCACGTTGAGGGTGGTGCGTGACAGGGCTGAGCCTGCCGCTTTGCGGGGGATGAAGGGGGCGCTCATTTTGTCTCCTAGTCGTGATGGATGTGCAGCCGCTATGCTGCGGCTTGCGCGTCCAACCATTTGTGTCGCTATGCGGCGGCCGGATCGGCTAGTGGCTTGGCAAAGCCGCCGGCCTCCACCCGCGCGATGAATTCCGGATCCCGCTTGCGTAGGTCTTCGTAAGAAACCCTGCCGGTGCGAAGCATGTAGTCATACGCGAATGCGACTGGATCCATTTCCATCTTTTGGGCTACAGACTCATACCAGTCCAGACTTCTGCGTGCCGCGTCCTGGAACTTTGCGGATGCGTCGCGGCGGCTTTCCTCGAAGGCTCGGAACGCTGCAGGCACGTCCTCACGATGGGCACAAACCGCATCACACAAAGCAATGGCGTCTTGCATTGCCATGCGTGTTCCCGAACCCAAGGAAAAATGCACGCTACGGAGTGCGTCGCCCAGCAGGACTACGTTTCCATAGGACCAATGCTCGTTTTGCACGACGCTTGCCTGGAACCAATTCGATCGATTGCCCAGAAGAGGCTGACCGCCCAGGTCGTCGGCAAATACCTTTTCGCAGAATGCGCGGCTTTCGTCCTCCGTCGCCTTATCCAGTCCCGCACGCTGCCAGGTATCGGGATCCACCTCGACAAGGAACGTCGACAGCGACTCGCTGTACTGATAAGCGTGCGCGATGAAGACGCCATACTGGGTCTCGCGGAAGATCAACGAGACAGGATGGAACAGGTGGTGAGTACCATACCAAGCAAATTTGTTACGACGGATATCGAAGCTTGGCTTGAAATGTCCCGCAAGTCGGGTTCTGACATCACTGTTGACGCCGTCAGACGCGACCACAATGTCAGCGTCCGGGAACTCGGAGGGATCAGTGACATTGCTGCCATAGATGATTTCGACTCCCGCCTCCGAGCAAGCTTCCTGCAGGACACGCAACAAGTCGATGCGCGATGTGCGCGAGAAATGGTTATTGCGCAGTTGGACTGGCACCCCTTTGTGGACGACCTCCATATGGTCGCAATGCTGATGGTGTGCCGTGAATTTCTCGAAGAAGGCAGGGTCTGCGTCCTTCAGGAAGGACAATGCAATATCGGAGAAAACGACACCCCAGCCATAGGTGGCACCCGCCTGGTTGCGCTCATGCACGACTATGCGGTCTTCGGGATGCCGTTGTTTGAGCAACAGGGATAGGAAGAGGCCGGCGGGCCCGCCTCCGATAACGACGACATTCATAATATTCCTCTGTAATGCAGATTCAGGCGTAACGGGCTGAGACTTCTTCGCTCTTCGGGGCAAGTAGAGCACCGGCATTCGGTACGGTCGCCGCAAGACCGAGATGCTCCAGCATCTGGCGGACCGTGCAAACAGCGGTCGAAGTAACAGGCAGCCCGATCATGTCCTGCGCGGCCTGGATGGCAGGGAGCGAGGGCATCTGGACGCACGCCGACAAAACGACCGCGTCGGCGTCGGCGGTGTTCAGGCGTTTCACATCGTCAAGCAGCGCCATGGGATCGCGACGTCCAACTTCGAGGTTGTCCGGAATCTCGAAGGAAATTGCATCAAGGACTTCAATGCCCTCGTGTTCGATGTAGTTGACGACTGCCTCGGTCAATGGCTTCATATAAGGCGTCATCAGTGCGATGCGACGCGCCCCCATTGCTTTCAGGCCCGCTACGAGAGCCCCCGCCGAGGTCATGACAGGGGCTGCACAGTGATTCTCGCGTGCTATGCGCAGAAGGTCCTGCTCCACTTGACGGTGATAGCCTGGACCCATTGCCATGATCGCAACAAGGCAGGCGGTACTCATCACGTCGACGCGCGCGTCCGCAAGCTCGGCAGCACAACGCAGGCCTTCACGATTCATGGCTTCCAGCTCTTCTCGTACCACGCGATGCATGCGCATCCGGCTGGAATGGAAGGTGAAACGTTCTGGCAGAATCTCTTCCCGCGCGCGGAGCATCGCCGGGATCTCGGTTTCCATCGTGGTGTTGGAACTGGGCACGATCTGCCCGATGCGGTAGGTGCGGGTGGTCATTATTAAGCCTTCGCAATCTGTTCGGTGGATGAGGCCTCCCGGCAGGCACGCTGATACTCTTGCAGTGCCAGCCTAAGAGCTGCAGGAAGTGGAATCCCTTCGCGTGTCCCTCGACGAACACAGATTGGTGTCAGTCGAGCAACGAAAGCGATCGCTCCTCCCTCGCTCATGCGCGCTGTCATAGCGAGGGTGTAGGTGCGGGAGCCGATGGATTCGACCGATACCTCAATGTCAAACAATTCATCGGGCCACAATGAACGGCGAAAATCGAACTCCAAGGCACGGGTGGGCGTTCCGAATCCGAGCTCGTCCTTGGTCCGCTGCGGACGTCCATCGAAAAGGTATTCATAGAACAGTTCGGCCGCTGAGATCGCGTACTCTGAGAAGGTCGGCGTGTAGACCACGCCCGCAGGGTCGCATTCCCCCCATTTGACGCGACGACGGACTGAGAGTGGCACACAGTTCAGTACGAATTCAGTGCTTGTCATGCGGACGTCCTTGCAACTGCGCGAGGCTCGGCTTCCTGCTCGAGCTTGCGGGCGATCATCGTCCGGAGCGCGCTCTTGTCGACCTTGCCCACACGGGTAACCGGAAATTCATCAACCACTTCAATGCGTTCAGGGCATTTGAACTTGGCCAACCCCTGTTCAACCAGGAATGCAGCTAGTTCTAACAGGGTTGGGGCCTCATGATCTGCCCGCAGGATGAGGTACACGCACCCCTTTTCTCCGTACACAGGATCCGGCATCGGGACAAGCTTGGCGTCGGCAACAGCAGGGTGTCGACTTACAAAAGCCTCGACCTCTTCGGAACCGATCTTTTCGCCACCACGATTGACATTGTCGCGAAGGCGGCCTTCAAAAGCGAAGCAGCGAATGCCTTCAATGAAGTGCTCTGTGACCAGATCGCTCGAACGGACGAAGCCGTCTGCAGTTACGGTTTGGGCCGTCGCTTCGGAGGCCTTGAAGTACCCGCGTAGAGTCGACGGGCCACGGAAGCAGAGTTCACCCGGTGTGCCCGGCGTCTGAGCGTCATCGGTGCCTGGCACCAGCACGCGAATCTCATCGTCCTGACAACCAGAAAGGCCTTGTGTTTGGTGTCGGACCGCAGCGGGAAGCTTTGCTCCAGCGCCCAATAGCAATCCTTCGGTGGTGCCATACAGGTTAAAACACGGTACACCGAGGTGAGTCTCGAGAGCACCCGATCGGGTCATCGTGCCGAATAGCTCGAGTGATGACAGATCATGCTTGCGGACGTCCGTATATGCGATCATCTGCGGTGCAACAGGTCCGACCGACATGCCATGCGTGACGCGATGAAGCTCAATTAGGTCAAGCATCCGGGGGATGTCCACCCGCGGCATGAGCACCGCGGACATGCCTGCGGCGATAACCGGGACGAACACATAGACTTGGCCGGCATTGTGCAGGAGAGGCAGTGACCAGATAGCCCGACTGTGTTCGGTCTGCCCGAGCAGGCGCATGCAAGCCAGGGCGTGACCGATGTACTCCGCGTGAAAGCGCGGAATGATCTTGGGCACGCCGGTAGTGCCGCCAGAGAGTTGGAAGCTCAGTACATCGCCGCTACCAATCAACACCTCGGCTAGCACTTCCCGGGCTTTTGCATAGGGAACCGCTTCTATCAGGGCGTTTAGACCATGTTCCTTGTGCGTCCCCTGGTCGGTGCTCGGTTCGCCCCGCGCCACGACCAGATGCTGCAATGACAGATGGCGTTGCGCCATCGTGCGCGCGAACTCGCATAGGTCGAAAGCACTGAAGTCAGCTTGAACGAAATACGCACGCGGCTCGGACTGATCGGAGAGGTGACCGATCTCCACTTCACGGTATTGCGGGACCGCACAAACCGGAACTACGCCTGCCTTGTAGCAGGCCATCAGTGCAACGACCGTTTCGATCGTGGTGCCCATCTGGAAGATGGCCCGATCGCCGGGATTCAGGCCCAGCAGATGCAGCGCAGCACCGAGTCGCTCACTTTGCTCGTCGAGTTCCCGGAACGTAATGGATCGTTCATCGCTGATGAAAGCGAGGCGGTCTGGCGCGCGCAGCGCCACCTTGCGCAGTGCGTTTCCAAGTGTGTCGTCTATCCACG
Source organism: Cupriavidus sp. GW823-FHT07A04 (assembly GCF_058794615.1). Lineage (NCBI taxonomy): Bacteria > Pseudomonadati > Pseudomonadota > Betaproteobacteria > Burkholderiales > Burkholderiaceae > Cupriavidus > Cupriavidus sp. GW823-FHT07A04. The sequence continues at coordinate 294,375 of NZ_JBXAHA010000012.1, forward strand.
CTCCACTTGCGACATATTTTTTCGCGTCGGCGTCGCCACAGTATGCGACGCCTTCGATGGGGAAATGCTTGAGTGTCATGTTTGCCTCTGCCGTCACACTGATTCGCGACGACGACGTGGTGCAATGCGCACGGTGTCTCGGCCAAACTCTTCGATCGTGCCGTCGATTCCTCCGGTAAAGAGGCCATACCACACTGCGGGCTTCAGGCCCAGCGCGCGCCGACCAAATTCGAGAGGCTCGCTCGCTGAGATCACCGTATAGTCGCCGACATTGCTGATCTGGCATGCAGGCATTCCGCGGGCCGCTTCTTTGAGTGACGCGAACTCGGGAACGTTGAGGACAAAGATGCGCAGGACGGGCTTGCTCATGCTTGACATTCCCCCTGGGAAAGCTCCAGGCTGCAGCCAAGGATTTCAGCTTTCCTCACCCAGATGTCGTCGATCGAGGTCACGCGCGATTGCTTGGCGCGTGCTTCATCCTCGAGCTGGATTGCGGCAGTCAACGTTGCATTGGCGTCGCGTGTGTCCAATGGCTCGAGTGGTCGCAGTTTGCGCGTGATCTCGATGAAGTATCCGTTCGGATCGCGGAAGTAGATCGATTCGATGACCTCGTGAGCTGTTTCAGCCGACACTACAACCCCGCGAGCCTCGAGTCGTGCTTTCCACGCCAATAGTTCTTCCTGCGTGTCGACCAGCCAAGCTGTGTGGGTGGCGTCAAAAACATGGTCGTCCGGGAACGGCGCACGAGCAGCGCGACCTTCAAGCGCTTCTGGTTCGTTACTGCCCAAATAGTAGAAGAACGCAATGGTGCTGCCATTGCCACTGTCGAAGAAGAAGTGCAGGAAGTCCGGATGCGTGGCCGGACCCCAGCCGCGCGCCGAGATGGTGTGGATCAGTGGAAGCCCGAGCACGTCACGATAGAACGTCACCGTTTCCTTCAGTCGCCACGTAGGCCGGGCAGTGTGATCAACCCCGTGCAAGCGCAGTTGGGCAGCATCCTGCGGGGAGGTGTTTGCATGCATCGTTGTGTCTCCAAATCAAACTGGGTCGATTGCGTTAGTGCGAGAAGGTTTCGCGCAGCCAGTCCTGCAGCAGACGGCCTGCCACGTAGCGGCCTGGTTCTTCCCCCTTGGCCAGCGAGCGGCCGTGATGGTCGCCACGAACGCGCCGGTGTTGCTTTTGCGTCGTACCAATGCTGTTGAAGATGTCGGCAACCACCGTCGGAAAACACGCTTGGTCTGCGGTGTATTCGATCAGCAGAGTCGGCTGGTGTATGGAGGGCGCGGTTAGGGAAAGTGCCGCATTCGATGCTTGTCCTGACCAAGTGGACAACCACGCCTCGGGCGAGCAGACCCGGCCAAAGCCGACCGAACCATAGTTGGAGGCGTACGGATCCGAGCCCCACAACGATCCATACCTACGATCGGAGGGGTCCAGCGAGAGATCAAAGCAACGCAGATCTGCATCGGTGCGCCAGACGGTGAACAGTTGCGTATGGGCAGCGCGCCTCCTCACCGCTTCACTGACGGTTGCAGGATTCCGTTTCACCTGATCGCGGGCGTCCATGCGCTCGGCGATCATCAACTTGGCTAGCTCGTCGATTCGCTGGACGCGGGCAGCTTGGGCGGCGCGGTAACGTGCAACAAAACTAGGCTGATATGTCGAGGACTGAGGAGAGGGCGCGGAGCCATTTGCTGCCGAAAATGCATCGAGCTCCGGGTCAACTGAGAGGGGATCCCTCTCGTCTGTCACCGCGGGGTCAATACAACCCTGCAGTAATGCGCCTTGTCCAGGATGCGGTGCGACAAACACAAAGCCGTCCACTGCCGGCAGTAAAGCGGTTGCAAGCTTTGTTGGTCGGCCGCCTGGTGTTCTTGCGATACGAGCGTCCGGCGCGGCATTGGACTGCTGCACATAGAGGCTATACAGACCACTACCCCCGGAGTTGCCCAGCAGCACGATACGGCGAAAACCTGCTTCGCGTAGGAAACGCACACCAGCCGCTACATCGTAAAGCGCAAACTCGTGCTCCAGCCGTTGGTCGTTACCCACGGAGCGCGGCGACTGGGACCATGCAGCGTAGCCCGCTTCGACAATGTCAGGAATCAGGTAGTGGCAGGCCATGAATTCCCGCGGGTGCATGATGCACACCACCGTGTCAGGCTGGCCCATCGCATAGAGCGAGCCGCCCGTTGCTGCACCGTCTTCGGTGCGTAAGACGACATTGCGCGTAACAGTACCCGGCGGGACATCCCGGGGGTTCCAGTCTGTATTCAGAAAGCCTGCAATGGGCCCCGAGGCCGCAGCCATGGCTGTGCGGGGCGTCTGGGAACTTGTCATCGTCTACTCCGTTTTTTTACAGAATAGTCCATTTTTCGACGCGAGAGTAAACTTTTCGTCGATAGCGCATAAAGTGTCTAATAATCCACGTCTAGTGCACTGATAACCCGACCAAGCGGCGCGAGAGTGGCGCCCAACCCGGCGTATGCTTTATCGTGTAGGGCTTCTCGACGCATGCGTCAAAAAAATCTGGATACCCATGGCTAAGACACAGACCAAGAGCGACGCACAGCGGGACTCGATTCTGGAGGTGGCAACTCGTCTCTTCATCGAACGCGGCTTCGATGGCACCGGGTTGAATGACATCGCTGATGCATTAGGGGTTAGCCGTCCGGCGTTGTACTACTACTTCAAGAGCAAGGAAGGCATCCTGGAAGAACTGACGACGTCGGTAACGCGTACGGCTGCGCACCTTGCAACCGAAGCCGTGCCGGAAGAAATGCGAACACCGTCTGGCATCCTTCGACATCTGGTCTTGCGTCATGCCACGCTGATTTTGACCCACCCTTTGCAATTCCGGGTTGTAGAGCGCAATGAACACAATCTGCCTTCGAAGCAGCGCAAACTCGCAGAACAATCCCGCCGTGCTGTCCTCGAACAGTTTCGGCACGCCATCGAATTCGGTATTGACCAAGGAAAATTCCGAGTCGTCGACGCCAGGGTTGCAGCGTTCTCCATTATCGGAATGTGCAATTGGACTGCGTGGTGGTTCAATCCCGAAGGACAGGTGTCTATGGAAGATGTAGCCGCACAGATCGCAGACATGGCCCTGAGTTCGGTCGAACTTCCGGCCAACCGCAAGTTGAGTTCCCCAGGGCCGTCGGCGATTCTTCAGTTGCTTCGTGATGACTTGACCTTGCTGGAGCGCAGCCTGGAAACGGTTACATCGGATAAGCACAGGCTTCCGAATAACGATAGCGTGCTATGACCCCTGTATCCCGGCTGAGCTGTAGGCGTTTAGGGGAAATGCTGTGGCAATTTCCATATAGGGTCCCGTTTGAGAGGGGCTTCCGAGTGCAGCGAGGGTGTTGGCTTCCAACTGCAGGTTAATGACTGTCATAGGTTTGGCTGGAGATTCTGCAGGCCGACCCAACGGGAAACGATATGAGAGCGGTTTCCTGTTACTTCCTCGACGTCGACCTCGGCAGTGATACCGCAGAGCCCTTGAAACAGGCCCTTGATGGTCGCCCATCTGGGCGGGATACCTGGCAGGTGCCGATAGGAATGTATAACGCGATCGTTCATGGCGAATTGGCCGGCGCGGCGAAAGTAGGGTTGGTCGTTGGGATGACGCCCGATCTCCTCGGAAAGCTGTACGGCGAGGCTATCGAGATACCGGCCCAACTGCGAGCGCTGCATGCCGATGCCGCCGCTGGCTTCCATGATCGTTGGCAAGCGCTGGATCCCCATGTTTGCAAGCCGCTCGACCGCAGCACGCATCACACGACGGTAGTGCACGCCGCCGGCGAGGAACACGGGGCCAACCTGGTCAGGCCAAGCCGCACCGGCCATCGCGGTGGGCAGATCGGAAATCATGGCTGCCGAGCGATCCGCAGTCATGCGGACATCGTAGGGGGCAATCTCCGCGTCTGGCCGAATGAAGCCGTGTTGCGCGGAGAGAATGATCACATCGGGCTGCGCATCCGCCTGTACGTGAGCGCGGAAGGTCTCATACATGACGCCGCGGTACAGGCCCATGGCCGGAGCAGGGCGATCGAGTTTCGTGGTAGAGCACGCCATGAGGACCAACGGGCGAGCGACGGCCGCGCGGACAATTTCATCAAAGAGGTTGAGCTGGGTGGGATGCGCTGACATCAGGTGACCTACGTGGTGAACGTAGATCCAATCTACAGGGGCCTGCCGGAAGTCAAGGTCGCGGTTCCCGGCGAGGTCAAATGCGCCGACCAGCCTGCTTGCGGTTCCGCGCACCGACAGGCGAGGCCTTGCTACGCGTGTCGCCGACTTCGTGCTCGGTACCTGCATCATATTTCGGGCGGCCACGCATCCGCCCTGGCGGACCCCGCTGGATGAGCGTTGCGGCTCCTCAACCAGTCGTGTGCGCTTCTCTCGCGGTAACGCTTGTTCGGGGGTGGAACGACGGCGTCGCAGCATCAAGCTCTCGCATTCGTTCGCACTGGCGCGAGAGCGGACGTTCTCCGATATAATTTCACTTTCGTGAAATAACGATAGGGCTGTTTGTCTCGCGGCTCTGATCTTCTTGAACTCGATATGCCACGACCATTGCCAGATTCAACCTTGCCATCCCGCGCCGCGATCAAGATGAGCTCCCATCTTGGGGATAGAGTGCGCGCGACTCGCGCTGCCCAGTGCCTACCAATCGATCAGGCCGCCCGAACGTGTGGGGTTTCCGTGGGTATGCTGTCGAAGCTAGAGAACGGGAAGGGTGTTCACCTTGACTATGTTCTCCGCGCTCTAGACGGCTTGGGTTTGACGATGCTGGTCGTTCCTAAGGAGCACGTGCCTCTCCTCGAGCAGGCGGCATCTCATGCGGCACAAGAGGCTAAGGCGTACGAACAAGGGCGGGGCAGGGATCGGGCGTGGGATTAATCGCCGTCGACGCACGTCAGCTCGCACGTAAGGAGCCTGTTCGACGCAATCGCGAGAGGGATTTGAGGAAATCGTCGGATTCTTGCAATTAACCGCCAGCATTAAATGCCACCGTCAAAGGATGTCGGCTCGGCCGGTCCAGCAGCATCAGATAGCGCATGCGCGTGGCGGTGCTGTAACCGAGTGCGTCCGACGATTGATGCCCGCCTTTGCGATGGCAGGGGGAAGATTGGAGCTGCCGACGTGTTCATGCGCGATGCGGGTTGCGCTTGAGGCGGGCATAGCGCGGATAGTGGGCGTCCAGCATCTCTTCTATCGCCTGCCGGCGGTCTCCCTCGTCGGGGTCAGGGGCGCACTTGAGCAGGTTTGTGTCCAATGGCTGTCTGGAAGCCAACGCCCTTGCAGCCAAGCTCGATGGCAACATCTACGGCACGACCAGCCTCGATGCATCCAGCCTCAATCGGCTGGTGCTCGGCACCCCTGCCATCTATGGCTATGACACGGCGGGTGACGTGGCATCGATTCGCGCGGGGGAGTTCATCTGGACGGGCTCGGACGCCGTGCCGGGTGCCGCCATGGCGGGCGCATTGGGCGACGGCAGGCTCGACATCGGTGCCCGATCCATCGTGCTGGGGCAGGAGCACTATGCGCAGGCCAGCGGCACGACGACAGATGCGCGCCTCGTGCGAGGTAGCGCGCGCGGATCGCCGACATGTCCAGGCCCGAGGCGCCGGCGTCCGCCATCAAGGCGATGGCGGCGCCAGGGCGTGTGTCGCCAGGCACGATCGGCCCGATGGACGTGATGCCGCCGCGATCTTCCTGCAGCAGGTTGCTGCCGGCGGAGACTTCCAGCGTGCCGCGGCCTGCGACCTCGAAATTGGCATAGAGGATGTCGCGGCCGGCAGAAACGACCGAGACGTCGTTGGCGTCGGTGTGGACGCCATTGTCGTGGACGGGGGCAACCTGACAGTGGACGGCCATATCGACGCCGCCGGCGCACAGGTCGGCACGATCCGTCTGGCAGCGAAGGGGGATTTGACCATCAACGGTACGCTCGATGCTCACGGCTCGGGATTGCGGGTGGACAGTTACGGCAAGATCATCGACAGCCCGAATCGCGCCATCGTCGACCTGACAGCGCAGAAGGGCATGCTGACGCTGGGCGCGAACGCCCGTATCGCGATCCGGCGAATCGTGCCGACGCCGGGCGGCCTCTGGCAGACCAGCCGGGCCGCGCCGCCAAGACCTACGAAGCAGAACTGGCCGCGTGGCTGAAGGCACGCTACGGATTCGTCGGCGGCACCCCCGAAGCGCTGGCGTATTTCGACGGACTGGCGCCAGAGCAGCAACGGGTCTTCCTGCGCGAGGTGTACTACGCTGAGCTGCGCGAAGGCGGCCGCGAGTACAACAACCCGGCCAGCAGCCGGGTGGGTTCATACCTGCGCGGCCGCGAGATAATCGCCACATTGTTCCCCAACACGGATGCCAACGGCCGCGAGATCGCGCGCAGCGGCGACATCACGATGTTCGGCGGATCGGGGGTGCGCACCAATTTCGGCGGCAACATCGACATGCTGGCCCCGGGCGGCAAGATCGTCCTCGGCGTGCAGGGCCAGGTGCCGTCGAGCACCTCCGGCGTGATGACGCAGGGGAGGGGTGACATCCGTCTGTTCAGCGAAGGCAGCCTGCTGCTGGGACTGTCCCGCATCATGACGACCTTCGGCGGCAGCATCTTCGCCTGGTCGGAATGGGGCGACATCAACGCGGGACGCGGCTCGAAGACCACGGTACTGTTCACACCGCCGAAGCTGGCCTACGACGACGTGGGCATCGTTGCGATTTCCCCGCAGGCTCCGAGTTCCGGCGCGGGTATCGCAACGCTGGCACCGCTCGCCGAAGTCCCCGCCGGCGACGTGGACCTGATCGCGCAGCTGGGCACCATCGATGCGGGCGAGGCCGGCATCCGTGTGTCGGGCAACGTGAATCTCGCTGCGCTTCAGGTCGTCAACGCGGCCAATATCCAGATCAAGGGCGAGTCGGCGGGCATCCCGACCGTGGCCGCAGTGAGTGTTGGGGCGTTGACCAATGCGAGTGCCGCATCGTCGCAAGCCGCAAACGCGGCACAAGACGCCGTGCAACGGGAGCGCTCGGCGGCACGACAGGCCTTGCCGTCGATCTTCACGGTACGGACGCTCGATGCGGGCAACGAGGTGCAGGCGCCCGTCGAAGGTGGCGGAGCCAATGTACCGGCACGCCCCGGCTTGCAGTCGGATATCTCGTCTTACGATCCGAAGAATAGGGTGCAATACGTTGGGCATGGACGCAACTTCACTCCCGACGTGCTCTCGCGCCTGACCGACGATGAACGCCGGCGTCTGCAGCAAGACCGATGATGGACGGAGCCCGCCATGTTGTCCTCCGCGACGTGCTGGTCGAGAATTACGATCGCCTGCGCCGTCGCCTGCTTCGGCATCTTGGCTGTCCCGATCTGGCCGGCGAGTGCCTGCATGATGCCTGGCTGCGTTTGGAAGACATGCGTGCCGTGGCCACGCTCCTGAGCCCGGAGGCCTACGTGTACCGCGTGGCGTGCAACCTGGCTACGGACCGGCTGCGTCAGCGGCGGCCGTGGTCCTTCGTCAGCGATGCCGCGACGGAACTGGAACAGTTGACGGACCCATCGCAGAGACTCGACGTCATGGTAGAACTGCGCGCCAACCTTAAAGTGCTCGATGGCGTGCTGGAGAGCCTGCCGCATCGCCATCGTGGCATTCTGATGAACCTGCGGGTGGAGGGATTGAGCCGTCAGGAAGTGGCGGAGCGCCACCGCATTTCGCTTCGCAGTGTCGATACGGTGCTGCGTCAGGCCTTGGACTACTGCGGCGCGCATATGGGACATCCGGTCAGGGGCGGCGTCAGTTCACCCCGTCGCGCCTTGCCGAAGATGCGACGATCCTCAAATGCCCGCGCAGCACTTTCAGCGGGAAGCGCTGCACGCCATGCGGATGCGCCGGCGATGCCCGTTCATCTGCATGAACTTTGTACTCATGATTGATTTCCTGAACAATCTGGCTGTCTGCCATGTGGAACCAAGCACCTGGATCACTCTTTCCGCGCGGCCAGCGCGTTGACCTGATCAGCACGCGCCCCAACTGCGTATGGTCCCGCCCAGTCGTGACACCTTTGGCTTTGACCCGAAAGATGCTGGCCTTGTCGCTGTAGAACGCGACCGACTTGCCGTGGCACTCGATACTTCAGAGGGCATTCTGATCTGGCTGGAAGCGGACAGTAAGCGGCTGGCGAAGCCGTCTTGACGGTGTATGGTCTCAGGAGGCGGCAGGCGTCCAACGGTGCGGCAGTAGCTCACCGATGGCGCTAGCGCGCTGGGTCGGCAGTCTGGTCAGCACGTCCGTCAGGTACGCATGTGGATCCAGTCCGTTCAACTGCGCCGAGCGCACCAAGCTCATGACCGCGGCCGCCCGTTGTCCTGCTCGTAATGAGCGCTCGAACGGGCTGTTCGCCGGCTCCTTGCGTGCGGGACAGCGTGCCGCGGCAATCGTGAGTTTGGTGCGCTCGGCGCAGCTCAATGGTCACGATCCGTACGCCTATCTGAAAGACGTGATCACACGGCTACCAACGCACCGCGCCAGCAGCATCGCCGAATTGCTACCACATCGTTGGAAGCCGGCTACCAGCGTCACCTAGCCGCTGCGATTGTCACAGTCAAGACGGGTTCGCTGGCCGCTTACGGTCAAGGCTGTTCAGGACTGGATGCAGCCGGCCATATCGATTGCCGCAATGGCACTCCATCATCGGTTGAACGCGAACTTGCTGCGCCGTTGGGTTTCGCCATCATCGAGCAGGTGGTACTCGCGCGGAATCGTGATCAGCATCCGGAAATCATCACAACGGTCCGAGTGGCCCATGCCGAGAAGGCATGAAGGCCTGCGAGAAGCCGTGCACCAAGGGAGCGGTCGCGTCCACCAAGACAAAGCGTATCCGGGTCGACAGGTCGGTACGACGCTGAGCACTCCGGACTTCGTCAGGACTGCCCGCTCCGTCGGTGTGGAGGCGGAGCGGGTGAGTACGCTGGAAGAAGTTGACCGTGGGCTGCAGCGCGGGTTGCACGCGCAAAGGCTGTAATTCATTGAAGTGCAATCCAACCTGTCCGCGATTCTTCCATCGCGTCCCACCGAATCGGTGGCGATCGAGCGCTGCAGTGATCCTCACTGTCGCCGCCGCCGTACCTCGCCGACCGGTGGGTGCCAGCCGATACGGATGGTATGGCGGTGAGAAATCCTTCCACTAACGTCGCGCTTGGGCATGTTCCGTACATCTCCGCTGCGCAGACGAGAGAGGCGATTTTCCATGCCGAAACAGCGTTCGCTCTCACGAGCGCTGAACTACTCCGAAGCCTCCACGTGGGACAAGATTCGATGTGCAAGGCGCAGATGCGGGCGGTCGATCATCGCGTTGCCCAGCCTTGCCACGCCCGAAGCACCAACTTTGGAGAATGCTTCGACCACATGTCTGGCCCAACGCACTTCCTCTTCCTGCGGTATGAAGGCCTGGTTAATCGGGGCGATATGATCGGGATGTGCTGCCGCCTTGGCGGTAAAACCATCGCGCTTCGCCTGTGCGGCCTCTTGTCCGATCTGCGCGGGGTCGGTCAGGCTGGTGGTGACCGCGTCGACGGCATCGATGCCCGCCTGCGCGGCCGCCAGCAGACACATCGTCCGTGCCACGGAAAACGGTGCGGTGAGTTCCTTTCCGACGTGCGACGAAAAAGCGCCAAGGTCGGCGGCGAGATCATCTACCCCCCACATCAGCGCCCGCAGCCGCATAGGCGCATTGCGATAAGACGACAGGCCGAACACGCCTTCGGATGACTCCGTCGCCATTGCGATGATGGCGACTTCCCAACTGTCGGACAACAGCGCGCTTTCAAAGGCGGCAAGAAAATCGCAAAGCCGATGGACATCGCTAACGCTCCTGCACTTGGGCAGCACGATCGCGTTTGGCCGATGGGGAACCACCGCGGCCAGGTCTCGCAGGATATGGCCCGACGCCAACCCATTGACGCGTACCAGCAAGGCAGGCGCCATCGACGCTCGATTCTGCTCTAGGAAGGACACCAGTCTGTCCCGCGCATCATCCTTTCCATGTTCCGGCACGGCGTCTTCAAGATCGAATACTAACCCGTCGGCCCCGGATTTCAGCGATGCAACCAGTTTGCGGTCACTATCTGCCGGAACGAAGAGCAGGGAGCGGAGGCGCTGTGGCAGATTGTTGTGCATCGTTGTTTGTCTCTGTAGAACTGCTATCGATAATGGCTGGCCGTTCACCCGTCTGGCACGCACTCCAACGATGCCAGCGATCGATCAATCAGGCAAACTGGGTTTTCCGAAAGCACGTTTCGTCAAAGGCGAACGGCACCGGCGTTTGCTGCGGTCACGTCTAAAGGCGGAGCTTATTGGTCGATACAGGCCTAGCCGAAATACGCTCTCGGACGACTCGGTTGCCATGACTATGATGGCGGCTTCCCACGTGTTGTCCAGCAGGGTGACCTCGAATGTGGTCAGGAAATCGCAAAGCCTATTGACGTCTTACACGCTACGGCACTTCGGCAGCACAACCACATGGGGTCGATGCGGTATTATCGCCGCCAGATCTTGAAAGAGATGACCGGAGCCAAGACTATTGACGCGCACGAGCAAAGCAGCGTCCATGGATTTACGGACTTGTTGAAGGAATTCAAGCGACTTTCGCCGTTCCCTGTCTTTACCATGCTCTGGAACGGCGTCCTCAAGGTCGAATATCAAGCCATCCGATCCAGACCTCAACGATGCATGGAGCTTTCTGTCACTCTCGCTCGGCAGGAAAGAAAAGAAGAGAACGAAGACGCTTTGGCATGCTGGCGTACATACTTCTTGCCTCCGATTTCTGCCGACAATCAATTTCACACGTTGGCGACACAGCAATAAAAAAATGGGGGCATATATAGCCCCCACAATCCGCCAAACAATGAACGGCAATCGCGTTTGACGGAGGAGACCACGAGTTCCCGCCGGATGGCCTCGTAATGCCCGGCATAGAAAAAAAATCTTGCCAAGCTGAATCTCAGAATGGATCAGTTGCGAGTGCGTTGAGGGCGAGGAAACGTAGGAAAGTCGATTCGAATAACATTCCAGCAGTACGAAGCCATCGCCCGCGGATGCGCGGGAAAAGGAGGTGTCAAAGCTCTATGAGCCAATTAAAGATACCCAGGAGGAAGTTGCTTGCAACTCCCTCGCAGAATTAATGTAGGGAAAATGTTGCCGGGCGCCGGGTATAACCCTTAGTCAGGCCTGCATGCCCCACCGACGAACAGTCCGATTTTCAATAGCGCGAAAGATCACGCCCTCGATCAACAGACCCACCAGGATCACGGTAAGTAGACCGGCGAAGACGCGAGGCGTTTCCATTACGGTACGCGCTTGAAAGATGTACCAGCCGAGGCCTCCAGAACTTGAAGAAACGCCAAATAGTAGTTCTGCGGCAATGAGAGTGCGCCATGCAAATGCCCAACCAATCTTAAGACCGGAAAGAATTGCTGGAAAGGCTGCAGGAACCAGTATCTTAAATACGTAGCGAATACCATGGAGACCAACGTTTTGACCAACCATACGCTGCGTCATGCTCACGCCTAGAAAGCCGGAATGAACATTAAGAGCGACCGCCCAAAGTACCGAGTGAGTAATGACGAAGATGAGGCTTGGAACACCGAGGCCGAACCAAATGAGCGCAAGCGGTAGAAGCGCAATGGCAGGCAGCGGATTAAACATTGCCGTCAATGTGATTAGAATGTCTGTGCCAAAACGAAACGAGACGGCGACGGTCGTCAGTGCGATGGCGATGGCGAGGCCGACAACATAACCACCAGTCAGGATTTGCAGGGTCGTGGCGAGGCGCAAGGGTAGTTCCCTTGTGGCTATATCGTTGAAGAACACCGCGGCCGTTTCACTCAGAGGCGGAAAAGCCAGCGGATTGTCGAGCCACAGAGCATAAAGTTGCCAAATCATGGCGAGCAGAGAGAGGAAAGCTGTACGCCGCACCCAGCCTTTGTTCCAGGTTCGTTCAAATAGGCCAAGTCGCTGCTCCACGTCACCAACGTGGGAAACGGGAAGTGTCTCAAATTCGATATCCGGACGGATCCATTCGGCGCTGAAAACATTCTTAGTCATGGAAAACCTCACCTTCAGCGGTAGCTCTCGAGCCAAAAAGAAGCCTTGAGATATTTTGATGCAGATCCTGAAAATCGGATCCGCCGATGTGGGAATGATCAAACTGGCTGCAATCAAGCTCGGCGCGGACCTGTCCAGGGTGGGGACTAAGTACGAGTACACGGCTACCAAGGACAATAGCTTCCTCAATTGAATGCGTGACGAAAAGCATAGTGAACTGCTTGTCGTTCCAGAGTTGGAGCAACTCATCCTGCATCTGGCGCCTAGTAAGGGCATCCAGAGCAGCGAACGGTTCGTCCATTAGCAGCATATCCGGCTCAAGCGCGATGGCGCGGGCGATGCCAACTCGCTGCTTCATGCCGCCTGAGAGCATATGCGGATAGGCGTTTGTGGCGCGGGAAAGACCTACGCGCTCGATGATCGAGAGCGCGCGTCGGCGTGCCTCCTCTTTAGGAAACTTACCGCTTTCGATCATGCTGAACATGACATTCTCCAAGACGGTCTTCCATGGCAGAAGTTGGTCAAATTCTTGGAATACCATCATCCTGTCCGGGCCCGGGCCATTGATCGGACGACCGCGTAGTTGGATTGAGCCCTCTACCGGTCGCACGTAGCCGCCGACCGCTTTGAGGATGGTCGACTTGCCACATCCGGAAGGTCCGAGCAGTACGAATCGATCACCTTTAAGAACCTTGAACCCCACCCGATAGGCTGCGGTAACGAGTGATGCACGCGTCTTGTACTGTAGCGTTATTCCATCAACCCTGAGGAGTGTATCTGGCATTTCCATGTATGTCTCCATTTAGGTATTCCCCAGCGCATGTGAAGCTGGGATCATGAAGTCGTTGATGCTCTTCAGCTCATTCCTAAGCACCCCGACCTTCTTCATGAAGCTGGCGTAAGTCATAATTCCCAACGCGTTTATTGAATATCCTTGGTTCGGATCATCAAGAATTTTCTGAAAATCCGGCTGGGATAAAATTTTCGTTGGTTCAAGAGTTAGAAAAAGTGAGGCCGCTTCAGAAGACTTGCTCTTAATGAAGAAAATCGCGTCCTGGATGGCACCCAAGAAAACCTGCACGAGCTTTGGGTTGGCGTTCGCGAAGGTACGGGTACCAGCAGCGATCACGAAGCTAGATGGGCCTCCGAAGACTTCGGTGGACGTAAGCAACTTGCGAGCGCGTGGGTCCGCTTCGATGATTTGCACGTAGGGCGGCGAGGCGAAATGGGCCGCGACGATACCACCGCGCAGCATGCCGTTGACAGCGTCGGGATGCGGGAGGCTGATCATGTTCTTATCCAGCCGAGACGGGTCGCCGAACTGCTTCGCGCAGGCCATCTTCAAAATGAATGCCTGCGTATTGGCGGTTGAAGGCATTGCGATCTTGTCATTGGGACCAAAGTCAGCGATAGACTTGATCCGCTGATCCACTGTGAGCAGCGTACACTCGTTGTTTGACAGTCCGCTGAATCCATTAATCTCTCGACTGGTACCGCGCGTGCGGTCCCAAGCGATTAGCATGCCGGCCGGTCCGGAAATGCACATGTCGATCTGGTTCGATAGGAGCGAGTCAATGATAGGGTTCTGGCCGCTGAGTTGGACAAGCTCCACTTTGAATCCCACAATGCCAAGCTTCGCCGCATGGGCAGCGAAAAAGCCCTGCTGCTGCGCTACCCGCACCGGAAGATTGGGTAGGCCGAAGCCTACGGCGATGCGCAATCGATTGGATTGCTGAGCTCGGACAACTGCAGGGGCGGCTAGGGCACTCGCCGCAAGCGCGAGCCCACCGAGATCCTTCATGAAATCTCTTTTAGAAAGAAACCTATTCATTGCAATTCCTGGCTGAATGAGCAGAGCTCGGTCCCACTTTCGGGCGTAAGCGAAAGCTCGACCGGATAAGGGATGCCTCGCCGATAATAAAAATAGAAAGCGTCAAATCCGAAACGCCTGTTGCACTGCATCAGACGGCGGGTCTCCTAACCGCAAGGCAGTGGCGAACGTGGAGAGTAGCGTCATGACGTTATTTTATGGGATCGGATCATGAGCTTCTCTACTCGCTATAGAGCTAGTCTCGTCGGCGTGTTGCTGCAAGTCAAATGCCTATTCGGCCTAACTGACTTAACCTGGGAGAGGAGTGTTCGAAGTATGGAAACAACAGCCTGAGACAGGAGGTGTATGACCAGGGTAGAGCAGTTGATGACCAATTTGAAGGACGGATGTAGCGGCGCGGGTGTCCTGTCAACAACGGATACAGCCGATCTGTGCTGCGGGCTATGGTACATAGCAGCGACTTGCCTTGCGGTTAGTTCTTCGATTCGAGTCTCATGCCCTGGGGAAGGCACGCTTCAGGGCTGAAGAGGTGTCCTCGCGAACGACCATTTACAACGTGCTGAAGCAGGCGGGACGGATTGTGCCACGGCGGGCGCGGCCAGTTTCTGACTGGGGATGACCGGTGGTGTCATTCGCTGACGGTGATGAATCATGCTAGCCGCTATCTGCTGAGTTGCCAGCGTCGATACGATACGCAACTGGCGCGGACGCAGGCGGCGCTCGAACGCTTGTTCTGTCGCTATGGATTGCCGGACCGGCTGCGCACGGACAACGGAGTGCCCTTTTTGAGCACAAGCTGTGGCGGGTTTTCGCGGCGGTCAATCTGGTGGCTGAAGCTGGGGATCGTGCCGGAGCGCATTGTACGCAGACACCCGGAGCTGAATGGGCGACACGAGCGGATGCATCGCACGCTCAAGCGTGCCACGGCGCAACCGGCGGCGGCTACGCTGAGGGTGCAGCAGAGGCGGATGGATGAGTTCCAGCGTTTCTACAAACGAGCAAAGGCCGAACGCAGCGCTGAACCAGAGCACGCTGCAAGGCTGCTCCGCAGAGTCGAGTCGAGCGTATCCGAGGCGGTTGCCGAAGATGGAATACGCGAGCTATATTGAAACCTCACAAGGTGAGCAGCAGTGGCTTGAGCTACAAGGCAGAGAAAGTCATATGTGGGGCGCTTGCTCTACGGCGAAACCAGTTAGACTGGCGGCCACGGAAGAGGAATTGTGGTGTGTGTACTTTGGCCCAATAGCGGTGGGCCAAGTCGACGAACGATAGGCCAGATAAGGCTATCAAAGCCTCAGAATGTTGCACATGTTAGATTGCGTCGTACAGCAGCTTCGTTTGGGCCAGTTCCCTGTGCATACTCTCATTCTCGGCTGCCAGTTCCGCCACTCCGATCCCGCCTGGCGCCATGACTGCCTCAGGCTCCTTCGCCTTGAACACCCTGTTCGTCAG